>DATCHD010000035.1:0-145278 GCA_036508555.1 Prolixibacteraceae bacterium
AGGGTTAAGATCGTTTTGGCAGAGGCAGGCGGCAAGGGAGTTGAGTCAGGAGAGAGCGCCGCAACCATTCAATTGGGGCGGGTTGGAATTCTTCACGGCTCCAAATCACTGGTAATGCAAAGTGAGGACGGTCAGATCGAAGAGCCCTATTCCATCTCTGCCGGACTCGACTATCCCGGTATCGGACCCATGCATGCCCATTTGGCCACTACTAAAAGGGCCACTGTTCTGGCAGTCGATGATGACGAGGCGCTAAAAGCAGCTTTCGAACTAACACGTATCGAGGGGATTATCCCGGCACTTGAATCTGCTCATGCCTTGGGAGCTCTGTCAAAAGTGGCCTTTAAACCCACGGATATAGTGGTACTGAACCTATCGGGAAGGGGCGATAAGGACATGGATACTTATATAGAAGAGATGAAACCCGGTCCCTGAGCCTGTCGAAGGGCCCTTCGACAGGCTCAGGGACCGGGAATGGCGCGTTTGAGAAGGTTAGGGTCGAGGGGCGAAGTAAGAAGGTGAGAAACCGTGAAAATGGGAAAAATTAAAATAATATGAATATGGAAGGTAAATATAAATACACGGCATTCAGTAAACGGGTACTTGGTGACATTCATACGCCCGTCAGCATCTACCTGAAAGTAAGGGATGTATACCCTGAGTCAGTACTACTGGAAAGCTCTGACTCCCACGCAAGTGAGAACAGTCTTTCCTTCATTGCCCTGCGTCCCATGGCCAGGGTCTCCATCAACAGCGGAATTTGCACAGCTGCCTTTCCGGACGGTAAAGTGTCTGAAAAAATCCTCAGCAAGGAATTTACCCTGACTGATGCACTCAACGATTTTATGAACCGGTTTCAGGTGACCGGCGAACAAGCTGATATTTGCGGAGTATTCGGTTATACCGCATTTGATGCAGTACGATACCTCGAAAATATTCCAGTCATAGAGACCCATCAGGCAGAGAATGATGCGCCCGATCTGCTCTACATCCTCTATAAATATATCCTGGTTTTCAACCACTATACCGATGAACTCACCCTTATTGAACTGACCGCAGAAGGGGAGTCTCCTGATCTGAGGCAGCTCGAAACGCTGATTGCCAACCGCAATTATGCCTCCTATGATTTCCGCCTGAATGGCAAGGAAAGTTCTCCGATTACCGATGAAAAGTATCGTGAGATGGTCCGCAAGGGAATATCCCACTGTTTGAGGGGAGATGTTTTCCAGGTGGTGCTTTCGCGGAGGTTTGAGCAGTTATTTATTGGCGATGACTTCAAAGTTTACAGGGCGCTCCGTAGTGTGAATCCTTCCCCCTACCTCTTTTACTTTGATTTCGGAGGATTCAGAATTTTTGGCTCTTCCCCGGAGACGCATTGTAAAATCACTAATGGAAGGGCCACCATCGATCCCATCGCCGGAACAGTTCGCAGGAGCGGTGTCGTGGTGCAGGACAAAGCATTGAGCGACATGCTGCTTCATGACCCGAAAGAGAATGCGGAACATGTGATGCTGGTTGACTTGGCGCGCAATGATCTTAGTCGGAACTGTCACGATGTCGGCATCGATTTTTACAAGGAGGTTCACTATTTTTCTCACGTGATCCACCTGGTTTCCCGCGTAAGCGGAACCATTAACCAGAATAGTAATCCCATCAAAACTTTTGCCGACACTTTCCCGGCAGGGACCCTAAGCGGAGCGCCCAAGGTAAGGGCTATGCAGCTGATTTCGGAGATCGAACCGCACGACCGCGGTGCTTACGGCGGATGTATCGGATTCATCGGATTTAATGGGGCGCTTAATCAGGCCATAACGATAAGGACATTTGTCAGCAGGGGAAATACCCTCTTCTACCAGGCCGGTGCAGGCATCGTGGCCAAAAGCAATGATGAGAGTGAACTTCAGGAAGTTAATAATAAGCTTGGCGCACTGAAAAAGGCGATTGATATCGCAGAAACACTGATAAATTAAGGGACATGCAAAGAATATTACTGATCGATAATTACGATTCCTTCACCTACAACCTGGTTCATCTGATTAAATCTTTTGGACAGGAGGTTGATGTCAGAAGAAATGACGCGCTCACGGTTGAAGAAGCGGATACCTATGATAAGATTCTGCTGAGTCCCGGTCCCGGGATTCCCTCAGAAGCTGGATTGCTGTTAGAAATCGTAAGGCATTGTGCTCCCAAAAAGAGTATTCTGGGAGTTTGTCTGGGACATCAGGCAATTGCCGAGGTCTTCGGTGCCACGCTGGTGAATTTGAAAGAAGTGCATCATGGTGTAGCGTCTCAGATCAATGTGACGGCCAATGACAGCCTTTTCAGGGGATTAGGCAATAATTTTGAGGCTGGCCGTTATCACTCCTGGGCAGTGAGTCAGGAGAATTTTCCGGACGAACTCGAGGTGACGGCAATTGATGATTCCGGGGAGATCATGGCTTTGCGACACAAAAAATATGACGTGAAGGGCGTGCAGTTTCATCCGGAGTCGGTGCTTACACCTTTAGGAGCGAAGATCATGGAGAACTGGCTTAATACCACAAACAAATGAAGCAGCTATTATACAGATTATTTGAGCACCAGATTCTGGGTCGCGAAGAAGCCAGACAGATCCTGCAGAACATGGTGTCCGGAAAGTTTACTGAGGCCCAGATCGCCTCACTGATCACCGTTTTTCTGATGAGGAGTATTTCCGTGGAGGAATTGGCCGGTTTCCGAGATGCCTTGTTAGACATGAGGGTCGTTATTGACCTCAGCGAATTCGATCCCATCGATATCGTCGGCACCGGTGGTGACGGGAAAAATACCTTCAATATCTCTACTGCATCCTGTTTTGTCGTGGCCGGAGCGGGTTACAAAGTCTCCAAACACGGAAATTATGGCGCGACCTCCATCAGCGGAGCCTCCAATGTGATGGAATATCACGGCGTGAAATTCACGACAGACAACGATCATCTGAAAAGGTCCATCGCAGAATCGAACATGGCCTATCTTCATGCGCCGATTTTTAATCCGGCCTTGAAGGCAGTGGCCGGGGTCAGAAAGAGTCTTGGTGTCCGAAATTTCTTCAACATGCTTGGCCCTTTAGTTAACCCGGCAATGCCGCGCAATCAGTTACTGGGAGTTTACAACCTTCCACTGTTAAGACTTTACAGTTACTCCTTCCAACAGAGCGGCAACAGGTTCGCGGTGGTGCACAGCCTGGATGGCTACGACGAAATCTCGCTGACGGATTCCTTCAAGGTAGTTACCGGTCAGCGTGAGCATATTTACAGTCCGGAGGAGCTTGGCCTGGCACGCAATGCTGAAGCCGACCTCTTCGGCGGAGACACCATAGAAACGGCAGCAGCCATCTTCGATCAGGTGCTGGCAGGTACCGCAACACCGGCACAAAACAACTGTGTGATCGCCAACTCGGCCTTCGCCATTCAGGTACTTTGTCCGGAAAAAACGATTGCAACCTGTCTGGATGAAGCCCGCGAATCGCTGGTAAGCGGGAAGGCACTGCAAAAATTCAAACGATTCCTCGAACTCAACTCTTAGTGTTATGCAGGATATTTTACAGGAAATAATCATCCGGAAGCGCATGGAGGTGGAACAACAAAAGGCAGTTATTCCACTTGCAGCGCTTGAACGTTTGCTACCTGCGGCGCTGGAGAGGCCTGTTTTTTCCATGTGTGCAGCACTTGCTGAATCTTCCACAGGCATTATTGCCGAGTTCAAGCGAAAATCCCCTTCCAAGGGTTGGATTTTTCCTGATGCCCGCGTTGAAGAAGTGCTGCCTGCCTATGAAAAGGCCGGTGCGTCTGCCTGCTCCATTCTTACCGATCATCACTTTTTCGGAGGATCCCTGGAAGATCTCGTCACTGCCAGAAAATTGGTCAGTCTGCCACTTCTGAGAAAGGAATTCATCATTGACTCTTATCAACTGGTCGAAGCCCGGATCGCCGGAGCCGATGCCATTCTGCTTATCGCTGCCGTGCTGACTCCGGAAAACTGCCTGAACCTGGCGCAAAAAGCCAGGGAACTGCAGTTAGAGGTCTTGCTGGAAATTCATGCAGAGAAGGAGTTGGAATATCTGAATCCTTTTATCGATATGTTAGGCATCAATAACAGGAATCTGGGTACTTTTGAAACATCACTCAGTCACTCCTTTAACCTGGCAGAGAAATTATGCGGGTTGCAAAGCAGTGCACTTCTGGTCTCGGAAAGCGGCATATCCCTGCCTTCTACCGTGAAAGAACTAAGGCAGCATGGGTTTCGCGGATTTTTAATTGGCGAAACCTTTATGAAGGGTGGACAACCAGGAAAAACTTTATCAGAATTTATCAACGGAATCAGGTCATGATCATCAAAGTTTGCGGAATGAGGGACGCTTTGAACATCAAACAGATCGCTGCCATTGAAGGTGTTGACCTGATTGGGATGATCTTTTATCCTTCCTCTCCACGTTATGTTAATTCGCAAGTTACCGCTGATTCCGTCGCTTCCTTAAAAGAGACAGGCAGGGTCGGTGTTTTCGTCAATGAAAGATTAGAAGTAGTGGTACAGAAAAGCACCTTTTATCACCTTGACTATCTACAACTTCATGGTAATGAAACTCCTGAATATTTGGCAGCTTTAAAAAAACTGATCGCGGATAACATCCGGTTTATCAAGGCATTTTCCATCCGGTCGGAAAAGGATATTGATCTTACAATGGATTATGAAGGACTATGCGACTACTTCCTTTTCGACACGCCAACGAGTAAATACGGGGGCTCTGGGCTGACCTTCGACTGGAATATCCTGCAAAAATATGCCGGTGCTACGCCCTTTCTGCTGGGTGGCGGTATTGCACCTGACAGTTTCGATGAACTTGACAAATTTCAACACCTGAGATGGGCAGGGGTGGATCTCAACAGCAGATTCGAGACTGCTCCGGGACTTAAAGATGATGCCCTTATTACAGATTTCATCAAAAATATTAAATTATTACACTCATGAACCGTCTGACGCAGCTATTTCAAAGAAAAAAAAGCAACATTCTGTCTGTCTATTTCACTGCCGGATACCCCCGGCTGGAGGACAATCTGCCTATCCTGACCGCACTGGAAAAAAATGGGGTAGATCTGGCTGAAATTGGTATCCCTTTTTCTGACCCGATGGCGGATGGTCCTGTGATTCAACACTCTGCAGGTGAGGCGCTGCGCAATGGCATGTCGCTAAGATTGCTTTTTGAACAACTCCGGGAAGTGCGTAAATCTGTTAAGATGCCGTTGATTCTGATGGGTTATCTCAACCCGATCATGCAATATGGTTTTGCGCGATTCTGCCAATCCTGCACCGAAGTGGGTATCGACGGCATGATCATTCCCGATCTTCCTTTTGCCGATTACCTGGAGAATTACAAAAATATTGCTGAAGCTCATGATTTGAAAATGATTATGCTGATTACCCCGGAAACGTCAGATGAGCGAATCCGTCTCATCGATCAGCACACAGAAGGTTTTATCTATCTGGTTTCAAGTGCTTCGACGACCGGGGCTCAGCAGCAATTTGATGAAGTAAAGCAGGCTTATTTTACAAGGGTATCTGCCATGAAACTGCGCAATCCTCTTTTGGTCGGGTTTGGTATCAGTAACCGGGCGACGCTGGAAGCTGCCACGGCCCATACTAGCGGTGCCATCGTGGGAAGTAAATTTATTCAATTACTGGAAGAGAAGGCAACACCTGATGAGGCTGTCAGGGCATTATTGAATGCCTTAAAAAACTGAAGATTAGACTCATTATAAATAGCGACTTTCAAATAAACTTGATCAGAAAGAGTGCCAGAATCAGTGTGATAATGGAGACAATCATGATAAATCTGCCAAATTTCCCCACGTTTTCCTCCGAATCCCGGGCAATATATCCTGTAATGACTCCGATGACAGCAGCCAGTATAAGGAACGAGGCTGTGATGGTATAGCCGGCCAGCAGGGTAATGGCAACGAGACCAGGCAGACCAATCAGCGCGATCACCAAAACGGTCAGGCAGCCCTTTGCCTGAAAAAACTCAAAGAAGAAGGAGAAGAATTTAATCGCAAAATAGGCGATCAGCACGACGAAAAGTAAGGCCGGGATAAAAAACCAGGGATTATACAGGTCGGTTGTGAGTGCTGATTCGAGTGTGTCCATTCATCAAATGTAAATATTTTTTTACTTACCGCGGACGATTGCCTTGATCATACCCTGAAACATCACCAGATGAATCGGCAGAAGTAGCCACCAGTAGAGTCTGCCGCTCAGTCCTTTCGGCATAAAGGTGGCTGTCTGGGTCAGATAAAGACCATCATCCCTCATGCCGATTTTGAATTCCAGCCATGCTTCACCCGGCACTTTCATTTCGGCAAAGAGAAGTAATCTATTGTTTTCGCGATCCACAATCAGTACCCTCCAGAAGTCGAGCGCATCGCCCGGGTTGAGGTCTGTTGCATTGCGACGGCCGCGACGAAGCCCAACACCGCCAACCATTTTGTCAATTACCCCTCTGATATTCCAGATCCAGTCCGCGAAATACCATCCGGTTTCACCGCCAATGGCGAATATCCGGTTGAGCACCTTATCAGGATCGCCCTCCAGCTTAAGACTTCTCCTGTCGTGGAGTATTCCATAGGTCGGAACATCAAGGTATCCAAACAGTTGATTCCCCTTAGCCATTGAAACCGCATCGGTCCAGCTGGAAGCAACTGTGTCGAGGTTAATGCGCTCCAATGCTCTTTTACATGCTTCCCGGTAGGTAAGCGGATGTATACCCAACATTTGCTGCAGTCGGTTGTCTTTGCAGACCACCTCAACTTTCATGCTGTCGACAAGGTTAACGGCCAGATAGTAAGAGGTGGAGGTTACAAAATAAAGCCAGTAGGAAGACATTCTGGGGCTAAAAAAGGGAATGACGACGATCCATCTTTTCAATCCGCGTACTTCTGCATATTGCAGGAGCATCTGTTTGTAAGATAGTATTTCGGGTCCACCGATATCAAAAATGTCGTCGTAAGTTTGAGGGTTTAGCATGCAGCCGGTAAGGTATTTAAGTACATCCGCCACGCCAAGTGGCTGACAGAGTGTTTTTACCCAGGCTGGAGCCACAACAACCGGAAGTATCTCCATCAGGTCGCGAATGATCTCGAAGGAAGCGCTTCCGCTGCCAACGATGATGCCTGCCCTCAGTACCGTGAGGTGTTTGCCAGATTCACGTAGCAGGAGTTCAACATTTTTCCTGGACTGAAGATGCCTTGAAAGCTTTTTGGAGTTGGAAATTCCGCTTAAGAATATGATTTGCTGACAGTTAGTCTTGCTAATGAAACTGGCGAAATTTCTGGCCGACAATGCCTCTTCCTCCATGAATTGTCCGATAGAAGAGGACATGGAGTGCACCAGGTAAAACGCCACATCAATATCCAGCGAATGAAGGTGATCCGGAATAGGCTTCAATAGATCGATTTCGTGACCCGAAATTTTGGCAGTTGTCGAATTCGGTATGACCATGCGCTCCAGACTTCTGACGAAGCAGGTTAAATCGTGCCCGCCTACTGAAAGATTATTCAATAATCTTTTTCCGATGTAGCCGGTACTACCTGTTAATAATACCTTCATCGATCAGAAGGATTATTCGTAGAGTACTTTATGGCACTCGGAGCAGAAAGAAGTCTTCCAGGCGCCCTTGATTTCTATTGGATGAACAAATTCGAGCGCCTTATCCGTTGAACTGGTCGTCACCTTCCCGGTAGGACCCTGATTGACAATAGTATGGCAAAGATCGCAATTGCGCGAAATCGTTTCACCTTTTTCTGTTTTGTGACGATCAGAGTGGCAACGGAAACAGCCGTCAGATTCCAGGTGGCCAATATGGTTCAGGTAACGGGTCGACTCGGCCCTCATATAAGGGAAGGCATTGTTATTATATTCTGTCTGGATTGCGGTGATTGCCTGGGTGATTCTGGGTGATTCTTTGGCATAAATAGCCGGATAGTTGTCCTTATAAAAACTAGTAACTGTCTGATTGATACCGTTCATAGCAGAATCCATGCTGGTATAGGTAATCTTCAGGGCCTCCATCGCCGCTTTTTTGATGTAAGGAATATCCTTTGGAATCTTTCCGGCTACCATGGCATTGTTGATGTAGAAGGTCGGAGAATTGTAAAGGTGCGACGGACGGTTGTGACAATCCATGCAGTCCATGACCCTGGCTGGAATTGAATCCAGTGTAACCTTGGCAACAGGATTCTCAGTATCCATGAAAGTCTTCACTTCACCGGTTTGCAGATTGGTCATTTTCACCCAGGGAATACTCTCCCTATCGGCAGTTGTAGAGACATATTCGATCTTAAAATTCTTATTGATATGCCAGTGAATACCCTCTGTCAAACCCATGGAACTGTATTCGGGACCGATCTTCATCATCAGTGAGTTGTTCCATTCTGTACTTGCAGAGTCTGTCAGGTAGGAACGGATATTAATCAGCTTCCTGGAATAGAATTTTTCGGGCCAATGGCAACGTTCGCAGGTCTCACGGGCTGGTCTCAGGTTATGTAAAGGGGTTCCGATCGGGCGGGCATATTTTTTAAATATTACGGAATAGACCTGGTAAAGTCCTGACATTTTTGATTTTATGTACCAGTCGGCACCTTCTCCAACATGACACTCGACACAGGCGACCCTGGCATGAGGAGAATGCTGGTAGGAGACAAATTCAGGCTCCATCACCTGGTGGCAAAGTTTACCGCAAAACTCGACGGATTCAGTATATTGAAATGCCTTGTAACTTCCCATTGCGGAAATCAGCAAAAGAATCACTGTGATAATAGAAATAGTTATGAATCCAGAGCGGAATTTTTTATCGTTTAAATTGAATACGGGCCAGTTTCCGGGTTCCTCCGGCGTCGTGTCCTTTTTGCGGATCCGAAGAACAATACCCAACGGAATCATCAGCAGACCGATAACAAGAAACATCGGTACGATGATATAGATGTACAATCCCAGGTAGGTGTTACTCTGTGCGGAAAACATGGAAAAGAGAAAAAGGACAAGAATCACGAGCAAACTGTTGGCTGCGATTACGAACCCGGTAAGGCTCATCCAGTTGTAAAAATTCCTAGATGGTTTCATGTGTTTTTGATTTGATATTTCATCAAAAATATAGCTTTTTATCTAAATATATAGATGAGATATCTTAAAAAGATTCATTCTCAATAACCAATTACAAAGGGTATTATGACAGTATGCTATTCAAAAAATGTGCTTCGTATGAATATTTTTGCGAATTTTGAAAACAAAATATTCTCCTTTCATGCAAGACATAGCTACCCTGAAAGATGTTCATTTACTGGTGGATACTTTTTACGCCAAAGTAAGAGAGGATCAGACGATTGGTTTTTTTTTCAATGGCCGGCTGGAAGGTCGCTGGGAGGCACACCACAAGAAACTATACCGGTTCTGGCATACTGTTTTGCTCAGACGTCCCGACTATTTTGGCAATCCGGTTCCAATCCATTTCAACATGCAGCTTAAGAGGGAGCATTTCGACCAATGGCTCAAAATTTGGTGCACTAACGTGGATGAATTATTCGAAGGGATTGTAGCCGAAAGGGCCAAGTTCCGGGGCAAAACCATTGCAAATGCTTTTTACAGCAAGATTAAGAAAGCGGACAGCCAAAAGAGTTAAGTTACTTCCCCTCCTTGTCCAGAAAATAGAAGTACAGTTTTTCGATGGCTGTTCTTATGGCGTCATTGATAGGTATCTGCTGAACGGCAAGATCAGGATCAATGGCCAGAAGTTTCATGAAATAATTACTGAAGACCGGCATTTCTTCTGGATTTCCGGCAGCCAATTCTGCCGCTTTGGCGACGGCAGCGGCTTTGGTAGTTTTCATGATTTTACATGTTACAAGCACAGGATGGTTTTCCCGGTTTAATCTGTAACCGAAACCAAATAGTCTGCAAATCAGTCCTCTGTGCTCATAATATTTGCATCCCCATTCCCCTTTCGCGGAGGCTTCCGGATCGAAGCATGCGCACCATTTGTGCTCAGGATTATCCAGCTTTACTAAAAAATCATTGACTTTTTCATTCCTATAAAGCCAGGCAGCCAGTGGCATAAACTCGAGCGGAGATGCCTCAATATCAATCTTTCTGCAGCATATACCGCAAAAATCAAGACATTGGAGTCCGCTTTGCTGAGAGGTCTCTTTGAGATGATTGTCCAGTTCTTCAAACACCCTTTCTACCTCTTCAATGATCCAAGTTTGTCGCATGCTGTCCTAAATTGATAAAAAAATCCGGAACGTTTCCGGATTTTTTTATCAATGTTATTTAAGTTCAATATTTTTTGGCGAAATCCTCGGCGATGGCATTAATGACTTCATCACCAAGATCTGAACCGCTATGAATAACGATCCGGTAACGGAAAGTAACCGATTTACCTGCCGGGATGCTATAGTTCAGCGTCTCTTTCCCTTTAGTAAATACGCTCCATCCCAGCGGGTTAGCAGCAAACAAACCATATCCGCGCGCATGCCAGAAAGTTGGGTAACCAACATTTTTCGGATGGTCAAGCATGATGATGGCGATTTTTTCACTGCCGATGGTTCCGTTCAGGTCCATCCATTTGCCGCGTGTCGACCAAACTGCATCATCTTTGATCCCTTCGCTGCTGCGGTAGCTGCCGGTTACACCTTCGTTGGACATGACCTTCACGGTAGTGGGATTACCCTTGGCATCTGTCATGACAATATTATCCTTTGATGGAAGCTCTAACTGACGGGCAACGCGGATGGCAAAGACACCTTCTTTGTTATCGGCCATCGACACAGGCTCTTTTCCGGCTGTCAGCGTGGTAATTCTATCGATCACACGGGATGCACCCTGGTTGCTGAAACGCAATTCAGTCTTCTCTGCAAGCAATTGTTTTCCATCCGGTGCATCCCAGGTGGCATTTACAACAAGGATTCCATGACCCTTTCCGCCCTCTTTCTTTTCAATCGATTTTTGGTGAATGATGCCATATTGATTTTTCTTTGCAGCAGGAATTGCCTCTGAATTATTCCAGAAATCGAGTTTGTCGACATCTCCATAGTTGAACCAGATACCGATATGGTGAGGATGGTCGACCCGTTCTCCAGCCCTCGGTTTTAGCGGGAATCCGCGGGTTACTTCAGTGCCTGCAGAAGTGATGACAGGATACAAAACCGGCTTCATTACGTTATCTGGCCAGATATAAGAAGTAAAAAGTTTACCATCCATCAGGATATCTATCTGCTTCTGATCACTTTTGTCGACAAAAGAGACGGTCCCCTGCTCCTTGCCCACCGGAGTATCTTTCGAAAATAAGGTTTGGGTTGCTACCAATTGTAAACCAATAACACCCAAAATCAACATTGCTCTAAATTTCATAGATCTAAAAGTTTAATGATTCGTAAAAATAACAAATCTCCATTACTCCTTGACCGTGTGAGAAATATTTCTGGGAGAAAATTAATATTTCACCTAATCGGTTTTTTACAAGGAGACAATGTTGTAAATTCGCGACGATGCTTATTGCGTAAATGGCAATATTAAAACAAACTACTGATTACTCCGCAAAATGGGTCAAAATTCTAACATTTCTTGAGAATCTATCTTACTGCTTCTTTCAGGGTACTATTTTTCCTTTTCTTTCCATCTTTTAACTAACAATAAATGAGGCACATCCTGTTTTCAATTGTGTTGCTATTTCTCACACTGACTGTTTCTGCACAACCTGAGAACTGGTATATTTCGCTTTCAATGGGGGGCTGTCTGCCGGTAGGTTCCTTTGCTGATACAAATCCTGCCAGTGCGGAGAACGGTTTTGCTTTGAAAGGATTTGCCCTCAATTTGGATGCGACTTATCCGCTGAGCGCTCATTGGGGCATTAAGGGAATGGTCATGCTAACCAGCAATCCGGTAGATCGCAACGGTATGGGTACGCTGATGGAAAACAGGATGAAGAAACAAGTTTCTTTCACGGAACCAGAACGAACGAACCTTGCATTTTCTGTCAATTCGTGGATGTCTAACAGCATGATCATCGGACCAGTGTACAGCCTTAATTTCAATAAAGTAGCATGGGATTTTCAATTGATGGCAGGGATGCATGTCGCTTATTTGCCAAATCAAAACCTTCTTCTCAGCAATCCTGACAATGAATGGGAATACATGCAAAGAAATACAAATCCAGTCAATATATCTTTGGATCTTCTGGCGGGTACTGCCTTGAGGTTTCCCGTAACCGAGAAGATCCAGCTGAAAGTTGCTGTGGATTACCAGAAATCCAGGATCAAAAACAGCTACGAAGAGCTCAGGATGAATTTTCTGGGGACCTCTTATTCTGTTGATCATCTTGGAAACGGAAGTAACATTGTACCAAAAGATGTGGTGATCGGAACAGTGGGTTTTGTCTTCTATCTATAAGAAATGACTGCTACTCCTTCATACCTTTCGGATCCACGATGAGTTTAAAATCATGACCCCATCGCGCGTTCCCATTTCGATCAAGTCGGAGCTGAAGTCATAGGGGAAATATTGATAGGCTGAGTTTAGAGTGGAGGCGTTTGTGGTTTGATGTCTTAAGACTATAAAAAAAAACCTGCTTGAATCAAGCAGGTTCGAAAAAGACTCACACCTTGTTACTCAGGTGCTATGGCATCCGTAGGACATACTTCGGCACATGATCCGCAATCGGTACAAAGCGCAGCATCAATTTTATAGATTTCACCTTCGCTGATTGCTTCAACAGGACACTCATCCAGGCATGTTCCACACGCAATGCACTCATCAGAAATTTTATAAGCCATAACTTAAATTATTTGTTTTAGAGAAAATTATTTTCAGAACACTGCAGCAAAAGTACAAAGATTGTCCGAAAAAAAAATATTTAGGTTGAAATTTTCGAATTTAATCGAAATTAGATGTTCCTCCCAAAAGAACACCATGCACGTAGTCCGCAAGTTTCACAAAGGGGTTTTCTGGCCTGGCAAACATATCTTCCGTGCAGAATCAGCCAATGATGTGCGACAGGCAGCAGCTCTGGGGCAAAAAGCCTGACAAGTTGTCTTTCTGTCTCTTCCGGTGTTCTGGATCCAACTGTCAGACCGAGTCGTGCCGATACCCTGAAAACATGCGTATCCACTGCCATAGCCGGTTTGTTAAAAACCACGGACAATATCACATTAGCCGTCTTTCTTCCTACACCTGGCAACTTCAGCAAATCCTGCATTTCATCCGGTACAGTACCTTGAAAATCGGAGATCAATTTCCGCGCCATTCCAACTAGATTCTTTGCTTTATTGTTCGGATAGGAACAGGACATGATGTGTTCAAACACCTCTTCCGGCTCGACTTCAGCCATTTTTTCCGGGGTTGGGAAACGCTGGAATAGTGCCGGTGTTATTATATTGACGCGTTTATCAGTGCATTGGGCGGAGAGTATTGTGGCTACCAGCAACTGATAGGGATCCTTATAATGAAGCTCCGTCTCCGCCACCGGCATATTCTCCTGAAACCAGGCTGTTATCTTCTCACATATTTCTTGTGGTTCCATCTCTATCAATTTACCTCCGCAAAATAATCATTTTCTACTCACCTTCCATCATCCCTTCGCTCCAGCGGATTTGCAATCTGCTGGTCATCTTTCACCAACGGATTGCAAATCCGTTGGAGCTTTATTCACTTTTCATTATTCACTTTTCATTATTCATTATTCATTTCCACTACCTTTGCACTTCATAATTATTTTACATGATTCCATACCTGCAACTCGACAATCTTTCAAAAAACTGGGGAGATTTAGAGCTCTTCAAAGATATCTCCTTCACCATCAATCAGGGTGATAAGGTAGCCCTGATTGCTAAAAACGGAGCAGGAAAGACGACCCTGATGAATATCCTGTCGGGCGATGAAGTCGCCGATAGCGGCAAAGTCATCATCAATACGGATATCCGGATAGGCTATTTGCGCCAATTGCCCGAACTGAACCCTAACGAGACCGTTCTGGAAGCGGCTTTCAGTTCAACAGGTGAAAATATTTCTGCAGTGCGCGAATATGAAAGCGCCATCGAAAGCGGAGACCAAAAGGCCATCGAAAAGTCCATGGACAGGCTCAACCAATTGAACTGCTGGGATTTTGAACTGAAAATCAAACAAATTCTCACCGAATTAAACATCCACGATCTGCAGCAACCCATCCGTGAATTGTCCGGCGGACAGAAAAAGAGGATCGCACTGGCCCACGTACTGATCGATGAACCTGACTTTTTGATTCTGGATGAACCAACCAACCACCTCGATCTGGAGATGATCGAATGGCTGGAACGTACCCTGGAAAAAGCCAAATGCACCCTGCTGATGGTCACCCACGACCGCTATTTCCTTGATCGTGTCTGCAATGAGATCATCGAGATGGATGAACATTCCCTTTTCAGATATAAGGGGAATTACTCCTATTATGTTGAGAAGCGCGATGAGCGGATTCAAAACCTCAACAGCGAAATCGAAAGGGACAGAAACCTTTTCCGGACGGAACTCGACTGGCTCAGAAGAATGCCTCAGGCCCGCTCTCATAAATCCAAATACCGGACCGAGGCTGCTTATCAGCTTAAAGAGAAGGCTTCCAGGCGTATCGAAGATAATAAACTCGAATTGGCCATCAACTCACAACGTTTGGGAAATAAAATCATTAACCTCGACCATCTGTCCAAGGCATTCGGCGACGTCACTATTCTGAAAAATTTCAGCTACAAATTTGCACGGTTCGAAAAGATTGGCATTGTAGGGAAAAATGGTTCCGGCAAGAGTACTTTTCTGAACCTACTGACGGGTGCTATTCCTGCCGACAGTGGTAAAATGGATACAGGAGAAACCGTTCAGTTCGGCTATTTCAGACAGGATGGAATTCAATTTTCACCCGACGACCGGGTCATCGACATCATCAAGGAGATTGCCGAAGTGGTGGAGATGGGAGATGGATCAAAACTGAGTGCCTCTCAGTTTCTTAACTATTTTCTTTTCCCGCCAGAAACACAATATTCCTTTGTGGGCAAACTGAGCGGCGGGGAGAAACGCCGGCTTTATCTGTGTACCATCCTGATACGGAATCCCAATTTCCTGATTCTCGACGAACCCACCAACGATTTGGATATCATGACACTGAATGTCCTGGAGGAATATCTGAAATCATTTAAAGGATGCACGATTGTGGTTTCCCACGACCGTTTCTTCATGGATAAGATTGTTGATCATCTGTTTGTTTTTGAGGGAAACGGAGTCATCAAAGATTTCCCCGGAAACTATACCGAATACCGCGACTGGGCCGAAGAAAAGGCAAAAGCCGAACAAGTTATTGTCAAAACGGACAAACCGGTCAGGGAAAAGCCGGTAACTGAAAAGAAAAAATTAAGCTTCAAGGAAAAAAAGGAGCTGGAAGAGCTTGAAAAAGATATCAGTAACCTGGAAAATGAGAAGAAAATCCTGGAGGAAGATCTCAATTCAGGGTTAATGGCCGCCGATTTATTGCATAAGAAATCGTTGCGTTACGGTGAAGTCACTTCTCAACTCGAAGACAAAGAAATGCGCTGGCTGGAATTAAGCGCAGACTGAGAGTAGGTATTTTTTGAAATCTTCAAATCCGGTACTCATTTCAACTGTTTTCTTCTCTCCTTTCATAAACTCCAGTAAACGCTCGGGCATTGGAACGTTGCCCTTACCAACGATTTTTTCTACTGTTTCAGTGAATTTTGCAGGATGGGCAGTCTCCAGAAAGATTCCGGTTTCACCCGGCAGCAACTGCTCTTTCAGTGCGCGGTAGGCTACGGCACCATGAGGATCAGGCAGATAACCACTATGTTGATAACAATCCGCAAGACTCTCCCTGATCTGGTCATCCGAATAAGTTGTTCCGGAAATCACGGCGCTTATCCGGGTGCGATCGTGTCCGAAAAGGTCAAGAATCCGGGCAAAATTACTCGGGTCACCTACATCCATGGCATTGGCTATCGTGGTAACGGAAGGTTTTGTTTGGTAATTACCTGATTGTAAGTATTTGTAAACCACATCGTTGCTGTTGTTTGCAGCAATAAAACGATCGACTGGTAGTCCCATGATGTTGGCAATCAGTCCGGCCGTGAGGTTGCCGAAATTACCGCTGGGGACAGAAAAGACGATCTTTGGGTCCTTTACTCTCAATTGTGCCACCGCATTAAAGTAATAGAAAGCCTGGGGCAGGAAGCGGGCTACGTTGATCGAATTGGCCGATGTCAGCACCATTTTTCTTCGAAGTTCATCGTCCATGAAAGCAGCTTTCACCAATGCCTGACAGTCGTCGAACGAGCCATCGACCTCGAGTGCAGTAATATTCTGACCCAAAGTGACAAACTGTTTTTCCTGTATTTCGCTCACTTTCCCTTTTGGATACAGAACGTGTACACTGATGCCGTCAATACCCAGGAATCCGTTTGCTACAGCACTCCCGGTATCTCCGGACGTGGCAACCAGGACATGCACCATCTTTTTTTCTTTCGAAATAAAATGAGCCAGCATCCGGGCCATGAACCTTGCTCCAACATCCTTAAAGGCGAGTGTCGGGCCATGAAACAATTCCAGGGAGTAAATATTTTTCTCAACTTCTACCAGAGGGGTATTGAAAATCAGGGTATCATAAACAATCTCGTGCAATATATCTAATGGAATATCTTCACCAAAAAAATTCTTTGCTACCTCGAAGGACATCTTCTGAAAAGTCATCACAGGCAACTGGGCAAAGAATACCGGATCCAGCGGAAGAATCCGTTCAGGCATATAGAGTCCCCTGTCGGGTGCCAGACCTTTGGTAACGGCTGTTTTTAAATCGACCGCAGGTGATAATTTATTGGTGCTATAATATTTCATATTAATCTTAAGAATTCTTCCATGAACTGCCGACCTTTTAATTCTCCATAGCTTCCCTGTTTTGCAGCCGTCTCGTCGTAGCGCTCAACGCTGTCAGGCGTTACGCCGGGGCAATAAATTACAAAAGGAACAGCTTCCCGCGTGTGAGTCCTAAGTTTCCAGGGTGTCGGATGATCGGGCAAGAGGGCTATGGTAACCGGTTCCGACATTTCAGAACACGCTACCATCAGATATTTCAGAATACGCTGATCGAGGTATTCGATGGTTCGGACCTTGAGATTCAGATCCCCTTCGTGACCTGCCTCGTCGCTGGCTTCCACATGCAGGTAAACGAAATCATGATCTGCCAACGCCTTGACCGCAGCCTCTGCTTTCCCCTCGTAATTGGTATTGTAGAGTCCGGTGGCGCCTTCGACCTTGATCACATCCAGTCCGGCATAGACGCCGATCCCCTGGATCAGGTCGACTGCCGAAATGACCGCACCTTTTTGTATTCCGAAGAGTTCTTTCAGGCTTTTCATGGCCGGTTTGTAGCCGGGAGACCAGGGCCAGATGGAGTTGGCGGGTGTTTTGCCCAGCGATTTCCTGGTAAGGTTAACAGGATGATTCTGAAGTAATTCCTGCGAGCGCAACATCAGTTGATTGAGAAGTTGCGCAGTTTCCTGACCAGATGGATCTGCCATTTTGGGCAATAATGGCTTATATTCTTTCCCCGGAAAATCGTGGGGAGGCGTGCAAATGACGTTTTTATTTCCCCCTTTAATAACCAGCAGGTGGCGGTAAGAAACACCTGTATAAAATTGGACCCTGTCATTTCCAAGATTTTCATTCAGAAACCGGATCAGTACATCGGCCTCTTCTGTCGTGATATGACCGGCCGAATGATTCAAAATAATCTCCCCGGTGAGTGTGACCAGGTTGCAGCGCATCGCAAGGTCACCCGCATGAAGTTCGACACCCATGCTTGCTGCCTCAATTACTCCCCTTCCTTCATAAATTGCTTCAACATCGTAACCGAGCACGGCCAGATTGGCCACTTCACTACCTGGATGCAGGGAATCGGGAATCGTTTTGAGTGTGCCGTTTCGGCCGAGGGTAGCCAGGCGATCCATATAAGGGGTGCTGGCAAGCATCAGAGGAGTCTTGCCACCGCACTCTGCCTGTGGCTGATCGGACATGCCATCACCCAGTAAAATGATGTATTTCATAATTAGATATTAGCAACTTTGATCAGATCCGCGAAAACTCCGGCGGCTGTAACTGCCGCACCTGCTCCGTACCCTTTGATCAGCATCGGAGATTCATTGTACCTTTCAGTTGTAAGCAGGATAATATTATTGCTCCCTTCCAGGTCGTAAAACGGATGACCGGGTCCGACCGCCTGTAATGATACGGAGGCTCGCCCTTCTTCCATCAGTCCAACGAAGCGCCATTTCTTCTTTTCCTTTTCAAGAATAATCCTTTCAGCCTCAAAATGGGCATCCATCTCATGAATATCCCTCCAGAAATCCTCCAGGGTAGAATCGAAGAAGCGATCAGGGATGAAGCGTTTCTGCACAACATCTTCCTGACTCAGTTTGTACCCTGATTCCCTTCCCAGGATCACTAACTTCCGGACCACATCCACCCCGCTGAGGTCGATGCGGGGATCCGGCTCTGAGAACCCTTTTTCTTTCGACATGCGGATGGCCGTACTCAACGGAATCTCACTGCTAAGCGTATTGAAAATGAAATTCAGGGTGCCGGAAAGGACCGCTTCGATTCTTACTATTCTGTCGCCCGAACGCTTCAGATCATTGATCGTGGAGATCAATGGCAAGCCCGCTCCAACATTGGTTTCAAAAAGATATTTTACTCCGTGATTGGCAGCAAGCTCTTTCAACTCCCTGTATGCCAGGTAGTCTGATGAGGCAGCAACCTTGTTTGCGGCGACAATTGATATAAAATTATTGAGGATGGTCCGGTATTGGTCGGCCACTTTCTTCTCTGCAGTGCAGTCCACAAAAACGGAATTGAACATGTTCATCCCAACCATTTGACTGCAGAAACTGTTCATATCCGATTTTTCCGCCTCTTCGCCTGAAAGTAGTGTAGCAATAGAATCCGGATCGAATCCTTCCCTGTTAAATATCATCTTCCTGGAATTAGCAACACCGCAGATACGAAGCAATAAACGGTGCTCCTTTTGAAGCTTAAGTTGCTGTTGATTAATCTGTTTGATCAGGTCTCGGCCAACTGTACCAATTCCTACCAGGAAGATATTCAATTCGATAAATGGCGACAGGAAAAACGATTCATGCACCACATTCAAGGTCTTTATTAAATCAGACTTCTTGACGACCCATGAGATATTCTGTTCGGAAGCTCCCTGAGCAATTGCGACCACATTGATACCGTTCTTTCCGATCGTATAGAACAGTTTGCCGGCTATACCGGCTGAATGTTTCATGTTCTCCCCTACGATTGCGACAATGCAGAGATCTTCTTCACTGCTGATTTTATTGATGAGTCCGGAAGAAATTTCGCGGTCAAACTCCTTTTGAATAGCGGTTTCTGCGGTTTTGTCGCGGGTTGAATCAATGGCAAAGCTGATCGAATTCTCTGAGGATGCCTGGGAGATCAGAATTACGTTGATATCTTCCTTGGCTAAAGCACCAAAGAGCCTCATGGCAATTCCTGTGACCCCTACCATTCCTAATCCCTGAACCGTAAACAAAGAGATGCCGTCGATGGAGGAGATTCCTTTGATGGGATGTTCTGTAGCAAGCTGATCAACTTTACCAATCATTGTTCCCTCAGCAGCAGGATTCATAGTATTCTTAATCTGAACCGGTATAGACTTCTGATAGACCGGCAGAATAGTAGGCGGGTAGATCACTTTGGCTCCAAAGTGCGATAACTCCAGCGCTTCACTATAAGTAAGCTGCGGTATGGGATATGCCTTGCTGATCACCCTTGGATCGGCAGTCATGAAGCCGTCAACATCGGTCCATATTTCAAGTTTTTCAGCATTGAGCGCCGCAGCAAAAAGGGCCGCAGTATAATCAGAGCCCCCTCTTCCCAGTGTGGTCACGGTACCGTCTGCAGCTGAGGAGATAAAACCGGGAGTGACGGCAATTCTCTTTAGTCCGGCACAAGCTTTACTGATCAGTTCATAAGTTATAGTGAAATCAACATTTGCACGACCGTGGTTGCTATCTGTCCGGATCAGCGCGGCGCTGTCGATCAGCTCCGCATTCAAATACCTGGATATAAAAAGGGAAGAGAGCCGCTCACCGAAACCCATCACTTTGTCGAGCGTTTTGGGAGTAAGTTCGCCGATTAGCCTGATCCCCTGAAGGATTTTCTCCAGCTCATCGAAGAGGCTCTTCATTTTTAAACTTACCTCATCCAGATTTTCCTGGTCAAACAGACCAGACAATAAATTTTCGTGACGTGTCCAAATTTCCTCCAGCAGGGAACTTACTTCGTTTCCTTTGGCTCCGGCATTTGCAGCGGCCAGAAGTAGGTCTGTGACCCCTCCGACGGCACTTACAACGACGATCAGATCTGATTGCTGATTTCGAACTATTTCGTTGATTTTCCTGATATTTTCAACGGAACCTACGGATGTTCCGCCGAATTTTATTACTTTCATACGGTTATAATTTGTTTTCCATTTGCCGTATGGAACCCTCACAGCGATATACATCTTCTTTTGTGAGCTTTTGCTCATGAGGGTTTCATTTGCCTTTCCCTTATAAATTATCATTAAGCATAATCCGCAAATGTTCAAAAAAAAATCTGAACCGCTGGCTTTCCGGTTCAGATTTCGTAATTAATTTACATAAAGTTTATATCTCCAACGAGGGAGTATAATTTTGAATGATCTTCTTTTCAATCTCTTCTGCCAGTTCGGGATTGTCCTTTAACAGTGATTTGACCGATTCGCGCCCCTGTCCGATTTTGGTTTCGCCATAACTAAACCAGGAACCGCTTTTCTTGATGATATTCAGTTCTACACCCAGGTCAATGATCTCGCCAATTTTTGAAATTCCTTCTCCGAAAATGATATCAAACTCTGCTTTACGGAAAGGAGGAGCGATCTTGTTTTTTACTATCTTGACACGGGTGTGGTTTCCCAGAACCTCTTCTCCCTCCTTCAGCTGACCGATCTTTCTGATATCCACGCGCACAGAAGCATAAAATTTCAGGGCGTTACCACCGGTGGTGGTTTCCGGATTTCCGAACATCACTCCGATCTTTTCGCGCAACTGATTAATAAAGATGACGCAGGTCTTTGTCTTGCTGATACTGGCTGTCAGTTTACGAAGGGCCTGAGACATCAGTCTGGCGTGCAATCCCATTTTGGAATCACCCATTTCGCCTTCGATTTCGGCCTTCGGCGTCAGCGCAGCAACAGAGTCGATCACGATAATATCGATCGCACCCGACCGGATCAGGTTATCGGCAATCTCCAAGGCCTGTTCTCCGTTATCCGGCTGAGAGATCAGCAACTCGTTGATATTAACACCAAGTTTAGTCGCGTAGGACGTATCAAACGCGTGTTCTGCATCAATTATGGCGGCAATCCCGCCTTGTTTTTGAGCTTCTGCAATGGCATGGATTGCCAGAGTTGTCTTACCCGAAGATTCAGGACCAAATATTTCAATTACCCGGCCTTTGGGGTATCCGCCTATGCCAAGAGCCAGATCCAGTGCAATGGAACCAGAACTGATGGCTGCAACATCGTCGACCGGTTTATCACCCAGTCGCATAATGGAACCCTTGCCATAACTCTTTTCAATCTTGTCCATTGTCAGCTGCAGAGCTTTCAACTTCTCGAGGTTTACAGTCTTGTCGACCGCCACACCTTTTGCTTGATCTTTTGCCATTATTTATACGATTTAAAATTGATTTCTGTTTAAAGTATACTTTACAAATTTAAGTGAATCCGACCACTTTCAAAAATGCCGGGGGTTAATAAATCAATTATTCTTCAGTTACCTGACAAATAGGTTATATTTGTATTTTTAGAGCGGATTTTGTTTGCTAAAAAAATGAAAAAAATTTTGTTTTCAATACCTATTCTGGTAGCGACCTCACTTCTCATTTGCTCGTTTCAATTGTCCTTTGGTCAACAAACACTTGGCAAAGAGACCCTTGGAATTGACTATTTTCAGCAGGGTAATTTCGAAAAAGCCCTTCCAGTCTTTGCAAAACTGGCCCAGAGTTATCCTGATAACGCCATGTACAACTATTATTATGGCGTATGTCTGATCAAAAACAATATTTTTGAGACAGCTGCTAAGGAGGCTCTGCTTAACTCGGTCGTCGATAAGACTCCGGTCAATGCCAATTTTTATCTTGCCAATTATTTTCATGCACTGGAGAACTGGCAGGAAGCGAAAGATTTTTACGATAGGTACGAAAAGGTTGGCAGCAAACAGGAGAAAAGGGCGCTCAAATTTGATTATTATGTTGACTTATGCAAGCAGAAAAACAACCCTTTCACTCTTGCCAAAGCAACCGACACAGCTCTTTTCGGAGATACTTTGTTAAAACCACCACCGAAGATCGACGAAAAAAATTTCCCCATCCCCGAAGCTCTTAAAAAGGCCTGGTTCAATTTTCAGGTAAACGGGATTCTTGCCTACCATTCTATTGATGATTTCCGCAGCGAAGCGAGCAAAATACTCTTCACCAAGGCTTGGATCTGCACAGGCAAGAACGATTCACTCGTTGCCCTCACCGACTCCCTGCGTAAAGTCCACGATAGCATTACCAGAGTTGATACCCGACTGGGGATGGTCCAGCAGATTGTAGATTGTGAGCAAAAATCCTACCAGATGATGCGTGACCGTGAAAAATTCCTCGATCAGTCCAGGGTTAAAGAGTCTGCCTACTGGGAAAGAGAGGGGGATAAAGCCGCAACAGCTTACAATGCGACCATCCTGGAAAGGGAAAATAATCTGAATCAGGACAGGATCAATGAAGAAAAGCTCAGGGTAAAAACTCAGGAAACTGTGGTTATTCCCATTCCTGAAGTTAAAAGAGATACGGTTGCCTCTCAACCAGTAGCCCCTCCGGTTGAGGTAAGCGAAAAAAGCGCAGAGGTGGAGGAACAGGTTTATCGGGTACAGATTGGATCCTTCAAAAACGGCGTCCTGTCTCCCTCTTTCAAAACACTTTATGCCAAAATCAGTAAACTAAGGAAAGTCGACAAGTTCACAGACGCTAAAAAGAATGTCGTCTACACAATCGGTAATTTTGCCCGTTCTGCTGATGCCCTTAAGATGAAAGATCAGCTGGTGCAGGAAGGGATGAAAAGTGCAAAGGTGGTATCATTCAACAAAGGCGGTGAAAAAGTGGCAAAGACTGCCCTACCGCCGACTGCCAAAAAGGATGCAGCCAGGACCGTCGCAGTAGCACCAGCTTCACTGTTGGCTGACACTTCCGACAAGAGTGTTCCAGTCGGAAACCTGATTTTCAGGGTACAGATTAGTTCTTTAAAAAATGGAATTGCAACCCCTGCTTTTAAAAAGATCTATGCGAGAATCAGTAAATTATACAAGGTTGACAAATACATGGATTCCAGAAAATACGAAATTTATACTGTTGGAGAATTCACTGGATATCCTGAAGCAACCAAAGTGAAGAATGAAATGATACAGCAGGGAATTATAGATGCTTTCATCGCGGCTTTCCACAATGGTGAAAGAATAAAAATCTCTGAGGCGCTCAAACTTGCAGGAGGAAAATAAATTTATTTTATTTGCACAGCGTATATTAATTCACAGTCATGAAGCAGGATACGGATAAATCTGTCAGTAAGAAGGAAAAATCCTCAGTAGGGACCGGGAATGAGAATTTTCTTGTTCTTTATAACGATGATTATCATACTTTTAACTACGTGATTGATGCATTAATGGAAGTTTGCAACATGGAGCGGGTTCAGGCCATCCAGTGTACTTATCTGGTTCATTACAAGCAGAAGTGTGAAATTAAGAAGGGAGCTAAGAAGGATTTGCTTCCCATGCGCCGTGCTCTTTCAGCAAAAGATTTAAAGGCTACGATTCACTGACCTTAGATTTACTCTTGATAGATTTTCGGATCAGTCGCCACAGTGCCACAGCAACTATTTTCAATTGTACCAGTAACTGCCTCATAATCTTCTTGATAAAAGGTATTTTATCTTCTTTTGGCCATAACATACCCGTACCACGGATATAATTCCGGTACTCATCGCCGAAGAATTTCACCATCAGGGACTCCTCTCTCCTGATTTGATAAATGCAAAATGGCGTGACCAGAAACAAGGATGCTGGTCCGGCAATCCAGTTTTGAATCATAAAAATCTGGCATAAGGCTATCCCCAGAAGGGAGGCATACATAGGGTGGCGGATATAAAAATAGGCGCCCGTCTTCACCAGTTCAAGATCCTCCTTTAATTCCTGCCCTGGCGTCCACCATTTGCCAAGATCAGACAAAGCCTTAACAAACAGCCATATACAGAAAAAATAAAAGATCGTAACGGGAAAGCTGAAACATTTCCAAAGATGGTAGTCGGTGGGACCGAAATCAATTGAAATAATATAAAAAAATGGGATTACCTGAATTCCCAACATCATGATAAACAGAAATGTACGCTTCTTTTTCTGGACATTCAGGACTTTTTTATCTGTCTGGCAATGCTGCAGATAGTAGATTTCCAGGAGTACCAGCAAGGCAATTCCGCAAAGAAAAATGGTCTCTAAAAACGCACGTTCCATTTAAATAGGATTCGGTTCAAACGAGAGGCAAATTTACAAATAACCTTCAAATAAACTTTATTTCAATTCGCGGTTAGGGGTAAACCGCCTGCTCAACTGTCATAATTTGTTAAGTATGATCGTTGATTCGTTGATTTTATTATTACAATTGCAGTCAAAACCACTTACATTTACGAAAAAACAGATGAAAACATTACTGCCAGCATGCTTGCTGTTTCTTTCGGTCAGCCTACTGACGGTTGACAATTCGGTTACCGGTCAGACGGTTAAGAAAAATTACGTACCCGAAACCCCCAAACTGAGTTCCGATCTGATGACGCCTGAAGTACTCTGGTCGTTCGGGAGGATAGGATCTGTACAGGTTTCCCCGGATGGGAATAAGATATTGTATGATATCACCTATTTCAATATTTCCGAAAATAAATCCTACCGGGATCTCTATGTTGCACCAGTCGCGGGTGGCCCTGGCATTCGGATCACAGACACTCCCGAGAAGGAGTCGGAAGAAACCTGGCGACCCGACGGAAAGAAGATAGGCTACATTTCGACCGCATCGGGCGAACCGCAACTCTGGGAAGTCAACCCGGATGGTTCCTCACCGAAACAGGTTTCCAAAGTGAAGGATGGCATCGGCGGTTTCAAATATGCGCCCGACATGAAGCATATTTTCTTCATAGGCACGGTCAAGCTGGACAAGGATGTGCACGATCTTTACCCCGATCTTCCCAAGGCCAATGCACGTTTGTACGACGATGTCATGTACCGCCACTGGGACACCTGGAGCGACGGGACGTACCAGCATGTATTTGTTGCCAGCTACAGCCAGGCTGGACTATCGGATATTAAAGACCTGCAACAGGGCGAGCGCTATGATACTCCTTTGAAGCCTAATGGAGGGACGGAACAGATTGCCTGGAGCGCAGACAGTAAAACCATCGCCTATACCTGTAAGAAAAAGGCTGGAAAAGACTACGCAGTATCCACCAATTCAGACATTTACTTTTATAACCTCGAGTCGGGTAACACCAAAAATCTCACCGCAGGGATGATGGGATATGACCAGAATCCAACCTTCTCACCGGATGGAAAAATGATCGCCTGGGAAAGCATGGAACGGGATGGTTATGAATCGGATAAGAACCGGTTATTTGTTGCGGATCTCACTACCGGGAAAAAGGAAGACCTGAGTTCCGGTTTCGATCAGAACGTCCAGAATCTGAGCTGGTCTCAGGACAGTAAAACGATCTGGTTTATCTCCGATATCAAAGCTACTGATGAAATTTTCAAACTGGATCTTCCAACGAAAAAAATTACCAGGGTAACGGACGGAATCCATGATTACCAGAATGTAATTCCAGCCGGGGATAAGCTGGTTGCCTCCAGGGTTTCCATGTCGCAGCCTGCTGAAATCTATTTGGTTGATCCTAAGACAGGCCTGGGCAAACCGCTGACTTTTGTCAACAAAGGCATTCTGGATCAATTAGCGATCGGGAAAGTGGAAAGTCGCTGGATCACCACCACCGACAAGAAGAAAATGCGTGCCTGGGTGATCTATCCGCCACATTTCGATCCGAAGAAAAAATATCCCGCCTTGCTTTTCTGCGAGGGCGGACCGCAAACTACTGTTAGTCAGTTTTGGTCGTACCGATGGAATTTTCAGATCATGGCGGCCAATAATTACATCATCATCGCACCTAACCGCAGGGGGCTTCCCGGATTTGGGCACGAATGGAACGAACAAATCTCCGGCGACTATGGCGGACAGAATATGAAGGACTACCTGACCGCCATTGACACCCTTGCTGCAGAGCCCTACGTCAATAAAAACAAGCTGGGTGCGGTCGGTGCCAGCTATGGCGGATATTCTATTTATTACCTCGCGGGAATCCACAAGGGAAGATTCAAAGCGTTTATCTCTCACAGCGGGATCTTCAATATGGAGGCGCTTTACTCGACCACAGAAGAGATGTGGTTCGTCAATTGGGATAACGGCGGTTCATATTGGGACATGAAAAACGCTGTTGCACAGAATACTTACAAAAATTTCTCCCCACACAAACTGGTGCAAAACTGGGATACTCCGATGCTGGTCATCCATGGAGAAAAAGATTTCCGGATTCCTTACACGCAGGGTCTGGGAGCTTTCAATTCAGCGAGGTTAAAGAACATTCCCGCAGAGCTTTTACTCTTTCCTGAGGAAAACCACTGGATCCTTCAGGCGCAGAACGGAATCTTATGGCAACGGGTTTATTTTAACTGGTTAAATCGCTGGTTGAAGTAAATTTTATTAACAAATTTTGTATATTTACAACGGAAAAACAACCCGATTATGAGTAGCAGCAGAAGACTCTATGATAAAGTTATGACAATCGTCGGAACATTGATGATCTTTTTTTACTTCGGACTTGCCTATGTCATCTTATTCTCTACGATTATCAACGCGGATAAGACCCTAAAGGTGATTTTTGCCACTCCACTATTGCTTTATGGGATGTACCGGATTGTGCTTTCTTATCAAAAGATCAAAGAGAATTTTTTCGAGTCAGAAGATGATTGATTTTGATCACTTTTGATGCCTAGTAGCTGATTTTCAGGATTATTTAAACTCAATCTAAATTTTGCAGACTTTTTGTAATGTTTTAGTTTGAAATTTAAAGAGTTCAACCAAAAAAAAAATAAGAATGTTATAATTTATTGCCCTATAACAAATTTGATTTATTATTATTGCAACGAAATTTTAACCATTTCAGACTGAATTTGTGAAATTGTTTTCAAACTTGAGGGACATGAAGTCGATTGGCTTAATAATCAGCGGTTTGGTAGTAATACTTACACTAAACTTACAGTGTGGTACCCGAAAACCAGCTGAAATTGATGAAACTCCGACCAGAGGGACCATCCGCATTATTGCGGATCCTTCGTTTCAGCCTATTGTTGAGGCTGAAATATACACTTTTACTGCTCTCTATAAGTATGCACACATCACACCTACCTACTTATCCGAGAAGGATCTGGTTGCAGCTTTCCTCAATGATTCTGTAAAAACTGTTGTTACGGCCTGGGAACCAACGGCTCAGCAAAAGGAATTATTGTTAAGTACACAAACCATTGCCAGGACAACCACAGTTGCTTATGACGCGATTGCACTGGTTTTGAATAAAGAAAATAAAGATTCCTTGTTCACTTACCAAAACGTCAATGATCTTTTCACTGGCAAACTTAATGACTGGAATCAATTGAATGCCAAGTCTAAGCTAGGTAAAATTGTTGCTGTATTCGACAATGAAAAATCGGCCAATATCCGCTATTTTAAAGATGAATTTAAGCTTCCCGCCCAGTTGCCTTCCAACTTCTACTCTGTCAACAACAATGAGGAAGTTATTAATTATGTAGAAAAAAATAAGAGTGCGATTGGAATGGTGAGTGTAAACTGGATTTGTGACCGCGAAGATTCGACCAATAGAGCTTTTTCAAGCAAAATCAAAACTGTTGCTGTTTCGCAACGCTTTCTGGATCCGGGATCATTCTTCATGCCAGTGCAGGGATCTATCCTTGACAAGAGTTATCCTTTTACCAGAAGGATTAACATTGTTACCAGGGAGAGCTTTAAAGGGCTCGGCACAGGATTCATATCGTGGTGGTCGGGCGAGAAGGGACAACGAATTGTTCTTAAATCCGGTTTGGTTCCGGCTACCATGCCAATACGTTTAATACAGATTAAAAAATAACTTTAATAGTTTATATTATGTTAAATAGTTTATTAAAAAAAGCTTCTGTGATCCTTACCCTGTTTATTCTTTGCGGTATTTCCGGGTTAAAAGCCCAAACATTGGAAGAAGCGATAACTGCTACGCACAATGAACAATTTGACAAAGCAGATCAGATTTTACAGAATTTGGCAAAAAGTGCACCCACCAGTCAAGTCTATTATAGACTTGGAGAGAATACAATGTTAAACTTCTTTTCTGATTCAATCTCCAACTCATTGAAGGTTGTAGCAGCAGAAGCAAAACAAGCTTTTGATAAGGGTATTGCCATTAGTCCAAATGATCCTTTAAACTATGTGGGCCTGGCAAAGGTAGCTTCTTACCTGGGCGATCAGAAGACAGCCACAGAAATGCGGGCAAAAGCCAAGAGTTTCCTGTTACCCTATAAGAAGGTTTCAAAAATCCCTAATCCGCAAGAATACGCGCATGCACTGGCAAAACTTGCTGAATCGTACATCGTATTTGACAAGGTGGATACAACTCTGGCAATGCCCTATATCAGGGAAGCACTGAGCATTGATCAAAAAAATGAAATGATTTATATTATTGCCGGCGATCTGTATCTTCTTGTGAACAATGGGTCGCTCGCGATCAAAAATTACAACAAAGCGCAGGAAACTGATCCCACATCACCAATGGCCAACATGAAAATTGGAAGTATCTATTTCAAGGGCCGTAACCTGATGGCTGCCATACCATATTATGAGCAGGCGATAGCCCTCGACAAGAACTACGCCCCTGCCTACCGTGAATTAGGACAGCTTTATTCGATGGCCGGTCGTTTCAAGGAATCAAAAGATTACTTTGAGACCTATCTAAGACTGACTAACCAGAACATTCCTGCTAAGATTCGTTATGTGAATGCTCTTTTCTACTCCAAAAACTATGCTGAAGTAATCAAAAACGTCGAAGATATTTTTGCAGTTGATAAATCCAGGACTTACCTGAACCGTATTGCAGGTTATTCCAGCTACGAACAAGGCAACTACGCAGCGGCCCTGACCTATATGAATAACCTGCTTGCGAATCTTCCCGCTGACAGAATCCTGAAAAAGGACTATATATATTATGCACGGATCATTCAGAAGAAGAACCAGAATTATCCAAAGATGTTGATTGAACTGGATAAGGCCAACGCGGATCTTACCAAAGAGAGGGAGAAAATTGAGTCTTTGAAAGGCCCTGCCAAAGAGAAAGAAAAAGAGAACGAAGCACCGATGGTTGCCAAAGTTAATGAACTTCAAGCCAACATAAATGCTTCCGCACTGGAGCTCAGTAAAGCTTCTGAAGCTTATGAGAAAGCCATTACATTTGCTGATGAAGATGTGAACCTGATTCAGGAAAAAGCCAACTCACATTATATGCACAGGCACTATTCCGAAGCGGCCGATACATGGAGACGGCTCATTTCAAAAGGAAAAGATTCGGAAGAAAACTATCTTCAGATCGGAAAGGCTTATTATCAGGGAAAAGAATTTGACAAAGCGGATGAAGTATTCAATCAGTTGATTACTAAATATCCTGATTACATTCCTGCCTATCTCTGGAGTGCAAACAATGCTTCTGCCAAGGATCCTGATTCCAAACTTGGTCTGGGTAAACAGAAATTTGCTGCTCTTCTTGCCAAAGCTTCAACTGACTCTGTGAAAAATGTAAATGAGATTTTTGATGCACTGCGCTACCTGGGCTACAATGCTCTTCAGGCTGATAGATATGAAGAGGCAAAAGCCTATTACAACCGCATGGTAAATCTTGATCCTAAGAACAAGGATATGATGATCAAAGCTTACAGCTCTTTGGCATCCATGTACATGCAAAAAGGAGAATACCCGAGGGCCTCTGAATCGTATAACAAGCTTCTTGAATTGGATCCCGCCAACGAAGCAGCCAAATCATCGATCAAATACATAGTCGCCCTGCAATCAAGTGCGAAACCCAAGGCCAATCCGAATGAGATTTCTGGTATGATCAAAGATAGTTCGGGTACACCCGTTGCAGGAGCTTCCGTAAGGGTCAAAGATACTGCTGCCGAAGCCTGGACAAATGCAAAAGGTGAATACAGATTTACCATGCCTGAGGCTTCAACTATTCTGGTTATCAGCGCTAAGGACTTAAAAACAATTGAAATTCCAGTTACCGCTAAAAGAGTTTATAATGCCACACTGGGCAAATAATTAAAATGGAATCAACAAAACAAAATAGAGATTCAATAAAGTTTTATTTAACCACGAAAACAATTAAAAAAGATGAGTAAAAATTCAGGTTCATTCAAAAAAATGTTCGAGTCATTTTTTGCAACAGGTGCAATTCTTATTGCATTCTTATTCGCTTACTATCTGTACTCAAGTATTATGGGTAGTCCGGTCAACTTTGAAGGAGGAAATCCAAAAGGGACTCCGCTTCCAGGTAATTACATGGGTATGCTTTATAAAGGAGGTCCAATTGTTCCTATTTTGATGACATGTATTCTAACCCTTTTCATTTTCATCATAGAAAGAGCTATTACTTTGACAAAAGTAAAGGGTAAAAACAGCTTGGACTCATTTGTTGCTGACATCCAGGGTTTAACTTCAAAAGATAAAGTTGAAGAAGCTATCGTAGCATGCGACAACCAAAAAGGCTCATTGGCCAACGTTGTTAAAGCAGGTTTACTTCGTTACAGAGATCTCGAAAAAGATACAACATTGGAAAAAGATCAAAAAATCACTTCCATGAAACAAGCTTTGGAAGAGGCTTCTGCTCTGGAATTACCAATGTTGTCCAAAAATATGGTGATTCTTTCCACCCTTGCTTCCATCTCCGTTTTGATCGGTTTGATCGGAACAGTACTTGGTATGATCCGTGCATTCGCTGCGCTGTCACAAGCTGGTGGATCTCCTGATGCCCTTCAATTGGCAACCGGTATTTCTGAGGCTTTGATCAATACAGCATTCGGTATCACAGGCTCCACATTGGCGATCGTTGCTTACAACTATTTCTCATCAAAAATTGATGCTTTCACATTCAAAATTGATGAAGCCGGCTTTAGCCTAACTCAGACATTCGCTGCTCGTGTCAGAAAATAATTGTCTGGGTTTAATTCTTTTGGTTTTAAAAAATTTAAAATTATCGCATGCCAAAGATTAAAATACCCCATAAAACGCCTCATGTTGACATGACGCCGATGGTGGACCTCTTCTCGCTGCTGCTGACCTTCTTTATGTTGACAGCAACCATGAAGCCATCTGAACCGGCTCCTGTCGATACACCAGCTTCTATATCTGAAAAACCCTCTCCGGACAAAAATATTATGACTATAACCATAGCAAAGGACAACAGGGTGTTTTTCAATGTAGACAATGGTCAAGATACCATTTTGCATTTCAGACCCAAAATCCTTGAAGAAATGGGTAAGAGATACAACATCGTATTCACCCCTCAAGAACTGCGCTTTTTCGAAAAGAACAGTGTCCCCTTTGGAGTAAACATTAAGGAGTTTAAGGCCTACCTTGCTGCTAAGGACAACGAAAAAGCCAGGTTCGAAAAAGGAATCCCCATTGATTCAACTGATAACCAGATGGCCTTGTGGATACTTTTCGCCCGACAGGTTAACCCTTCAGTTCAGACCCTTATAAAAGGCGACAATGATGTGGAATATCCGCTTGTGAAAAAAGTACTGGATATTCTTCAGGATAAAAACGTAAACAGGTTCAGCCTGATTACCAGCCTTGAAAAAGTTGAAGTAGTAGAAGCAGCTAAAAAGTAGTATTATGGCAGAAATTATACAAGAAGATAAACAAAAGGGTGGGAAGAAGCGACCTAAAAAGCATTCAACCACCATAGACATGACGCCGATGGTAGACCTTATGTGTCTGCTGATCACGTTCTTCATGCTTACGACTGCTTTTGCCAAACCAAAGGTCATGGATATCATGTTGCCTGAGAAGATCAAGAAAAACGAAAAAGTGGATCCTCCTAAAATTGCAGAGAGTCGTACGCTTAACATCATTATGGGTCCGAATGACAAGGTATACTGGTATCCCGGTAAAGCGGATCCTGCGGCTTTGGTTCCGTTACGGGAAACGAATTTTAGTGCCACAGGTATTCGTCAGGTTTTACTTGATAGAAACAGGGCGCTCTTCAAAAAAATTGAAGCGTTTAAGGCAGATGTCACTGCGGGGAAGATTGATATCAAACAGGATTCTTTGCAGTCGGCCATTCGTCAGCTCAAAAAAAATGATGATACGGGCCCGATTGTCCTGATCAAATTCTACAAGAAAGCGAAGTATAAGAACTTTGTCGATATTATTGATGAAATGTCAATCGTAGGAATTGCCATATACATTGTTACCGACATTGACTGGCTTGAGCAGAATATGGTAGAACGTGCTCTTGGGATACCTTTAACTGCAATCGCACCCTCTACAGCAAAAAAATAAAGATCGACTCGTATGGTAATAGATAAACAGTTCAATCCTACTTTCGATGACATAGTCTTCGAGAATAGAAATCAGGAATATGGAGCGTATCAGCTTCGGAAAAAGTACAACCGTGTTGTTCTAATCTCTACGCTGATCGGTATTTTTGTCCTTGGTTTAATCGTAATTGTTCCCTATATCAGGGCAAGCAATCAAGCCAGACTAAAATCCAGGGATGCAAGAGAGGTAATCGCCGAAATGGCCAACAACCTTCAACAGGATGTACCGCCACCACCGCCACCACCACCGCCACCGCCACCTTCAGAACAACAAGCTGTGGTTAAATATGTTGCCCCTGTAGTTGTCGACTCTGTCAAAGTTGAAGATCAAAGTAAATTGATGATCTCCGACGAACAGATCTCGACAGCTGTAAACAAGGAAGTAGTAGAAGTGGTAGAACAAAAACAGGAAGAGGTGCAAACGGAAAAAGAAGAACAACAGGTCTTTGTTGTAGTAGAAGAGATGCCGGAATTCCCCGGAGGAGAACTCGCCCTTCGTACATTTATTGGCAAAGCTATCGTTTATCCAACAGTAGCTCAGGAAAATGGTATTCAAGGTAAAGTCTTCGTAACCTTCGTCGTAAACAAAGACGGTTCTGTTTCCAATGCCAAAATCGCCAGAGGTGTAGACGCATCACTTGATAATGAAGCGTTGCGCGTGGTTTCAACATTGCCGAAGTGGAAAGCTGGCAAACAACGCGGAGTACCTGTCAGGGTATCTTACACGGTTCCAATTAGCTTCAAACTTCAATAATGCTTTTAAGAAAGCCGCTCACTTAATTGTGAACGGCTTTCTTTTTAGATCATTATCGTATCTTATTTTGATACTTCAAGATAAAGTTTATTGGCGCGTTCCCAGTTCACAACATTCCAGTAAGCATCGGCATAATCTGCACGTTTGTTCTGATACTTGAGGTAATAGGCATGCTCCCAGACATCCAGACTCAAAACCGGAGTTCCTTTCACATCCGATACAGACATCAACGGGTTGTCTTGGTTCGGAGTTGACTGAATCGCAAGTTTGCCGTTGACAACTGATAGCCAGACCCATCCCGATCCAAACCTTCCGAGCGCAGCCTTCTTAAATTCCTCCTTGAAATGATCAAAACTTCCCCAGGTCGATTTGATGGCCTCTCCTAATTTTCCTTTTGGTTCACCTCCTGCATTCGGTGCCATTCCGTTGAAGAAGAAGGTGTGGTTCCATACCCCACCGCCATTGTTGCGAATCGCAGCAGGTGTCTCAGCATTAACGGATTTTTGTAAATCCAAAAGAGACATTTTTTCCTGAGGCGTTCCGGCTACGGCCTTATTTAAATTATCGACATATGCCTTATGATGACGACCATAATGGATTTCCATGGTGGTTTTATCAATATAGGGTTCAAGTGCGTCAAACGCGTAGGACAGGGGCTCCTGACTAAATTGAGCAAATGCATTCGTTTCCATGACAAATAAGATTAAAATGAATAGTAAATTTTTCATGACTTCAATTATTTAGAATGATTATAAACATTCTATAGCTATTACGAGCCGCCAAAATTTTTGTTACTTATTTAAACATTTTTGTCATTTGGGAAATACCTATACTTTTACTCACGTATTTTCATGCTACTTCCAAGTATAACAGATGATATTTGATACGCGAAAATCAGGAGTCCTGTTACACCCCTCTTCCCTACCAGGGAAATACGGGATCGGTTCACTGGGCGCCGAAGCTTTAAAGTTTGTCGACTGGCTCAACGAAGCAGGACAAAAAATCTGGCAGATACTGCCTCTGGGGCCAACCAACCGGAGCCATTCGCCTTACCAATCCTACTCTGCATTCGCAGGAAACCCCGGCTTGATCGATCTCGAACTTCTTGTCAGGGAAGGCTTACTTTCTGACAAATCGCTGAAAAATCCACCGGAATTCCCCATTGATAAGATTGATTTTAAGCTTGTCCTCCCCTACCGTGAAAAGCTTCTGAAAGAGGCTTTCCTGAATTTTTCCGCATCTGGTGGCTTCAATACCGGAGAATACCATCAATTCTGGGACCAAAACTGGTGGTGGCTCGAATCCTGGTCGCTGTTTGACGCCTGCCTCAATAATCTGAAGGGTTCCAACTGGAGCAAATGGGAAAAACCCATCCGGCTACGTCAGGAAATAGCACTCAGCGAACATTATAGATTACTACGAGAATCTGTTGAATTCAGCAGGTTTTTGCAATTTATTTTTTTCAATCAATGGTTTGCTTTGAAGAAATATGCCAACGAAAAAGGAATATCCATCTTTGGAGATATCCCTCTTTATGTTTCCTACAATAGTGCAGATGTCTGGAGCAATCAATCACTATTCCTTCTGAATGAGGATCTTAGCCAAAAATTAGTTGGAGGTGTTCCGCCCGATTACTTCAGCAAAACCGGTCAGCTGTGGGGAAATCCTTTGTTCGACTGGCAAAGAATGAAAGAAACCGGGTTCCAGTGGTGGATGGCCCGAATTCACTTCAACCTGAAACTTTTTGATCTGGTTCGGATTGACCATTTCCGCGGACTGGAGTCATTCTGGGCCGTGCCGGCAGGTGAAAAGACAGCCATCAACGGTAGCTGGATGAAAGCCAATGGCGAGGAGATGCTGCAACTCCTACAGCAGCAGATTGGTACCTTGCCAATCGTAGCGGAAGACCTCGGATTAATAACGCCGGAAGTAGATCAGCTTCGAAAAAAATTTAACCTTCCGGGGATGAAGGTACTCCAGTTTGCCTTTTCTGATGAGGCAGACAATACCCATTTACCACACAATTACACCAACGATTTTGTATCCTATACCGGTACGCACGATAACAACACTACTGCAGGATGGCTGCAATCGCTTAAAAAAGAGGAGAAGAGAAGGGTGCAAAATTACCTGGGATCAGACGAATTAAACTCTTGGCACCTTATCAGGAAGGTAGAGGAGTCGGTGGCGCAACTGGCCATCATCCCGATGCAGGATATTCTTGAGTTACCCAGCCTTGCCAGGATGAACAAACCCGGTACCATCAAAGGAAATTGGATTTGGCGGATGGATCCAGCCCTGCTCACGAAAGAACATGGAACCAAACTGCTTGAAATCACGCAGTTATATAGAAGAAATAAATAAATAACAAATGGGAAAAACCGCCAACGCAACTATCCGACACTGGGTGGGTTATGCATCGGTTGGGTATGAATAAGACCTCCCGATTCCCACCGAAATTAAAGGTTCAATTAAAATTGTTGTGGGGAAAATATTTCTTATGTTGCAGATGGTTAGGCGGGATCTATTTAAAGATACCGAAATGCCCCAGCAACCACCATAAAATTAAGAAGATCACAATCGTGGAAAGGCATCCACCGCCCAACTTTTTTGCGCCCCAACCGGCCGCAAGCCCTCGTAAAATTTTGCTCATTTTTTCACTGTATTAAAGGTAAAACAAAATTCCTCTACCATGTTATAAAAATAGCAATAAAAAATAACAAAGCCAGAACGCAAAATCAGAACAAAACCATTCTCAATACGAGATTAATTACAAGTTGAAAAAAGCAATTGTCGTGTCAACGAATCACAGACAAAAAGAGAACTTTTGTTGATGAAAATGAGCTTTTTACTGATTTCTTGATAATTCACTGCCCGGAAAACTATCTTTGTTATAAAATCAGCAAGGGCCCGTTTCCATCATGAACAAGTCTTTCAAAATTGAGGTAATCGAAAATTCATTGTTCGGCTTAGGCTGGATAGGAATCTTCTCTATTCCGTTCTTTAACCAATGGGGTTACAGTTCTCTTGACTGGGAGCAACTACTTTCAGAATGGTTGCGCATCTTTTCCTTCCTCCTGGTATTTCTGCTCAATATATTTTATCTGATTCCAAGGTTCCTGATCCAACAGAAATACAAGACTTATGTGATATCGGCAGCTATTCTCATTGTAGCTATGACAGCCGCAGAACTGATTTTGAACACCTTGCTTTTCCCTGCACCAGTTAAGATGCCACCCATGAACCTGGGATCTGGAATTCCGATGGAGCTGGGTTCGGGCATGCCTGCGCCAATTGGTTATAAACCGGAGAGAATAACCAACTATGATACAGTCTCCCTGCATATTATAGCCAATATGATTATCTCGATTCTTATTGTAGGCAGTAGTACAACATTTAAAGTTATCGGCCAATGGCTGATCGCAGAAGACAGACATAGAGACCTTGAAAAAGAGCAGCTTAAAAGTGAACTGGCATTCCTGAGACATCAGGTTAGTCCGCATTTTTTCATGAATACTCTCAATAATATTCATTCTTTAATAGATATAAATGCTGATGATGCCAAGGATGCTGTCATACGACTTTCAACCATGATGCGGTACCTCTTATATGATACTTCTCAGGGCAGGACAAGTTTAGTGAAAGAAATCGGGTTCATCAGGAGCTATATATCCCTGATGCAACTTCGCTTTTCTGAGCACGTCCAGGTAACCCTCGAAGTCCCGGATGAAATTCCGGATATACAAATCCCCCCTATGCTCTTTATCTCCTTACTGGAAAATGCTTTCAAACACGGAGTTAGCTATCAGAAAGATTCTTTCGTTCAGCTAAAATTAGACATAACTGACAGCATGCTGAATTGCACCATCAAAAACAGCAAAAACAACAAAGCTGTTGAAAAGAAAAGTAAATATTCCGGAATTGGCCTTGCAAATATCAGGAAGAGCTTGGAATTACTCTACAATAAAAACTATCAATTCAATATCCAAGACTCCCAATTGGAATATACGGTGTATTTGAGTGTACCGATTGAATAAACAATAAAAACTATCGTATGAAGATCAAATGTTTGGCCATAGACGATGAACCGCTGGCACTAAAACAAATCGGTGCCTATATTGAGAGAACGCCCTTTCTGGAAAAGATCGCTCTTTGTTCAAGCGCTTTCGAAGCACTGGAATGTATCAGGAATGAAGAGATAGAACTGCTTTTCGTTGATATTAATATGCCTGATCTGAATGGGATGGATTTTGTCAGATCCCTCGAGCAAAAAATACCGGTCATCTTCACTACCGCGTACAGTGAATTTGCCATCGAAGGTTTTCAAGTCGATGCCCTGGATTATCTGCTTAAGCCAATCAGCTTTCCATTATTCCTAAAGTCGGCCAACAAGGCAAAAGCCTGGTTCGATTTAAACAAAAAAACTCCGGAAGCTCCTCAGCCTACCCTGGACTATATATTTGTCAAGGCAGAACACCGCCTGATCCGCATTTTCCTGGCAGATATAAAATACATCGAGGGCTCGAACGAATACATCATAATTCATTCACTTAAGGACAAACCAGTTACTACGCTGATGAGAATGAAAAATATCGAAACTGAACTGCCGGAAGATTTATTTATGAGGGTTCACAGATCGTTTATTGTCAACTTGTCGCAGGTGAAAGTGATTGAAAGAAACCGGATCATTTTCGACGAGAAAATCTATATCCCGATCGGGGAACAATACAAAGAAAATTTTCAGCGATTCCTGGATAAAACTTTTTACCTGTAGTTTATAATTAATGTCATGAGATTTAAAAAGAATATAGCAACGAGTGAAGCCGGATTTATTTTCAATCCCTCCTCAGGTGATTCATTTTCTTCCAATCCAATTGGTTCGGATATATTGGCCCAGTTCAAGGAGGACAAATCCCGGCAGGAAATAATAGATTTTATATGTTCCAGATACGAAGTGGATAAAAATCAGTTCGAAAAAGATCTGGATGATTTCTTATCTCAGCTGGGAGACTACAATCTTTTGGAAGAATAAGTTCTTTATCGAAGAAAAAATGATCCTTTAAGATGAGTGTGCTATCAAAAACAGGAAACGGAGAAAAAAGGAAGCTGGTAATTGCCGTTACAGGGCTCAATGCAATTGACAGTCCGGGTCCGGGAGTCGCCGTTATCCGCGCCATCAAGGAATGCCCTGATTTCGAGACCCGTATCATCGGACTGAGTTACGAAGCCCTGGAACCTGGAATCTATATGCATCAGCTTGTAGATAAAACTTATCAGATTCCTTATCCATCGGCCGGTACTGAGAGTCTTTTTCATCGCCTGGAATCCATACAAGAAAAAGAAAAAATCGACCTGATAATCCCCAATTTCGACGCCGAACTTTTCAATTTCATCAAGTTAAGCACCAAATTAAATAGCATAGGCATCCGTACTTTCTTACCCGAACTGGAACCTTTTGAAGCGCGGAATAAAATGCTTTTATACAAATTCGGAAAGAAACATCATCTGATGGTTCCCGAAGACAGACTTGTATACCAGGTTTCAGAATTGAAAGCTGCCGCAGATGAACTGGATTACCCGCTCGTGGTCAAAGGGAAATACTACGATGCTGTCGTGGTAACCAGCCTGGAGGAAGCGCAAAAGGCTTTCTTTAAGCTCCAGACCAAATGGGGTTTACCAATTATTGCACAAAAATTCATCCGGGGTACCGAGATAAACATTGCAGCCCTCGGAGATGGAAATGGGAACACAATAAGCGTGATTCCTATGCGAAAACTTTACATTACTGATAAGGGAAAAGCATGGGCAGGCATCACTATTGATGACATCTCCTTCATCGATCTGGCACACAAATTTATCAGGGCGACCAAATGGAGAGGCGGATGTGAACTGGAAATTATGCAGACAACAGATGGGAAATCTTATATTATGGAAGTCAATCCGCGATTTCCTGCCTGGATTTATCTAACTGCAGCCGCAGGTCAAAATCAGCCCGTGGCTCTTGTAAAAATGGCCATGGGAGAAACCGTAGAGCCGTTTAATAATTACGAAGTTGGCAAAATGTTCATCAGATACTCCTGGGATTTAATTACTGATGTGACTGAATTTCAGACCATTTCAGGAACAGGGGAATTATAAAAATTGTAGGGGCGGCCCTATGTGGCCGTCCATCATGGGTTTAAAACCACAAAAAATGGAAAAATTAAAATATGAGCGTCCCATCATCAAGAAACTGAATATCGGTTTTGCCAATAAGTTTGGTTCCCAGGTAAAGAACGAGGTGGTTTCTCAAATTGAGGGAGCGAGTGTAAAAGAGCTGATTCAGCAATACGGGTCCCCCCTTTTTGTGGTCTCGGAGAAACAGATCAGGCGTAATTATCAGCTTGCGACCAGGATATTTAAGACACGATATCCCAAAGTCCAGTTTGCCTGGTCTTACAAGACCAACTACCTCAACGCCGTTTGTAAAATCTTCCATCAGGAGGGATCCTGGGCTGAAGTGGTGTCAGGCTTTGAGTATGAGAAAGCAATAAATAACGGCGTTCCCGGCAACAAGATCATCTTTAACGGTCCGGATAAGACTGATGAACAATTGCTTACCGCTGCCAAAAATAATTCGCTGATTCATATTGATCATTTTGACGAACTGTATTCCCTGATAAAACTGAGCGAAGACCATCAGCTCAAACCCCGTGTTGCCATCCGTGTCAACATGGATACCGGCATCTTTCCCAAATGGGACCGTTTCGGGTTCAATTATGAGAACGGTCAGGCCTGGAATGCAATCTCTAGAATCATCAACAGCGAAAATCTCAATCTGGTTGGATTGCATTGCCATATCGGAACATTTATGCTTGAAACATCCGCTTACACCATAGCTACAACCAAAATGTGTGAACTGGCGCGGAATATCAAGGAAAAGCTGAACAAAACGATTCAATACCTTGATTTGGGTGGTGGTTTCCCTTCAACAAACACTTTGAAAGGCTCCTATCTACCTGGTTCAGACACAGTTCCAACGATCGATCAGTTTGCAGATGCCATAACAGATGTGATACTTGGTTTTGGATTCGAGCCGGATGCTCTGCCGTTGCTGATTCTCGAGACCGGGAGGGCGTTAATTGACGATGCCGGATATTTGCTTGGAACCGTTCTTGCCAACAAACGCCTATCCGATGGTCGAAGATCTACAATCATGGATTTTGGCGTCAATTTACTTTTCACTTCATTTTGGTACGATCATAGAATCAGTGCTGCCCAGGAAGCCGGTCAACATACCGAAGAAACAGTTTTGTATGGTCCGCTTTGCATGAACATCGACGTAATCCGTGAAAACATCACACTCCCTCTGTTGCAGAAAGGCGATCATCTGGTTGTGCACAAAGTAGGGGCATACAACATGACCCAATGGATGCAGTTTATTACGCTTCGTCCCAATGTTGTTCTGTTAGATCAAGAGAGCCATCCTCATGTGATCAGAAAAGCTGAGACTTTGGAATACCTCGGTAATGCAGAACAGATTCCGGAACACCTTAACAGGAATCCTATTACCTGATTTATGTAACCGGAATGAAAACAGACAGATTCATAGCTTCATTTAAAGAAAATATTCTGCTTTCCACGTTGAACAGCTATTCCATTGTATTATTTCTGGACAATAAGCTGTTAGCATTCGGCATTCTTATTGTCACCTTTTTTAATTTTTATGCCGGACTCAGCGGATTGTTGGCCACTCTCACAGCCGTTCTGATTGCCAATTCAATGGGATTCGACAAACTGCAGCTAAGGAAAGGCCTCTACAGTTTCAATGCCTTGTTGCTCGGTCTGGGGATGGGCACATTCTTTGAACCGGGACTGGTCTATTTCAGTCTCCTTCTATTGGCAGTCTTACTGACATTGATATTATCTGTAACCTTAGGCGGATGGCTCGGTAAATATGGTCTGCCCCACCTGAGTATTCCGTTTGTTATTGGCTTCTGGCTGATCGTTCTGTCCTCATCAAGCTTTGTAAATTTGGGATTGACACAAAGGGATATTTATTGGATCAATGAAGCACATTCGGTTGGTGGCAGTCAACTGGTGAACTTTCTTCAATCCATCGAAGGTCTCTCTTTCAATAAACTGGCCGACACTTATCTGCGGTCGCTGAGCTCCATTTTCTTTCAGAACAATGTTCTTTCCGGGCTACTGATCGCTGTTCTATTGCTCATAAGTTCAAGAATTGCCTTCTCCCTCTCCTTTGTCGGATTTCTTTCAGCCTACCTGTTTGCCTCATTCATAGGCTCAAACACCACGGGTTTCTCCTATTATAACATTGGTGCCAATTACATCATGACCGCCATTGCCATCGGAGGTTTCTTTGTCATACCTTCACGGAATTCCTACGTGTGGGCAGTTTTACTTGTACCATTAACTTCACTGGTCCTGCTTTCCCTTACCAAAATCTTTGGCGGGATTCAGCTTCCGGTATTTTCTCTCCCCTTCTCCATCGTCGTTATTCTCTTCATCTATTTTCTGATGCTGAGGAAGAAAACTTCCAGTCTGGTTCTTACACCTATCCAGCATTATTCACCCGAAAGGAATCTGTACACTTACATAAATAATAGGAGCAGGCTTTCACAACTCCTCTATTTCCCCTTCCATCTTCCCTTCTGGGGAGAATGGATTGTGAGTCAGGGCCATGATGGAAAATTCACCCACAAAGGCGACTGGAGTTATGCCTACGACTTCATGTTACTCGATGAAGAGATGAAGACTTATAGCTCCAATGGTCTGATCTGCGAAAACTACCACTGCTACAACAAGCCTGTGCTGGCGCCGGCAGATGGTATCGTGGAGGAGATCATCGATCACATCGACGACAACGAAATCGGTAAAACAGATACCGTGAATAACTGGGGAAACACCATAATAATCAGACATATACCTGGTTTATATTCACAACTTTCGCACTTACGGAAAGGCACTTTTAAAGTATCAAAAGGTGATCATGTGAAACGGGGCGATTTTCTGGCTACCTGCGGTAATTCAGGTCGATCCCACCAACCCCATATTCACTTTCAAGTACAATCTTCTTCAAAACCAGGGGCGAAAACGCTGAACTATCCAATTTCATATTATCTGAAAACTGACAATAACTCGAATGCCCTTACCACTTTTTCAATCCCGGGAGAAGGAGAGATCATCTCAGATTTGCATGCTAATACCTTGCTGAAGAATTCTTTCGGAATTCAGCCAAATTCTGTGCTCAAATTCAGCGCCACGGACGAAAACGGGAATGAAAAAACTGAACGCTGGGAGGCTTTTACCGACTCATACAATCAAAACTATCTCTATTGCAGTGAGACAGAGAGTAGTGCCTATTATGTGAATGATGGAAGTATGTTTTTTTTCACTACCTTCTACGGCGACAAAAAATCGCTTTTGTACTTTTTTTACCTCACCGCCTTCAAAGTGCTGCTGGGTTATTTCGAGCATCTCGAAATCAAGGATGAACTGGCACTGAACTCAATTTATAATAAAAACATATTGGTCTGGCTGCATGATTTCATTGCTCCTTTCACCAAAAGGATCCGCGCCTGTTACACCATCTTTCCCGCTGAAACTGACGATGCAGTAATGCCCCAGTATCTGAAACTATCTTCAAGGATCGACCTGAGTATTTTTGGAAGAATTCAAAACGAAAGTACCGGTACTATCATACTGGAAAACAATCGGATAAATATGTTTACTTACGAAAATAAAAGAATTAAAGTTGTAGCGAAATGTATAGATACCCAGTAATAATTTTACTGCTCCTGCCGCTATTTTCATTTTCTCAGGCTGAGCTTAGCTTTAGCAAAATGGATAGTCTCTCCTACCAATATTACCTCAAAGGAGACTGGAAAAAGCTGATTGATCTGTCAAAAGAAACGGATAGTCAGAATATCGAATCCAAACAGATCAGGCAACGTGTTGGCTATGCCTATTTCATGTCAGGAGATTATTATTCTGCTATGAATCAATATGAAAAAGCATACGAATTTGATCAGTCAGATGATCTCACAAAAGAAATGCTCTATTACTCGAACCTGTATGCAGGATCCATGAATACACGTTACCACGCAGGGAATCTTTCACCTGCTTCTTCTGCGAGACTGGAAATAAAGAAAAAAAATCCTGTAGAATCGATCGATGTCGAATTCAATCTCAAAACCAATAAGACGGCTACAAGGTCCGATCAAATGTACTACAGGATCGGGGTCAATTCTGACCTTGGCTACCGGGTATCCTTGTATCAGGCCTATTCCTATTACGATCAAACCATCAGCAGAGTGGTTACGCAGCAGCCCGAATATCTGGCGCTGCTTAAGTTCACACTTTCGCCAGTCTGGCATTTGAAGATGGCTTACCATCACCTGTTTACCAATGTTGGCAATGTCAATCTTCCCGAGAATTTGGGCTTTATAGCTGTTACCTCACAATTCAACCGCTTCAATTTAGAGGTCAACGGCTCCGTTCTAAATTCATCCCTCCATACAACTAACCAGATTGGTTTCCATGCAGGAGTCGTCTTACCAGGAAAGCAGGGAATTTATCTTAACAGCGCTATTGTAGGAATGTATGAAAACGCAGCATTTCGTACGATTTTTGCTGAAACAGCTGGATTGAAATGTGCCAAAGCTCTTTGGGCAGAAGGCAATATCACTGTTGGAAATCTAAAAAATTATAGCGCGATTAATTCTCTTTATGTGTACAACTCTGTAGATCCATCCATCTTCAAGACCGGTTTTTCATTGATCTATTTTTTGGGTAAAAACCTGACTATCAGTGGAAATTTCACTTTTGATCAGATGGAAAATTCGAGTGTGGCCGCAAATAAAAATTATTATCAATATTCATATTCGGGAGGTATAAAATGGAAACTTTAAGAAAATCACTATTGCTGGCAACCTTGTTCCTGGTCGCCATTTCGCTCAATGCTCAAAATATGACTGAATTGCAATCCGCCTTCAGTAAAAGCTATATCGCGGAAAACCAGGGGAACTACGCCCTGGCTATCAGTGAGATGAAACCGATTTATCAGGAGAATGACTATATCTCGAACATTCGCCTGGGATGGCTTAATTACCTCGCAAAACAGTACAATGAGTCTATCTCATTCTACAAGAAAGCGATAGCGCTGAAACCTTATGCCATCGAGGCGAGACTGGGCTGTGTCAAACCGTTGAGCGCAATCGAAAACTGGGAGAAGGTAAAAGAACAATATACTGAGATTCTGAAGATTGACCCGCTAAATACCACTGCCAATTATTGGCTCGGAGTGATCTATTACAATAGAAAAGATTTCAAAACGGCTGTCAGCATGTTTGAAAAAGTCGTGAACCTCTATCCGCTGGATTATGACTCTGTAATCATGCTGGCATGGGCAAAATTGTTCAACAACAATCACGCTGACGCTAAACTACTTTTTCAGCAAGCCTTAATTATTCGTCCCAATGACACTTCGGCCCTCAGCGGATTACAACAAATTAGCAAATGGCTGGAGAGTAATCTGATCAATCCTAATCAAAAGAAGAAATAGATTCTATTTAACATTTAAAAAAAATTGGGCAACAGACAATTGTTTTTAAAATATCTTCTACTTTCACGTTTGGTTAAAAACTGACCAGGCGTAGATTTTTTATTCAAACATTATTCTGATGCAAAAAAATGTGTTACGCGCTATGTGGGCGGTCTTTCTGCTCGCATTTTGCACCAATCTGAGTGCCCAAAATGGGATAACTTTTGAAAAATACAGGACAAATTCTGAAGTTCAGAAGGCTCTCAGCTCGTTACAACAAAAAGCTCCTAACAGGATTGCCTTCCATAAGATTGCAGAGAGTCCGGGAGGTGAACCAATTAATGTGATGGAAATAGGCAAGGACCTGAAGAACGTCCCAGCCATATTCGTTGGAGCCAATTTTGAAGGCAAGACTCCCCTCTCTACCGAAGGAGCCCTCTATCTGGCCAAAATGCTCCTCGATTCATCCGCTTATACCGGCAATATTAAATGGTTTATTCTGCCATTACCCAACCCTGACGCGACTTCAGGGTATTTTTCCAGTGTTAAATGGGAGCGGACAGTCAATGATTCTCCTGTCAATGACGACAAGGATGATCAGCTCAATGAAGACGGACCCGATGATCTCAATGGAGATGGCTGGATCACCCAGATGAGGGTCGAAGATCCGGAAGGGACCTATATTATCTCTGACAAAGATCCGCGAATCATGTTACGGGCAGATCCTGCAAAGGGAGAAAGAGGAAAATATAAACTTTACCAGGAAGGTCTGGATAACGACGGCGACGGCGAAATCAACGAAGACGGTCCTGGCGGAATTAACGTAGGGATCAATTTCCCCCATCTCTTCAAAACCAACTATAAAGATACCGGATTATGGCCGGGAGAAGCCCCTGAAGTCTATGGGATCATGGAATTTATCTTCAGCCATCCTGAAATCGAAATGATGTACACTCTTGGAACTTCCGATTTCTGCATGGCTCCCCCACGCGGAGGGCGCAAAGGTGGAGCTAATATGGAGAGTCTAAAAGTTCCTGCCCGCTACGCTGCACGCATTGGCGCGGATCCTGAAAAAACCTATGCTATCGCAGAAGTGGTGGAGATGTTCAAGGCCTCCATGGGGAGCCGGGGAGGAGGACGCGAAATGACCGCCGAAACGGTAATCGACATTCTCGGTCTGGGCGCTTCCGTCAATCCGATGGAAGGCGATTTGAAATTCTATACCGATTTCTCTGATAAATACAAGAGCTACCTGAAGGCAAAGGGTGCCTCAACAGATCGGCTGGCCGCCGACCCTGACAAAGATGGCTCCTTCGAGCTCTGGGCCTATTATCATTTAGGCGTCCCTTCATTCAGCATGAATCTCTTTGCCCCACCGAAGCCAGCGGCCGAACCCCGGTCCAGAGAGGGAGGTGCCACCCGAGAGGCAGGCACCAGGGAGCCAGGAACGGGAATGCCATCCATGAGAGCTGCAGCTCCGGAAGCCGACGACAGGGAGAAAACCATTTTGGCCTATGTCGACAAAAAACTGAATGGCGATGGTTTTGTCAAATGGCAACCCTTTATCCATCCTACCCTGGGTAAGGTGGAAATTGGCGGCATCAAACCTTTTGTTACTTCAACACCACCGGCTGCTCAGATTGATTCGTTGTGCAAAGTGCAGCTGCCCTGGCTGTTGCAGCTATCCAAAAAACTTCCGGATATCCAAATAATGAAAGAGATAGTGACCGATCTCGGCGCAGGGGTTTATAAGCTGGAACTCTTCTTAGAGAATAAAGGTGTTCTGCCTTATCCAACTGCCATGGGATCCAGAAATAAACAACCCGCCCCTGTTGTGATCATTCTCGAAGGGGATAAACTCGAATTTTTGGAAGGTTATAAGAGGACGCCACTGGGTGATATCGGAGGGAACCAGGTAAAGAAGTTAACCTGGACCATCAAAACAGACAAAAAGAGTCTGCTAAAAGCCAGAATTGAATCTGTCATTTTTAGTTCCGGAGTAAAACAAATTAAGATCGGAGGTTAATGATGAAAAAGCTATATACACTTTTACTATTGAGCCTTTTGACCTTCACGGTAGTGGCTGAAAACAAAGGAAAAATTGAGATTCCGCTTCGTTTTGACAGGTATTATACCTATGAAGATGTGGTGGAAGCATTAAAACTGCTGCACAGTACTTTCCCAAAACTGACCAAACTGGATCTGGTTGGAAAGAGCGAGGAGGGCCGTGAGATATATGCCTTGACCATCAACAATCCCGCTACCGGCGAACCACTGACCAAGCCAGGCGTGTATGTTGACGGTAACATTCATGGTAATGAGGTACAGGCAGGTGAGGTTTGTCTCTATTTTGCCAACATGTTGTTGACAAAATACGGCGAGAATGAGAAAATCACGAAAGTGGTCGACAAAAATGCCTATTACATCCTTCCCGTTGTCAATGTGGACGGCAGGGCGCATTTCTTCAAGGATGCGCAAACTCCAAGTTCCGGGCGTAGTGTGAGGATTCCCAGAGACGACGACAGGGATGGCCTGGTCGATGAGGACGGTCCGGACGACCTGGATGGGGACGGCAACATCTGCATGATGCGGATCAAAGACCCGCTGGGTGATTATAAAACCGACCCGGAAGACAACAGACTGATGATTCCGGTGAAGCCCGGAGAGAAGGGTGAATGGACGATCTTAGGGGAAGAAGGTATCGATAATGACGGCGACGGTAAAATCAACGAAGACGGAGAGGGCTACCTGGACTGCAACCGCAACTGGGGCTACAATTGGCAGCCACCCTATATTCAAAGTGGAGCAGGAAATTTTCCTCTTTCCAGCTCAGAGGCTAAAAGCATTGCAGCTTATATTCACCAACGCCCGAACATCCTGATCAATTTTGCCTTTCATAATTCAGGCGGTTTGTGGCTTCGTGCCCCAGCCGTCAAGGAAGAGAAGGTCGACGCGAGGGATATAGCCGTTTACGATATCATCGGTAAAAATGCCGCCAAAATGACGCCCGGTTATGTTTACCAGCCTTCCTATGATTTATACGACACATTTGGCGATACCGATTCACACCTGTTCTGTCTCGAAGGCTCCTATGCTTTCACGGGAGAACTGTTCATAAGATCTCAGGAAACCTACCGGGATAATATCGATAAACCGACTACCACGACGACCGAAAATTCTTCTGGCGGCAGGCGCGGAGGAAATCCGGAACTGAACCGCGAACAGATCAAATTCAATGATTACCTCGGACTGAACGAACTATACAAAGATTGGAAGCCATTTAAACACCCTACTTACGGGGATATCGAGATCGGTGGATGGGTCAAGATGAGTTCACGCCTGCCTCACCCGTTTATGCTTTCTGAGCTGGTTCACAGGAATTCTATGGTGGTACTTTTTGCAGCAGAACAGACACCTGAAATCAGCCTCGACGTGTTCGATGTTAAGGAAATCGGCAAGAATCTTCACCAGGTGAGAGTCCGGCTGAAAAATGACAAGGGATTGCCTTCCATGTCTTCCAAAGCCATGAGTTCAAAACTCTATACACCCGATATGCTGAAGATATCCGGTTCCGGGGCAAAAGTGGTTGCCGCAGGCAGAATCACCGACCTTCGAACGAATAAAGTGAGCTATCAGGAACATAAGCCAGAAATCATCTATACCTCCGTTCCCAGTTATGGCTTTTCGGAGTACCAATTTCTTGTTGAAGGAAAGGGTGATATCACCGTTAGTTTCCAATCGCGCAAGGCCGGCAGTCTTCAAAAAACCGTAAAACTTTAAAATTTTGCTGTTACACTTTTCATTTTTGTTATATTTGGCAGCACAAACTAACTTTTAAGGAGCAAAAAGTGGGAATTCTACAAGATAAACTTTCAAAATTTGATCTGCCACAGAAAATAATAGAGGCAGGTATTTACCCCTATTTCAGGGTTATAGAATCAGATCAGGATACCGTTGTGACCATCGATGGTAAGAAAGCGCTGATGTTTGGATCAAACAGTTACCTGGGTCTTACCAATGATCCACGAATCAAGGAAGCCTCAAAAAAAGCCATCGATAAATATGGAACGGGTTGCGCCGGATCGAGATTTTTAAATGGCACGCTGGATATCCATGTCGAACTGGAAGACAGATTGGCCAAACTCACCGGCAAAGAAGGTGCACTCTGTTACAGCACCGGATTTCAAGTCAACCTGGGCGTTGTTTCCGTCCTGACCGGAAGAAGCGACCATTTGCTCCTCGACGAACTTGATCACGCGTCCATCATTGAAGGAAGCCGGCTCTCTTTTTCCCGGGTACTGAAATTTCGGCACAACGACATGAAATCGCTTGAAAGCAAACTGAAACACTGTACGCCAGAAAGCCTTAAACTCATTGTAGTGGATGGAATATTCTCCATGGAAGGGGACATCGTGAAACTTCCTGCCATTGTCAAACTGGCAGAGAAATACAAGGCGACAATCATGGTGGATGATGCCCACGCCCTCGGCGTGATCGGCATAAACGGAGCTGGTACAGCTTCTCATTTCGGCCTGACCGACAAGGTAGATCTCATCATGGGAACCTTCTCAAAATCGCTGGCCTCACTGGGAGGATTTATTGCGGCAGACAGCAGTACTATCAATTTCCTCAAACATAATTCCCGTTCGCTGATGTTCAGTGCAAGTATGACACCTGCCTCCGCAGCTACCGTACTGGCCGCTATCGACATTATGGAAAGTGAACCTGAAAGGATTAAACATCTTTGGGATCTCACCAATTATGCACTGAAAGGATTCAAATCAATGGGCTTCGATACAGGAAAATCGGAGACTCCAATCATTCCATTGTTTATTCGCGACGACATCAAAGCCCTGATTCTTACCAAGATGCTTCAGGAAGACGGCGTTTTCGTCAATCCTGTTGTCTCGCCTGCAGTTGCTAAAGAAGACAGCCTCATCCGATACTCCCTCATGGCAACTCATACCAAAGAACAGGTGGAAATTTCGATTGAAAGAATATCCAAAGCGGCGAAGGCACTTAAAATAATTTAACCTTCATGAAAAAGGTCATTTTCATTACTGGCATTTCATCGGGTTTTGGCAAAGAAACAGCCTCGCTTCTTGCCGCTCAAGGCCATACGGTCTACGGCACAGTGCGTAAAGAAACCTCGACCGATCCGGCAGTTAATGCCCTGATCATGGATTTATCAGATGGTGATTCGATTATTTCAGCTGTCGGGCAAGTGGTAAAAAAAGAGGGCAGAATCGACGTGCTGATCAACAATGCCGGAATGCACACCGGCGGTCCAATAGAGACCCTTCCATTGGATACCATCAAGCTGCAGATGAATACCAATTTTATCGGACTGGTTCAACTCACCCAGCTGGTTCTGCCCGTCATGCGCAAGCAGGGCGGTGGAAAGATCATCAACTTCAGCTCCATTGGCGGACTCATGGGACTGCCCTACCAGGGAATTTACTCCGCCGGGAAATTTGCTATCGAAGGTTTCAGCGAAGCCTTAAGAATGGAAGTCAAGGCCTTCAATATCAAAATTGTAGTGATTAATCCGGGTGATTTCAACACCAATAATACGGCCAATCGCCGCGGGTTTCTTGCCTCTACCGGGGATAGCGATCCTTATGAATCCCAGTTTGCCAAGACCCTCGCGGTGATTGAAAACGATGAATCCAAAGGCTGGAAGCCGCAAATTCTGGCAAAGAAACTGGTCAGGATCGTGGAGTGTACCAATCCCAGGCAAAGCTATGTCATCGCTTCTTTAGAACAAAAACTGGCCGTCGTGATCAAATATTTCTTACCAGGAAAGCTCTTTAGCATAATCCTGAGGGATCATTACGGGATCAAGTAACACCCGTCTGTTATTTTGCCATTTTACTGTCATTCAATATATTATGGTCAAGAAGATCCTATTATCCCTGCTCCTGACAGCAGGAATTTTGTCGTTACAGGCACAAACGGCGAAGAAAAAATCCACCCCCGTTGCAGACGAGGGAATAGTTCAGCTCTGGTTTAATTTTCTAAAGAAATAGTCTAACTTTAACGTTACAAAATTACAAAACTTTAACTTCTTAATGATGAGAAACAACAATTCAGAAAGTCAGCTTTCGCGCAGAAATTTTCTAAGAAGCGCTGCTTCAGGCACTGCATTACTAGCCCTGGCCCCTGCCACCAACCTTTTTGCCGGCAATATTCAGGCAGGTTTTGCCTGGTCGGCCGAAGCGGCAAAATTTAAGATCCACATGATCGGTCAGGCACACATCGACCCAGTCTGGTTATGGAATTGGTCGGAAGGTATCTCTGTCGTTCACAGCACTTTCCAATCCGCCCTCGACCGCATGAAAGAAGAGCCGGATTTCAAATTCACTGCCAGTTCCGCCCAGTTTTACCAATGGGTTGCCGAAAATGATCCAGCCATGCTGAAAGAAATCCGCAAACGCGCCGATGAGGGTCGCTGGAGTTCAGTGGGAGGCTGGTGGGTAGAGCCCGACATGAATATACCATCGGGTGAGGCGATGGTCAGACAGGGACTTTACGGTCAGCTGACGTTACAAAAGCTGCTGGGCCATCGCTCAAAAATAGCCTATAACCCTGATTCATTTGGACATACCGGAAACCTGCCCCAGATCATCAAGTTGCAGGGGATGGAAAATTACATCTTTATGCGTCCGGGAATCCGGGAAAAAATCTTGCCCTCAGATCTTTTTTGGTGGGAAGGTACCGATGGCACCAAAGTCCTGACCTATCGCATCCAGTTTGGGTACAATGACAGCGGATCTGTTCATTCCCGTGTTGAAAATCTGGTAGCACAATATGGCAATCAGCCGATGAAGAGTTTCATGGCCTTCTACGGCGCAGGCGACCACGGTGGCGGGGCAACAAAGATCAACATCAGCTCTATCAATGCGTTAAAAGTCGAGCAAGGTGCACCGAAAGTCATTTACAGCACCCCGGATATTTATTTCAAGGAAGCCCGCGAAGAGAACAATCCCAATCTGCCCGTGATCAAGGACGATCTTCAGCATCACGCAGTTGGTTGTTATACAGCCGAATGCGAGATTAAGAAAGGCAACCGGCTATCTGAAGCAGCCCTGGTGACGGCCGAGAAACTTACTGCTATCGGCTCGGTGGCCTGGGGAGCACATTATCCAAAACAGGAACTCACTGCGGCCTGGCACAAAGTCCTCTTCCTGCAGTTTCACGATAGTCTGGCCGGTTCTTCCCTCTTCGATCATTCACAGAGTGCCCGCGAGGGATTCGGTTATGCGCAGGATGTTGCGCATCAGTCGACCTTCATGGCCGTTCAAAAACTCGAATGGCAAGTCGCTACCGAGGATCCCGAGTCACAATATCTGCTGGTCTTCAACCCACATGCGTGGGAAGTTACCGGCAACATTGAATACGATTACAACTGGGGTACGAACAAAACTTCAAGGGTCGACGACGAAAAAGGCAACGCACTACCACACCAGTGGGCACCAGGTTCTTCAGAGGCCGGAAGCCGGAAAAAACTGGTAGTAAGTATGACTGTTCCTTCAATGGGATACCGCCAGATCCGCCTTTGGGTCGGAGAGAATCCGGCCTTCAAGCAAGTGGTAAAAGTGACTGAGAACACGATTGAAAATGAATTTGTAAAACTTCATATCTCTTACAATGGTTCGATCGGATTGTTGGATAAAGTTAACAACAAAGACCTGTTTGTGGGTGGAGACGCTGGTTGCAGGGCAGTGATCATCGATGATCCGAGCGATACCTGGAGTCATGACATCAAGACTTACAACAAGGAGATCGGCGCTTTTGGGAATGCCACCATTAAGATTTTGGAAGAAGGACCGTTGCGTGGCAAAATCCGTTCCATTATGACTTACGGCAGTTCAACCCTTACCATCGACTGGACCCTTTACGCAGGATCCAGGAATCCGGAAGCAGCAGTGACCCTCGACTGGCACGAACACCTGAAGATGGTGAAATTCTGTTTCCCTGTTGAAGTGGATTCTCCGGTGGCGACTTATGAGACATCCTACGGCACCATCGTGCGTGCCACCAATGGAAACGAAGATCCTGGTCAGCGGTGGATCGATGTGACAGGGAAAAGCGGTGCAACCAATTACGGTTTAGCTGTATTTAACAATGCTAAATATGGGTACAGCGTCTCCGGCAGTGATATGCGGATCTCGGTAGCACGTTCGGCAGTTTATGCCCATCACAATCCTAAGGTGCTGGATATGAAGGCTGAACATCTATGGATGGATCAGGGTATTCAGACTTTCCACCTACTTTTGGTCCCTCATGAAGGGAATTGGCAACACAGCAACCTCGTGAGAATCGCCGAGGAGTTGATGGCTCCCTGCGTTCCAATTTACCAGGGTATCCACAAGGGAACGATGCCAAAATCAGGATCATTCCTTTCAGTAGATGCGGCCAACATCATAGTTTCCTCCATCAAACAGGCAGAAAATGGTGACGACTTGATCCTGCGCTGTGTGGAAACCAATGGAATGGCGGTTACTGCTAACCTGGACCTGGCCATCGTCAAACGCAAATGGAGCGGCAACTTCCGCCCTTATGAAATCAAAACCCTTCGCTTAAACGCCAAATCCGGAAGTATCAAAGAGGTAAACTTGTTGGAAGAATAATTACATCACACTTATCAACATGAAGAAAGTCATTAATTTGTTACTCTTGGCATTTCTGATCCTCAGCACTTTTTCTCATGTATCTGCCCAAAGGAAAGACACCATTCAGGTAGTAGGTCATGCCCACATGGACATGAACTGGCTTTGGACTTATTCGGAAACCATGCAGATGTGCAACGACAACCTGCGTCAGGTAGTCGCATTTATGAAGGAGTTTCCCGACTATACCATGGTTCAGAGTCAGGCAGCCGTCTACCATTTTGTTGAAACGGTAGACCCTCCCCTTCTGGTGCAAATCAGAAAGTACGTCAAAGAGGGTCGGTTAGAACCAGTCGGTGGCATGTGGACAGAAGGGGACATGAATCTTTCCTCCGGCGAAGCTATCTCCCGCTCCTTTTTGCTCGGACAGCGCTATTTTCAAAACAAGCTCGGAAGAATGGCCAAAGTGGGATGGTTGCCCGATAATTTCGGTCACATTTCTCAGATGCCCCAGATCCTGAAACTGGCTGGATGCGATTCTTACTATTTCCATCGCTGCAAACCTTATGTGGGTACTTTCTGGTGGGTTGCACCCGATTCATCCAGGGTATTATGCTATGGCAATGATGGTTACAATGGCGAGATTAAAAAGGAGCTGAAAGAGGACATTCAGAAATACGCTCCGGAAAAACGAAGAATTCTTCAGATCACAGGCGTAGGAGATCATGGTGGCGGACCGACCCGCGCCAACATCGATATGGTACACCAACTGGATAAAACACCTGGATATCCGGCCGTCAAATTTGCTACAGCAGGTGATTTCTTTAGACAATCAGCCAAAGAGATGGAAGGTCGTCCCACCCACCGGGGTGAGATGCAGTTCATCTTTGAGGGTTGTTACACCAGCGTTGCCGGCATCAAAGAGGGTAACAGAAACAGTGAAAATTCCCTTTTTGCAAGTGAATTTTTCAATACCCTTCGTTGGCTCCATGGAGAGAAATATCCTGCTGAGGCGTTGCGTGATCTCTGGATGACCGTAAATTTCAATGAATTTCACGATATACTGCCGGGATCGGGGATCAACGAAGCCAACAAGGAAGCGGTGGCCCGTTACAGCGAAGTGCTGCGCAAGAGCACTGAACTGCGCAACAATGCTTTCCGCCAAATGGCGGATGAGGTAAAATTTCAAACGGGACTCGGTCAACCCATTGTGGCCTATAACCTTCAGCCGTATGGCAGTAAAAAAATTGTAGAGGCAACCATTTTTTCCAATGAAGAACCGGCAACAGCTAAAATGGCCAACTGGGGCAATTACTACGGTTCCAAAAACATCCGACCAGTAGACAAAGGTCAAGGAAAATTTCCTACTGTGATGGTTCGCGATGCTTCAGGAAAATCTTATCCGGCACAGATCGTATGGGGCAAATGGACGCCTCCCGGATATACTTCCAAAGTGCAGTTTATAGTGGATGAGATGCCGGCCGGCGGATACAAGACTTTCTATATTGACATGAGCAAACCGGGCGAATTCAACAAAACTATCCCATTCAACAACAGCACTTTCGAAACCGATTTCTTTACCGTGAAATTTGACCTGAAGACTGGAGGAATTGTCGGCCTGTTCGACAAACGTACCCAAAAAGAGTTTGTACGGGAAGGCGGTCAGCTGAACCAATTGAGGATGTACCTCGAAGACAGAAAAGGCGGAATGAAATCCTGGACCCTCAACAAGATTGTCAAACAGGAGGTTGTAAGTAAAGTGATCAGTGTGAAAGTCGTTGAAAATGGTCCGGTCAGGGCCTGTGTGGAAACAGTGAAAAGTTGGGGGAAATCCCGCTTTATTGAACGAACGATACTCTACCGCTCCTATCCGAGAATTGATTACGACATGGAGGTTCATTGGCTGGAAACCGGCAGCGACTCCACAGATTCACCGATGCTTCGTGCTGTTTTTCCACTCGCTCTGGAAAACCCAAGGTTCTTCTCCCAGGTACCGTTTGATATAGTAGAAAGACCCGTTGATAGAAAAATAAACGGGAAAGATGCGCCATCCTGGTTGAAATCACAATCGGACGTCTATAGCCTTTCCCCTGAAAAATCGGATGGGCAGGAGGTTCCAGCCCAAAAATGGGTGGATATTACTGACGGGAAAGTAGGCATCGCACTGCTCAACAAAACAAAATATGGCCATTCCTTCACCAAAGGGGATTTGCGTATTACCCTGATGCGATCGGGGGGCGAGCCGGATATCTACCCAAATCTTGGAAAATTTGAGATCAGCTATTCGCTATTTCCACATTCCGGCGACTGGAAATCAGGCGTTTTGGCCGAAGGAGAAGATTTTAATGTTCCTGTTTATGCGGCAGAACCGCCTTCTTTATCGTTGGTGAAAACGCACGCTACCCGACCAGAGGAGACTTCATTTTTCTCTGTAGACGCTAAAAATGTGGCACTTTCCGGTATCAAACAGGCGGAGGAGGGAAAGGAACTCATTGTTAGACTGGTAGAGATGGAGGGAAAAGAGACGACCGTTCAACTGAAGGTACCGGTAAAAATTGCTCAGGCAAGACGATTAAATTTCGTTGAGTTACCACTTGAAAAGGTAGCACAACCTACCATTACCGGCAACACCTTACAAGTTAAAATCAGGGCTCATGAAATTGTGACCCTTGGGATAATGCCCAATTAATATTATCCGTCATTAGATCAGATCTGAAACCAAAATACAAATTTTAAGTTTTATAATTTAAGCAAATGAGAAAAATACTGAAAATCAGCTTAATTGGCCTTTTATTATTGACTTTGTGTATGCAAACCATGGCACAGTCCAATTACAAAACTGAAACTCCGGAGCAAAAAACAAAGCGAATGGCCTGGTGGACGGATGCCCGATTTGGGATGTTTATCCACTGGGGATTGTACGCCTTGCCGGCCCGTCACGAATGGGTGAAGAACAATGAGCGAATGACCAATGAACAGTATCAGAAGTATTTCGAAGAGTACAATCCTGATCTGTACAACCCGAAAGAGTGGGCCAGGATGGCAAAAGAAGCAGGAATGAAGTATGTCGTCCTGACCGCCAAACACCATGAGGGATTCTGTAATTTCGACTCTAAATTCACTGATTATAAGACAACCAACACCAAATTTGGCAGAGATGTTGTCAAAGAATATGTTGAAGCATTACGAGGTGAAGGATTGAGAGTCGGGTTCTACTATTCTCTGATCGACTGGCATCATCCCGACTATACCATAGACCGTAACCACCCGCAGCGTCAGGAATCTGACTCCGCTTATGCCAAGTTGAACAAGGGCAAAGACATGGCCAAATACCGCGAATACCTGAAGAATCAGGTGCGCGAATTGTTAACCAATTACGGCCAGATCGATGTGATATGGTTTGACTTCTCCTTTCCTGGTAAGAATGGCAAAGGCCATGATGACTGGGATTCTGAAGGGTTGCTGAAAATGGTCCGCCAATTACAGCCGAATATTATCGTCGATGACCGCCTCGATCTGAAAGACAAAGACTACGGATGGGATTTCGAATCTCCGGAACAATACAAAGTCGAGAAATGGCCTGAGCGCAACGGACAAAAAGTCTACTGGGAAACTTGTCAGACCTTCTCCGGATCATGGGGTTACTACCGTGATGAAACCAGCTGGAAAAATCCCGCCCAATTGCTTGAGTTATTGATTGAATCGGTTGGTAAAGGGGGAAATCTATTGCTGAATGTCGGACCAACCGCCCGTGGATTGTTTGACTACCGTGCACAGGAACGTTTGAAAGCCATGGGTGAATGGATGAAATACAACAACCGCTCCATTTACGGCTGTACCGAGGCTCCTGCTGAGTTTGTCGCACCAGCCAATACGTTGCTCACTTATAATGCAAAAACAAACAGATTATACATCCACCTGCTGGCTTATCCAATGGGAAATCTAAAACTGAAGAATGTTGCAGATAAGGTCAAATATATTCAATTTCTGCACGATGCCTCCGAAGTTAAATATCGCGCCGGAAACGGAGAGGAAAGCAAGAACCTCAATTTATCCTTGCCTGTGCTGAAACCGCCAATGGAAATACCTGTACTGGAAGTTATTCTGAAGTAATCAGTACCTAAATTAGCAGAAGTGCCTGAAGTAAGTGGTTTATTGCACATTACTTCAGGCATTATTTATTTTTCTAATGCCAGAATGAATTTTTCCATAGTTTAGTTTTGTTTGAACCACCTGCAAATTACTAAAAAATAAAAGACTCTCAACAGTTCACTTCGAGGTGTTTCAAGACAAATCGTATCTCCCCATAACTATAATTATCTCCGAGCTTAGCCTTCAGATCGCTTATCTGCTTGAAATTATTGAGTTCGTAACACTCCTCAATTGCCTTAATCTTTTTCTTCTCTACCAGCCTGTCGATCGGGATTTCCCGGGAGGCAACATAATAAAGCAGATGAGTCTCGATGGTTGAAACGGCCATCTGCCTGTTGCGGGCAATCTCAGGGATCGTTAACCCGTTTTTGAAGAGTTCGCGGGAAATCTGTCTCGAATCCATTCCAGCCCGTTCGGCCTCTTTGTCAGCTTCTGCGGGGACTTCCATCCCCTGCCGGTTACGGTAAGCAAGGATCATCTCGAGTATTTCCCGACCAAACTGCTTCATCCGCACGCCCCCCATGCCTTTTACCTCTTTCAGCTCTTTCCCGGTTACGGGAAGGGTCTGGACAATCTCCAGCAGGGTCTTCTGTGCCAGGATGCGTGCGACTTCCACCTGCATCAATTCGGCCTTTTCTGCCCGCCATTTTTTGAGCTGGGTATAGAAATCAGGATTGGAAGAGAAAGCGGCCGCGCCATCGGATTTCTTACTTCCATAAAAAGTTTCCTCCACATCTAAAACTGCTTTGGCCCGGGTTTCCAGGTAGGTTTTAACGTAAAAACCAGAAATGCACTTTTCCAGACAAATCTTCTTGACTTTGATCTCTTTTCTTAGTCTGCCGGTCGCTTCACCAAGACTCTTTCGAACTGCTTTATTGTCACTTTCAAAAACCGCCTGGGTAAGGGGATGTTCCAGAAGTTGTTCCAATTTACCGGAGTAAAACGCTGTAGCTTTCATGATCCGATCCTGCAGCTGCTGATTTTCTTCCGGATTCGGAGTAAGGGGAAGTAACTGCCTGATCTGATTTTCGAAACGTGTTGCAATGTCGATCATTTCGGTCTGGACCGGGTTGATCATACCTTTCAGGGTAAATTTCAGGGTACCTAATAATTGAGAAGAATGTTCCTCCCACAATTTCAGAATGTAATGAATCTGTCTGATTATCTGCCTGTAATCGAATAATTCACCGACCAGCTGCTGAAAATACTCCTTCCGGGATAGCGCCAGATCATCAGGACCGGGCTGATTTTGTTCCACTTCCTCGCTAAATTGTCCTACAGTAGAATCATTCTTAACACTGTAGGGAGCGATTGGAGAGCTCAGTACGAGTCCCTCGAAAGTCTTGCAGCGGCTCAAAGCCACATAAACCTGACCATGTGCAAAGGACGAACGCGCATCGATGATGGCCTTTTCGAAGGTAAGTCCCTGGCTCTTGTGAATGGTGATAGCCCAGGCCAGCTTCAGCGGAAATTGACCGTAGGTGCCGATCACTTCTTCCTCAATCTCCTGGGTTACTTCGTTCAGCGCATATTTCATGTTGTGCCAGACGGCCCTTTCGACATTGATTACAAAGTCGTCATCCGGACAGCTGACTTCTATTAATTCCTCTTCTAAATCAGTTATCTTCCCGATTTTGCCATTGAAAAACTGCTTTTCGGGCGAAGGATCGTTCTTCACAAACATCACCTGGGCACCGATTTTCAGATCCAGTTCCGGGTCGGTTGGATAGGAATATTCGGGAAATTCCCCGTTTACCTCAGCGTTGAACCTGGTAGCCGGAGTTTTCAATTGACTCAATTTGGAACTGTTAATCTGCTGAGACTGGACGTTATGTGTGGTCAACGAAATATAACCTTCTTTGTCATCCGGATTGAAACCCGGCTTGTATCGTTGGTTTAGCAAGGCGAGTGTTGCTGAATCGATCTGATTGTTGCGCACTTTGTTCAGCAGATCGATAAACTGGCGGTCACTCTGACGGAAGATATGTTGCAGTTCGATACTGGTAAACCTGGATCTTTTCAGGGCCAGGCTGCTAAAGAAAAATGCGGTGTCGTAATAGTTTTTCAATATTTCCCATTCATCCTCTTTTACAATGGGGGCGAGTTGCTGCATGTCGCCGATCATCAGCAGCTGCACGCCGCCAAAGGGTTTATAACGGGTGCGGTACCTTCGTAATACATCATCGATGGCATCCAGCACATCGGCCCGGACCATGCTGATTTCATCGATTACCAACAAATCCAGGCTCCGTATGATATTGATTTTCCCCTTGCTAAAGCGTTTGATTCCGTAGGCTCCTTCCTGGGTATTCAAGGGGGGAAAGGGTTTGTCGGGGTCCTGCGGTATCTGCGGACCGAATGAAAGCTGAAAGAAGGAGTGAATTGTAACTCCTCCTGCATTGATGGCGGCTACTCCGGTGGGTGCCACAACCACCATCCTTTTAGGCGACTGCTGTTTGAGATTCCTCAGAAAAGTAGTCTTTCCCGTCCCGGCTTTCCCGGTAAGGAAAAGATTCTGACCGGTATATTGTACGAAGTCGAAAGCCAGCTCCAGCTGTGGATTGCTGAGGTAGGTAAATTGATCTGATTGGTTCATGCTGCTCCTTTACACAAATATACGGCAATTTATTTACTCTGACTTTGCGAAAAACTGCGGTCTTCCTATAACAGTGTTATAATTTTATGTAATTTAATGCCAGGATTATGACACTTTTAATTGCAACTTATCTATTAAAATAAAATCAATAAAGATTTCACAATCAATAGATGCATTAGAGAATACAAAAAAATTGAAAATAGAGTTGTGAATTTGTAAATTATTATCATTATTTTTGCACTATTATCAATCCAATGATAATAGTGCATTTAATTTGATTATATAATTAAAATGAATAATATAATATCCGTGGTTGGCATTTCAACTCAATTAGTTTTGCTACAAAGAAGCAAACTGCAAGGTCTTAATACAGATATGCTATTGCGCTTCTCATATTATACCGCAACTTTCAATGATCAACCGATCTGTGTAATTCGGGCAAAAAACAAGGAGGATTCTACTACCCCATTGCAATACAAGAGAATTACGAAACAGATAGAAACAGTTGTTGGCTTGACAGTGGCCGTCTTATTGAACTCCGTAACGTATTATGAACGTGAGCGTTTAATAAATCAAGGAGTATACTTCATAATTTCTGATAAATATGCATTCTTACCCTCCTTGATAGTAAATACCCGTGCGAGAAAAATGAACAAACTAGCAAAATTGCCTCCTGCAGCACAATATGTCTTATTTTATTATCTCCAATCAGACAAAGAAGAACTTACAATCAAGGGGCTGGAGGAAATAATGCCCTATAATTACGTAGCATTAGCACGTGCAGTGACTAACCTCCAGGATTGTAAATTATGTAACACGACAACCGATCATACAAGAACAAAATACATCCGCTTTGAAGGTTCAAAAAGGATAATATGGCAGAAGATGCAAAAAAATTTGTCATCACCTGTTAAAAAGGTTGTTTATTGTGATTCTTTGCCAAAAGGGAATTTCAGTATAAGCGGTGTGAACGCATTGTCGCAATACTCACACTTGAACCCTGAACAATACGGAACCTTGTCTGTTTGGGAAAAATACTTTTCCCTGAAGGATGGACTATTTAATGAAGTGGATGGATTGTATAAAATTGAAGTATGGAAATATCCAACCACAATCCCTTGTAATTCGAATAGCAAAGTGGTCGATAAACTTTCGTTATACCTGTCCATGAAAGATGATCCGGATTCCCGAATTGAAAAAGAATTGGAAATAATGATAGAAGAAATGGAATGGTAAAAGGATTAGAGAAATAAAGATGAAGATTCAATATGCATCGGACTTACATCTGGAATTTTCCGCCAATTCCAGCTATCTGAAAAGCAATCCGTTGAACCCAGCGGGTGATATTCTTATCTTAGCTGGTGACATCGGTTATTTGAATGATGACAATTATAGCAAACATCCGTTTTGGGATTGGATATCAGAAAATTATCAGCAAGTAATTGTGGCAGTTGGGAATCATGAGCTCTATAAATATTACGACTTAGCTAAAATACCTCAAGGGTTGGTTTGTTCTATTAGAGACAATGTGAAATGTTATTACAATGAGGTCGTACGGATCGAAAATGTAGATTTCATTGTTTCAACTTTATGGGCAAAAATACCGTTTGAGGAAGCATATTTAACCGAGCATGGAGTGAGTGATTTTCATCACATTTGATCCCCAAAAGGCAATAGAAATGTTGTGAAATTTTATGACTTTTTTTAGAGATTTTATTCTCCTTGTTTTTTGTGTCCATGCCGGTCGCCGCGGTCGCGGTGCCTGAAATCTTTTTTGGCCGGCGGACGGCTTCCTCCTCTCCCACCTGAGGAAGGTCTGAAAGCGGCTTTTCTGCTTGCGGCAGGATTGTACTCTGGTCCTTCTTCCATGCCTGCAGGTAATGGGATCTTGATAATCACCCGCTCAATCAGGTCTTCAATTTTCTTGAAACTGTGCGCGTCGTTTTCAGAAATCAATGTGATGGCAACGCCGGAAAGCTGTGCACGGGCAGTCCTCCCGACACGGTGAACATAGTCTTCCGGATCCCTTGGCACATCGTAGTTCATCACCAGGTCAATCCCATCGATGTCAATTCCACGAGACACAATATCGGTAGCAACCAATATCTGGGTTTCCCGGTTACGGAAACGAAGCATAACCTGTTCCCGCTCTTTCTGTTCGAGATCAGACAACATGCCATCGACTGAGAAGCCCATTCTTCTGAGCTCACGGACAAGTCCATTGACGTTAGCCTTCCTGGAGGTAAAGATCAACACACTCTTGTAGTCTGTTTTTCCTTTCAGTAACGCTCTGAGCAACTGCACCTTCTGACCCTCATAGACCATATAGGCTGCCTGAATGATGTTCTCGGCAGGTTTTGACATAGCGATATTGATCTGCTCCGGATTTTGCAGAATGACACCTGCCATCTGGCGGATCCTGGGAGGCATGGTAGCCGAAAAAAGTAGTGTCTGCCGTTCCTTAGGCAGAACTGCTATAATTCGCATGATGTCGTCATAGAATCCCATGTCGAGCATCCGGTCTGCCTCATCCAGAATCAATGTCTTGATCGTGCTGAAATCAGAATATTTTAGGTTGATATGAGAAAGCAGGCGACCCGGAGTTGCAACAATAATATCAGCTCCCTGAACCAATGCGGACTTCTGCTGATCAAAAGCGGAACCTTCTCCCCCACCATATACTGCAATGGAAGAAGCGCCTGTAAAATAGGAGAATCCCTCTATCTGTTGGTCTATTTGTTGTGCGAGTTCCCTTGTCGGAGCGATGATAAGGGTGTGCATGCCCGTGTGGCCTTCTCTGGAAATGTTATTTAGAATCGGCAAAAGGTACGCAGCCGTCTTTCCCGTACCGGTCTGGGCGCAGGCAATCAGGTCTTTACCCTGCAGGATAACCGGTATTGCAAACTCCTGAACGGGAGTGCAATTTTCGAAGCCCATGGCATTTAAGCCATCCATAACTTCATTTGTGAAGTCAAATTCTTTAAAATTCAATGTACTATGAAATAAAATGAACGATGTTATTCTACATACAAGACCAGTCCTTTGAGGTATTCACCCTCGGGATGAAAAATGTTGATCGGATGGTCGGCCGGCTGAGACAACTGGTGCAAAATCCGCACCTCCCGTCCGGCTATCGCAGCTGCCGAAAAAACGGCTTCGCGGAAGTTATTCCTGGTCACAACCTGTGAGCAGGAAAAAGTGAAAAGGATGCCTCCCGGCTTGATTTGCTGGAAAGCCTTAGCATTGAGTCGTTTGTAACCTTGAAGCGCCTGCGATAAGACGTTGCGGTGTTTGGCAAAGGCCGGAGGATCAAGCACGATCACGTCGTACTTGTTTTTGATCTCCTGCATAAAGGCAGAGGCCTCGGCCACAAAAGACTCATGACGCGGATCTCCGGGGAAATTCAGCGCCACATTTTCGTTGGTCAGTTCGATCGCTTTTGCAGAAGAATCGACCGAATGAACCAGTGCAGCTCCTCCTTTTAATGCAGAAAAAGAGAAGCCTCCGGTATAACAAAACATGTTTAGCACCGTTTTATTACAGGAATATTGGGATAAGAGCCTGCGGTTTTCCCGCTGGTCGATAAAAAATCCTGTCTTCTGACCTTCTTGCCAGTCGACTTTGAAGTGGTTCCCATATTCAGTCACCACACCGGCGGATGACTGTCCAAAGAGATAACCATCCTTCGCAGAAATATCGGCTTTGAAGGGTAGCGTCTTCGAACTCTTGTCATAGACTGCAACCAATTTATCACCCAAGACCTCTTTAAGTGCCTCAACGATAGCCTCCCGAACCAGCCACATCCCAACAGAATGAGCTTGCAGCACAACTGTTCCATTGTAATAATCGGCGATCAGGCCGGGCAATCCGTCTCCTTCACCGTGAATCAGACGGTAGACATTCGTGTCTGACGCGTCAGTCAGACCGATAGTTTTACGCAGCATATATGCCTTCTCAATCCGGTCCTTCCAGAATGAATCTCCCGGAATAGTTTCCCCGAAGGAAAAAATTCTGACGGCTATCGAACCGATGGCGCAATGTCCGAAACCGATGACGGTTCCGTCACTCTTTTGAACGGAAACCAGATCACCCTCCTCCACGGCACCTTCGATCCGATCGATGGCACCGGAGAAAACCCAGGGATGGAACCGTTCCATCGACTCCTCCTTGCCTTTCTTTAATATGACGCTGGCGACAGGTTGCATCGGACTATTGTTGGGTAAGACCGGTATAGATGACATAGGCAATCCAGGCATCTGTAGCGGCATAAATTTGTTGTTGTTCCGTCAATACGGGCGCTTCCCAGTTGGTCAGGCGCTGGGATTTGGAGATCCGCACGCCAGAAACGATGGCGGCAAGTTTCTTCAAACTGAAATTTTCTATCCCGTAGAGTTTAACCAACTCCTGCAACTCCACGAAACCTCCCGGCTTAAAAGGGGCAACCTTCTGCAGAATTTTGATATCGTCGCGAATGGCAGCACCGATCTTAAGGATGGAAGGAGAGGCCAGCACCTTGATGAGGCCAGGCGAAAGGCCGATCAGGTTGGTTCTGATCAGAAATGCCTGATCAGCGGTAGAAAGCTGCAACAGCGCCACCTGATGATTCTGTCCTTTTTTGAAAGATGGACGTGTTTCCGTATCAAAACCCAAGATAGGTTGCGACTTCAGATAGCTGACAGCATCTGTAAGCTGCTCAACTTTTTCAATCAGATGAATCTTCCCTTCAAAGAACGTTAGCGGAAGTTCCGCCAACTCTTCATCCGTAATACTTTTTTTAAACTCCTTATTATTTTCACTCATTATACTCAAAATCCGGCTTTTGGCATTCCTAATCGATGACAACATTGCCGTATATCAACTGATGAATGGCCCTCAGACCGTTAACCAGTTTCTGACCCCAATATTGTTCAAAATTGTTTTTACATTCCCAAAGTGCAGCCCTCATAACTTCCACTGTTCCAATTCTGTATGCCAGAATAAAATCTTTCAGATCCTGGTAGATATCGGCCACATTTTCAGAAATGTTCGCCTCTACATTGGCCTCTCCCAGGGGTGTGCCCGGCTCGAAAATCTCCGGATAACTGTCAAACTCACCCAATTTGGAACTTAGCTTCCGAAGGATAAAAATATAATCCTCCTCCGCAACAAATTTTTCGGGAGTCTCCTCAGCATCCTCTTCATTTATTGCTGGCAACAGGGAAGCCTTCAAATAAAGTAAGGGTAAAATCTTTTGGAGCTTTCCAAGAAAGTCTTTCCTGGAAAAATCATTCACAGATTCAGTAAAAGCACAGAATTCATTCGCTACAGTAGCAAATTCAATCACATTTCTGGTATAGACAACATCCTGGAAATGAGATTCATCATTTGATCTTTGTCCCATTTATAAAAAAACAACTTCTGGCACAAAGGTAATCAAACTTCTTAGAGTCAGCGACATTAATCTACTTTTTCAAAGTTATCAGATTTGCAGCGCTCATCTCAAGCGTCTCCTGATCCAGCATCCACCGGACAACTTTGAGCACACTCTTCTCTTTTGCCTCTACGCGATCGACTATATACCTGATTTCCAAAGGTCCATCGAGCAACAACCGACCAATCATTTCTGAGATCGCCTCAAACTCCGCATTCGTAATACCTGATTGATGCTCACCTGTGCAAACATCGCACTTTCCGCATGGTTTAGATCCGTACTCGCCGAAATAGGCAAGCAACTGGACACTCCTGCACCTTTCAATAGATAATGCATATTTTATCACTGCATCCACGCGGTTCTGATAGCTGACTTTCCGATCCTGGTAATTGATTTTGGAAATTCTGATTCTCTCCCTGGGAACACGTTCGGTCAGAAATTGAATGACAGGAGCCTCCCTGCGTGGAATGTAATGGATGATCTTTTGCTGTGAAAGGAATTTTAGATTTTGATAGAGATCATCGGATGTCATGTTTAACCGCCTGGCAAGCAGTACTTCATCTATTCTGACATAATCTGTGAACAATCCGGTATAGGAGCGCAACAGCATACCAATCAGCGCTTCCAGATTTTTCACCTTGGTATCAATTCGGTAGAGTTCATCCCGTCTGGCCAGAAAATAGACCCTCGAAGAGTTTTCCGGGTCATCCGTGTATTCGAGGTAACCTTCTTTTTCCATCAGTTTTAGACTATGGTGGACCGTCGTAAACGGGAAGCTGAACTTTTTGGCAAAATCCTCCGGTTGGAAGGTGTAGAAAAAATCCTTTCCTGAGCCTACGGCAATCTGAAGGTAGTCGCACAAGGCCTGGTAAACCTGCCTGATGCGCTCGATCTCCGGGAAAGCATCTGTGACCATTTTGTGGAGCCGTCTCTTGTCCGTCCCATTGTATATCATGGTGGCAACCGACCGTTCGCCATCTCTGCCTGCCCGTCCGGCCTCTTGAAAATAAGCCTCCAGCGAATCAGGCAGATCCAGGTGCAGCACAAACCGCACATCCGGTTTATCGATGCCCATCCCGAAAGCGTTGGTCGCTACCATCACCCTGGAGGAACCAGTCATCCATTTGTGCTGTTTTTCTCTTCGCAGCGCCTGATCCAGTCCGGCGTGGTAAAAATCGGCCGAGACCTCGTGCTGACTCAAAAGATCCGAAATCTCGCGGCATTTCTTACGGCTCCGGACATAAATGATGCCTGACCCCTTAGATCTGGAAACTGTTTCGAGCAGATATCCCAGTTTATCTTCCTTCTGACGAACCAGATAAGTCACATTTTCACGTACAAAGCTCTTTTTTAGCAGATTTTTTCGTGGAAACAGCAGTTTGTCCTGGATGTCCTCAACAACTTCATCGGTGGCAGTCGCCGTCAGGGCCAGCAGAGGTATGGCAGGGAAATATTTTCGGATATTGGCGATATTCAGGTAAGACGGGCGAAAATCATATCCCCATTGGGAGATGCAATGGGCTTCGTCTACCACGATCAGATTCAGTTTAAAGCGGATCAGGTATTCCAGAAAATGCTCAGAAAGGAGCCGTTCGGGAGAGATGTATAAAAATTTATAATCGCCGTAAACAGCATTGTTACAGGCAATTCCAATTTCACGGGAGGTCATACCGGAATAGATAGACAACGCCTTGATCCCTTTGGACCGTAAATTATCCACCTGATCATTCATCAGGGCAATTAAAGGTGTCACGACCAGGCACATCCCCTCCTGAGAAAGTGCATATACCTGAAAAGTAATGGACTTACCTCCACCGGTAGGCATCAATCCCAGGGTGTCGTTTCCGGCAGCAACCGAGTGGATAATATCTTCCTGCAAAGGTCTGAACTGGTCAAACCCCCAATGTTTTAACAATATTTCACGGTACGTATCCATCGTTAACCAAACATATTCATTTTTTCACTCATTTTTCTTAATTTTGCGCAACAAAAGTCTCACCAAATTTCACACCCATGTCATTTCTCTCAGATAAAGTGGTACTCGAAGGATTAACCTTCGATGATGTGCTCTTAATACCTGATTATTCGGAGGTGCTACCCCGGGATGTCAACATTTCCTCGATGTTCTCGCGCAACATAAAACTCAATACACCAATCGTATCCGCAGCGATGGATACGGTTACGGAATCGAAAATGGCTATCGCGATAGCACGGGAAGGGGGCATCGGTGTCATCCATAAAAACATGACCATCGAGCAACAGGCCAAACAGGTCAACATTGTAAAAAGAGCTGAAAATGGGATGATTTTCGACCCGATTACGATTTCGAAAGACAAATTGGTTGGTGATGTGCTGAAACTGATGGAGACTTACAAAATTGGTGGTATCCCTGTGGTGGACGGAGATCGTCGCCTCGTTGGCATCGTAACCAACCGTGATCTGCGCTTTGAACGCAATCTGAACCGGCCCATTTCGGAAATAATGACCACTCAAAACCTAATCACGACAGATATTTCAACGAACCTCGAGAAGGCATCCAGCATCCTGCAAAACTATAGGATTGAGAAACTCCCGGTAGTCGATAAAAACAACAAACTGATCGGTCTCATTACCTACAAAGACATTACGCAGGTTAAGGACAAACCCAATTCCTGCAAGGACGAAAAGGGCCGGTTACGCGTGGCAGCTGCCGTTGGTGTTACTTCGGATACGCTCGAACGCATCGAGGAGCTGGTAAAGGCCAACGTGGACGCGATCATTATCGACACTGCACACGGTCACTCCTTGGGTGTACTGGAAATGTTGAAAAGAGCTAAATATAAATTTCCCGAAAAAGATATCATCGTCGGTAATATCGCTACCGCGGAAGCCGCATCAGAATTGGTTTTCGCAGGTGCTGATGCCGTGAAGGTGGGCATCGGTCCGGGTTCTATCTGTACGACCAGGGTGGTAGCTGGCGTAGGAATCCCTCAGCTCTCTGCCATTTATAACGTCGCCAAAGCCATCAAAAACAGTGGTGTACCTGTTATCGCCGATGGCGGATTGCGCTATTCGGGCGATATTGTTAAAGCGCTGGCAGCAGGAGCGCAAAGCGTTATGGCAGGATCTCTGTTCGCCGGTGTGGAAGAATCACCGGGCGAAACCATTATCTTTCAGGGAAGAAAGTACAAATCCTACCGGGGAATGGGCTCCATAGAAGCCATGCAGCAAGGGTCGAAAGACCGCTATTTCCAGGATGTGGAAGACGACATCAAGAAACTCGTTCCGGAAGGCATCGTTGCCCGGGTGGCATACAAAGGTTCTCTCAATGAAGTCCTATACCAGCTGGTAGGCGGGCTCCGGGCAGGAATGGGCTACTGCGGGGCTGCAACTATTGATAAACTGCACGAAACAAAATTCTGCAGAATCACCAATGCCGGGGTGACTGAAGGTCATCCGCATGATGTTACAATTACCAGGGAATCACCAAATTACAGCAGAGAATAGACAATCAATGTTAAGTAATTCTCTTACAATGCTTTCCGGATACACTTCACGTCTTTTGTTATTGGGGATAATCTTTTCCCTCAGCAACTGTAGTTATTTAGGCTACAAGCAGGAAGATCCGATTGTTGCCAAAGTATTCGACAAGGTCTATCTGCTCAAGGATCTTAAATCGCAACTTCCTGTCGGGATGACCAAGCCGGACAGTCTGGCCCGCGTCAACGATATTCTGACAAGATGGGTAAAAAAGGAGTTGTTATTGAAAATGGCCGAAGAGAACTTGGATGAAAGTCAGAGAGATCTTTCCAGGGAACTGGAAGAATACAGAAATTCCATGCTGATTCACAGATACCAGCAACAGCTTTTGAACCAAAAGTTGGATACCGTGCTGACCCCGGCAGATATTCGGAATTATTATGATAATCAGCCGGAAGAGTTTACGCTCGGTAGTTCAATAGTCAAGGCCGTCTATGTTGAAATACCCAAGACGCTTGCTAAAACGGACCAGATCAGGAAATGGATGGCCGAGAACAGTACCCGTTCCATGAGTGAATTGGAGAGTTACAGTTTCCAGTACGCCTCCAAGTACGACCATTTCAACAATGACTGGGTCAATTTTGGCACCATCCTGGGACGTATTCCTAGTGTAAAAGAGGAGCCCGAACAATTATTGAGGAACTCTAAATTTCATCAATTCAGCGATTTAAACAACTATTATTTCATTTTAATCAACGATTATATCCTGGCAGGAGAAAAAGCGCCATTCGATTTCGTAAAGGATCGGATAGAAAGTTTAATTTTGAACACCCGAAAAATGGATTTTCTTCAGGATCTTGAGAAAAATATTTACGAGAAAGGGAAGAGAGAAAACCGTTTTACGATAAAGTAGTTCGTACTTCGCTCCAACGGATTTGTAATCCGTTGGGGAAAATTACCAGCGGATTGCAAATCCGCTGGAGCGTTTGAGAATAAATTAAAACATTTGATAAAAGGTATATGTTAAAACACTGGATAAAAGGTTTTTTGTTGTCAGGAATTATCCTGGGATCTTTCTTTGTTGCCAATGCCCAGGACAAGGTTGTCGATCAGATAATAGCCATCGTGGGGAGCAATCCGATTCTGAAATCAGATATTGAGTCACAGGCTATTCAACTTCAGGCTCAGGGTCAGACTACCCAAGGCGATATGAAATGTGAGATCTTGGAGTCTCTGCTCGAGCAAAAGCTTTTGCTCGCTGAAGCAGAACTCGACACCAATATCGTGATAACGGACAATCAGATCAACCAGAACATGGACCGACGGATGAAATACTACGTTGAAAATATAGGCTCGGAAAAAGAGGTTGAGAAATATTTCAACAAGTCTATCAATCAGCTGAAATCCGAGATGAGCGAGATGATCCGGGAACAGTTGAAGACAGAACAGATGCAGGAGAAAATCTCCAAGAATGTGAAAACTACCCCTTCAGAGGTCCGCACCTATTTTAGGCAGCTGCCGAAAGAGAAGATCCCAATGGTCGGTTCACAAATGGAATATGCACAGATGCTGATCCTTCCAATCATCACGGAGCAGGAAGACATGGATGTCAAAAGCAGATTGCGCGAGTTCAAACGTCGTGTGGAGGCTGGCGAAAATTTCGGAACGCTGGCGGTGATGTATTCAGAAGATCCTGGTTCTGCAAAGAATGGCGGAGAGATGGATTATGTTGGCCGGGCCCAGCTGGATCCCGCTTTCGCGACCGAGGCTTTTAACCTGAGAGTAGGTGCAGTGTCAAAAGTCGTCAGGAGCGAGTTTGGATACCATATTATTCAACTGATCGACAAAAAAGGCGAGAAAATCAAGTGCCGTCACATCCTCATCCGTCCGAAAATCGATCCGAAAGAGTTAGATAAAGCCAAAGGACGCATTGACAGCCTCGTTGATTTTATCCAAAAGAAAACGATGACCTGGGAACAAGCAGCTTATATGTATTCATCCGACAAAAACACCCGCAACAATGGGGGGCTGGTTACCTCACCCAAAAGCGGCTCCTCAAAATTCCTGATGGACGAGCTTGATCCTGATGTAAGTAAAATAATTACAGGCTTGAAAGTCGGCGAAATCTCCCAACCTTTCCTCGGGATGGACGACAAACAGCGTCAAGTATATAAGATCATTAAACTGTTATCCAGATCCAATGCACATCCTGCGAATCTTCAGGAAGACTATCAGCATCTGAGCGAGGTGTACCTGGAAAAGAAGAAAGAAGATACTTACCGCACTTGGATTGCCAAACAGCAGGCCAAGACGTATATCCATATCGATGACCTTTATGGAAACTGCAATTTCAAATTAAAATCCTGGAAAAAATAGTTAGGGGTTAAATTTACGTTGCATAATGAGAATCCCAAAAATAGGATATAGCCTATTCCTGTCTCTGTTTCTGATCGTTGCATTTCATGTAGTGTCGGTCTCTTTGCCTCAACCGGAAACCCGGAAGAAAAAGATTGAGATGCTCAACTCCGATCTATATACGCATGACGACATGATCAACCGGTTCGCTGACAGGCTGATCGGCAACGTCATCCTGAGTCATAACAAGATACTGATGTACTGCGACAGTGCCTATCTTTACAATGACAGCAACAAGGTGGATGCTTTTGGTCATGTCCATATTGTACAGGGAGACTCCCTCAATCTCTACGGGAACATGATAAAATACGAGGGTAACACTAAGATTGCGACCATCAATGGTAATGTTAAGCTGGTCAATAAATCCATTACTCTGACTACCGATCGGCTGGTCTTCGATATGAAAACCAATATCAGTAATTACGACAACTGGGGAAAAATCGTCGACACGGCCAATGTACTGGTGAGCAAGATCGGCCGCTACTATTCTAACGAGGATTTATGTCTCTTCAAGGACTCTGTGAAGGTTACGAACAAGGATTTTGTCCTGAAGGCGGATACCCTGAAATACCACACAAAGACGGAACGTGTTTTCCTGGTAGGTCCGACACACATCGTCGGAACGACAAAACAGGGAACGCTCTATTCCGAAAAGGGATGGTACGACACCCGGAAAAATATTGCCGAACTCTATAAATCCTCCAGGATTATGGGCAAAGAACAGACGTTACAGGGTGATACAATCTTTTATTCCAAGAAGGAGGGCACCGGAAAAGCCCGAAGCAGGGTTCTGTTATCTGACACCACCAATCACATCGCAATTTCAGGAAGAACGGGGATCTATAACGAAAAGACTAAAATCGCCTTTGTTACCGATTCAGCCATTTTTATGCAGTACTCGAAGAAAGACACCCTCTTTCTGCATGCGGATACTTTAAAATCAATACCGGATTTATCTAAACGAGAGGTCGTTAAGAATAAGGTGAGCCCTGCACTCGTCGCAAAGAAAACTGCCACCTCAAAAAATGATTCACTAATATCGGTCTCTGATACCGGGAAAATTCAGGCTAAGATACCTGCCCTGATCCACCGGGAGAATCCGCTTTATGCAGATTCACTGCAAACAGCACCGGATACCACGAAGGATAAAGGCGAAAATGACAACAAACTTTTTATGGCCTACCACCGGGTTCGATTTTACAAGAAGGACCTGTCCGGATTGTGCGATTCTCTTTCTTATCAGACCAAAGACTCCGTGATGCGACTCTATAAAGATCCGATTCTATGGTCGGATGTCCATCAGATGAGCGCCGAAAAAATTGAATACCGCCCCCACAAACCGGGTCCGGACATTGCCCGTCTGGAAAACAATGGATTTATTATTTCCAGGGAAGACTCTGTAAAATACAACCAGATAACTGGAAAAACGATGATTGGCAATATTATCAACAACGAACTGAAAAGTATCGAGGTAAACGGAAATGCGGTCACGCTCTATTACATCAAGAATAAAAATGTCTATTCGGGGATGAACAAGCTCGAGAGTAGCAAAATTGACGTTTTTCTGTTAAAGGGTAAAATTGATGTTATTGATTTTTACCCAAAACCTGAAGGTAAAACGATACCAATCAAAGAATTAACGCCAGACGATGTATTACTGAAGGGATTTGAATGGAGGGAAAGTGAAAAACCGAAGAATCGTTTTGATCTATATCCGCTGGAAGAAAAGCGCAAAAAAAATGCAGGTCTTGAGAAAAAGCCTGCATCAAAAAGTAAATCTTCTACCCTTTAATATTCATCTTCGTTAAAAAAGAAATCATCTTTGCTCGGATAATCGGGCCATATATCCTCAATTGATTCATAAATTTCGCCCTCATCTTCCATCTCCTGCAGATTTTCGATTACTTCAAGTGGAGCGCCTGAACGGATAGCAAAATCAATCAATTCATCTTTCGTTGCCGGCCAGGGAGCATCTTCCAGTTTTGAGGCTAATTCCAATGTCCAATACATAATATTTAATTTAGATTAACGTTCAACAGTTTTGCGATGTTACTATTTTTTTATGAGAATAAAAACTGATTTAAACAAATTTTACGGTATCCATTGCACTTCATCAACTCCTTCATCCATAGCTATTTTACGTGATAACACAAACAGGTAATCTGATAGCCTGTTGAGGTACTTCAATAAATCGGCAGGGATGCTGACTTCTTTTGACAGCTGACAAACTCTTCTCTCTGCTCTTCTGCATACCGTTCTGGCCAGGTGACAATAGGAGATCGTATTACTTCCACCCGGTAGCACAAAATGTTCCATTGGTGGCAGTTGATCCAAAATACGGTCCATTTCCTTCTCCAGCCTGGTGATTTCATCCGGGCCGAATGGCAATCTTTCCGAGAGGTCCGCCTTGGAAAGATCAGTAGCCAGCCTGGCTCCAATAACAAACAAATTACTCTGTATAAAAATCAGTAGTTCTTTGCTATGAGCATCAATTTCCTGTGAACGAATTAAACCTATCCAGCTATTCAGCTCATCTACTGTTCCATAAGATTCCAAATGAAGGTCATATTTTTGTACCCGTGTTCCGCCAATCAATCCTGATGTTCCGTCATCACCGGTTTTGGTATATATTCTCATATTCATGTACTTCTTTTTAATCCGGACCCTGAGCCTGTCGAAGGGCCTTGCGGCCGGGAGGCCCTTCGACAGGCTCAGGGTCCGGGGACTACCTAATAAATTGGATTAGGATTCACATAATCAAGTTCAATGACACCGTCCTTTAATTTGATAATCCTGTAGGCATGTCTGGCAATATCTTCCTCGTGGGTAACCAGGATGATGGTGTTCCCTTTTGAATGTATATCGGCGAAGAGTTTCATAATTTCTTCAGATGTTTTGGAGTCGAGGTTCCCGGTAGGCTCATCGGCCAATAGGATAGAAGGTGTGTTGACAAGTGCCCTGGCCACTGCAACACGCTGACGCTGTCCGCCGGAGAGCTCGTTAGGCTTGTGCTCCATCCTGTCCGCGAGACCAACGTTTGCCAGATGGGTTGTGGCTACCTCCTCCCTTTTATGCTTGCCGATGCCGGCATACACCAATGGAAGCATCACATTTTCAAGGGCTGAATATCTTGGTAAAAGATTGAATGTCTGAAATACAAAGCCTATCTCGGTGTTGCGAATTTCTGCAAGCCGGTCGTCATCAAGCATGCTGACATCCTTCTGGTTCAGGTGATAATTTCCGGATGTGGGCGTGTCGAGGCAGCCAATAATGTTCATCAGGGTTGATTTTCCTGATCCGGAGGTGCCCATGATCGCGACGTACTCTCCTCTGTTAATATCAATTGATACTTTTCTGAGCGCTCTAACAATCTGTGTTCCAACTTGGTAATTCTTTACAATATCCCTTAATTTGATAACATTTTCCATCTGAAAAAATTTTGAATGACAAATTTACTGTATTTTTCCATATACCTTGAAAGATTTGAAGGCCAGATTGGATATTATCAGAATCTTAGCACAAACTCCTCCTTTTGCAGTCCCGTTTTGCAGATAAAAATTCCAATTTCGAACAAATCCAGGGCTACCCGGACAGCTGGATTATTTTTATGGCTGGACCATACAGCCTCCATGGCAGGAGAAGTGTGGATACCCGCAAATATAACAACACCTTGATAATTTGATTGTTTCAAAATATCTGAAAGAATTTTGTCGCAACTTCCCGGATCAAGCGGATTTTGTACAACAACGAAATCTGCGGCCATTGGCTTCCCAGTTTCGAAAATTTCGATGTTTTCAACTTCATAAACTTCAATCAGCCGTCGGCAAAAAGAGCGAAAATGATCATTATCGACCTGCGCCTTAACGACCTTCCGGTTGTCAGCCAAGGCCAACGCCATCAGTGTGACTCCAAAAGTGGAACCATAAAAAGCAATTCCTTTAGGCCTGAAATCATTGACCAGTCTGAATAATAACAGGTCATACTTTGAAGAGAATTTGTGAATCCGCAAAAATTCGCTGTGGCAGCATCCCGTCCATTCTTTCTGACTAAAAGAGTTGATATCCAGAATCTCCAGCATATTCTTAACATTGTCATCAGCAGCCTTCAAAAGTGGATAAGCCGAAAAATTACCTATATTCCCGATTACCTGCGTAATGAGTCGGAACAAAAAGGGTGAATGAATCCCGTGCCCCTTGCTATGCCGGGCCTTAAAGAAGTAAGAGATTCGCTTTTTCAGGTAGTAGTTCATAAATTTTCGCTTCCCCGAAATTAGGTATTTTAGCCACATCCCCTCTCACCTTAATCACTTTCTGATTAACTTTAGGCACTCGATGCTTTGGGCACCCGGTTCAATTGTTATGACTGGAATCTTGGAACAAGACATAAAATTCCTTCCGGGGGTTGGCCCCAGGAAAGCTGCAATTCTCAGTCAGGAGTTGAAGATCACCACTGTGGCAGAGCTGATCTATTATTTTCCCTATAAACACATCGACCGAACCAAGTTTTATAAAATCCGGGAGATCAATGAGACCTTGCCATTCATACAGATTCAAGGAGTGATAAACACGATTGAAACCGTAGGAATCGGCCGTGCGCAAAGAATGGTCGCCGATTTTTACGATGGTGAAAATCACCTGGAATTAGTTTGGTTCAGGGGAATCAAATTCATTAAAGGGACGCTCAAAACAAATATCCCCTATATCATTTTCGGCAAACCAACCGAGTTTAATGGCCAATGGAAACTCGTCCATCCAGAGATAGAGGAAGTTAAGGAGGAATCAGTTAGGAACGAAGGCTTTATCCAGCCTTTATACAATACAACCGAGAAAATGAAGAACAGTTTTCTCGTTTCGAAGTCCATCCTGAAACTGCAGCACACGGCACTGCAACTTTGTAAAAATAAGATTACCGAGACACTTCCCGATTGGCTGATCGATCAGCTAAAACTGATCCCCCTGGAAACGGCACTGATCAATATTCATTTCCCCCTTGATCCGGCTACCCTGCGAAGGGCGGAATACCGGCTAAAATTCGAAGAGCTTTTTTATATTCAGCTCAAACTCCTGCACCTCAAACACGAACGGCAAAATAAGTTTAAAGGACAGATATTCAAGGAGGTAGGAGATCATTTTAACAATTTCTTCTACCATCATCTTCCCTTCGAACTGACTGGTGCACAAAAACGGGTGGTCAAAGAAATCCGTAAGGATACCAGGTCTGGAAAGCAGATGAATCGGCTCTTGCAGGGCGATGTTGGAAGTGGTAAGACCATGGTGGCCCTGATGATTTCTCTGATTGCCATGGACAACGGGTTCCAGGCTTGTATGATGGCTCCTACCGAGATATTGGCCCAGCAGCATTACCAATCTGTGATGAAACTAATTGGTGATCTGCCTGTTAACGTCCGTTTACTGACAGGCTCGACCAAAAAATCGGAGCGTACGGTCATCCACCAGCAACTGTTGGACGGTTCGCTCAACCTGCTGATCGGTACGCATGCTTTGCTGGAAGATATTGTCGAATTTAAAAACCTTGGCATGGTGGTTATCGATGAACAACACCGTTTCGGCGTGATGCAGCGGGCCAGGATGTGGCGGAAGAATTTCATCCCACCCCATGTGCTGGTCATGACGGCCACACCGATTCCCCGAACCCTGGCCATGACCGTCTATGGTGACCTCGATGTCTCTGTCATCGATGAGCTGCCACCGGGAAGGAAGCCTATCCGGACCTACCACTATTACGACAGCCATAGGGCCGAACTGAATCAGTTTATCCGCAAGGAGGTTTCTTTGGGCCATCAGGTTTACATCGTTTTCCCCTTGATCAAAGAATCTGAAAAACTGGATTTTAAGAACCTGGAAGAGGGCTTCGAACATTTGAGGGCAGCCTTCCCTCCTTCTGAATATTCGATCAGCATGGTTCATGGTAAGATGAAACCATCGGCAAAAGAGGAGGAAATGCGACGTTTCAAGAATGGGGAGACGCAAATTCTGGTTGCCACTACCGTGATAGAAGTCGGCGTGGATGTCCCAAATGCTTCTGTCATGGTAATCGAGAGCGCCGAGCGATTCGGACTTTCCCAGCTGCACCAGCTCCGGGGCCGCGTGGGACGGGGTGCCGATCAATCTTTTTGTATCCTGATGAGCAGCGTTAAACTCAGCCACGAAAGCAGGCAACGGCTCTCGACAATGGTTGCCACCAACGATGGTTTTGAAATCGCCGAGGCCGATATGCGCCTTCGCGGTCCGGGCGATTTGGAAGGAACGCAGCAAAGCGGAATGGCCTTCGACCTGAGGATTTCGAACCTGGCTAAAGATGGTCAGGTGCTTCAATATGCCAGAGATAAGGCAGAAGAGATTTTGGATTCCGATCCGCTGCTGCAAAAATCAGAAAACAACATCCTGGTAAGGCAATTGCATGCATTGCGCAAAAACCATCTCAACTGGGGAGCCATCAGTTAAAACTATTTTTATTGCTTTTAAATTAGTTTTTAATACTCCGATTTCACAGTGTTCTCAGGCATTTATCGAAAAAGTGATTACTTTTGATCAAACAGAAGCGTTTACAAAACTGATTGCAGTGAATTCCAATATGATTAGTCATACGGGCACCATTAAATCCATTAACAATCAGTGTCTTATTGTTAAAATCATATCTGAAACCGCCTGTGCGTCCTGTCATGCCAAAGGGTCCTGCTCTTCTGCCGGGCAGTCCGAAAAAGAGATAGAAGTCAGGCAGACTGAAGGTGAATTCAATATCGGAGAACAGGTTTTAGTTCTAACTTCGGATGGACAGGGTTACAGGGCATTATTATATGCCTATTTGCTTCCGTTGATACTTCTCGTAACCTGCCTGATAGCTCTTCTTTCCATTACCAAAAATGAAGCAACCGCAGCTGTAGGCGCTATCATTTGCCTGGCCCCTTATTATTCGCTGCTCTGGCTTTTCAGACATAAGATCCAGGACTCCATCCATTTTACCGTGCAAAAACTATCAAAACTCACCTTGAATGAGTGAAACGCTAATATATACAATCGTTGTAATCAGTGCCATCGGAGCCGTTTCGGCCGTTGTCCTTTATTGGGTATCCCAGAAATTTCAGGTATATACCGATCCGCGAATTGATGAAGCAGAGGCGTTGTTACCCGCTTCCAACTGCGGAAGCTGTGGATTTCCGGGTTGCAGGGCTTTTGCGGAGGCCTGTGTGGCAGCAGAAAACATGTCTAATCTCTCCTGTCCGGTAGGGGGTGCGGAAACTATGCAGGCAGTGGCGCGTCTGTTGGGACTCGAGGCGGGTCATTTCAAACCCCGGACTGCAGTGCTCAGGTGCAACGGAACCTGTGAGTACCGACCCAAAACCAGCAACTATCAGGGTGTAAAGACTTGTATTGCTGTTTCTTCGCTTTATCGGGGAGAGACTGATTGTCAATACGGTTGTCTGGGTTATGGCGACTGTGTGCCTGTTTGCCAATTTGATGCGATCCACCTAAATCCGGTCACCCATTTGCCTGAAGTTGACGATGTCAAATGCAATGGCTGCGGGGCCTGTGTGGATGCTTGTCCGAGACTGCTGATTGAACTACGCAGACAGATGCCCAAACACCGGAAGATCTTTGTGGCCTGCAGGAACCAGGACGAAGGACTGGTCGCATTGAAAGCATGCAGCGTAGCCTGTACCGGTTGCTCGAAATGTTTTGAAGTCTGCACATTTGGTGCTATTGAGATGCAAAAAAATCTGGCATATATTGACGCAGAGAAATGTACTTTATGCCGCAAATGTGTTTCGGTTTGTGAGAGTAACTCCATTCTGGAAATGAATTTCCCGGCAAGAAAAATTAAGAATGAGGCTTGAAATGAAAATATTAAAGACATTCAGATTTGGCGGGATCCACCCGGGAGCGGAAAAGCTTACTGCCGGGAGGACCATCAGGGTACTGTCACTGCCTGAAAAAGTTATATTGCCAGTGGTTCAGCACGCCGGGTCGCCTGCCGCTGTCATAGTCAAGGTGGGAGACCGGGTAAAAACCGGTAGTCTCATTGCCCGCATGTCGGGTGCCGTCTCGGCTAACATTCATGCCTCCGTATCTGGTATCGTGACAAAAATTGAGGAAACCGTGGATGCGTCCGGATACAAGATAAATTCCGTGCAGATCACAAGGGAAGGCGACGACTGGGACGACTCTGTCTCTTTAACTCCTGTCATCAAGGACTTTACACCGCAGGAAATACTTCAAAAAATCAAAGAAGCAGGGATCGTCGGAATGGGTGGCGCCTCTTTCCCTACGCATGTCAAGCTGGAAATTCCAGAGGGGATGAAAGTGGACACCTTACTGATCAATGGGGTCGAGTGTGAGCCTTATCTCACCGCCGACCACCAGTTGATGCTGGAAAAGGGAGAAGAAATTCTGCAAGGCACCCAACTGCTGATGAAAGTACTTGGCGTAGATCGTGCCATCATAGGGATCGAAGTCAACAAGCCGGATGCCATCCACTCGTTGAACAATCTGTCAAAAAAATACGTGGGCATCACGGTCGAAGCCCTGGCAATGAAATATCCACAAGGAAGTGAGAAGCAACTCATTCAGGCGCTTACGGGCAGGCAGGTTCCGCCGGGTGCCCTGCCGGCGTCGGTGGGCGTGTTAGTCAACAATGTCGCAACGACTTATGCGGTCTACGAAGCCGTTACCAAAAACAAGCCGTTGATTGAACGTGTTGTCACCGTAACCGGGAAGTCGGTAAAGTTGCCCGGGAATTTCCTGGTAAGAATCGGGACACCCATCAATGAGCTGATTGAAGCGGTCGGTGGAATGCCTGAAAATACAGGGAAAGTGGTGATCGGCGGACCCATGATGGGACGTACGGTGGCTAATCTCCATATTCCGGTGACCAAAGGAATGTCCGGAATTGTGCTGATACCTGATTCTGAGGCTTCCCGGCAGACGGATCTGCCCTGCATCCGGTGCGCCAAATGTGTGGAGGGGTGCCCGATGAATCTCGAGCCCTACCTGATGATGCAGCTGGTCGAAAAGGGGATGTGGGATCTTGCTGAGGAGAATCACATTACAGATTGCATGGAATGCGGATCGTGCTCTTTTACCTGTCCGTCGGCAAGACCCATCCTTGACAATATAAGGATCGGCAAGTCAAAAATTCGCAAAATTAGGTCAGATCAACAGAAATCAAATGCAAAAAGCTAACATTCAATAGTTAATGAGCAATATTTTAACCGTTTCGCCCTCACCCCACACCAAAGGGGAAGAATCCATTCCGAAAATCATGCGGACTGTGATCGTCGCCATGATTCCTGCGATGATCATGTCAGTCATTTTTTTCGGTCCTGCCAGCCTTAAGATTATGGCAGTTGCGGTAATTGCCTGCCTGCTTTTTGAATATTCCATTCAAAAATACCTACTCAGAGTTCCAACGACTATCCGTGACGGGTCGGCCGTTATCACAGGATTACTGCTCGCCTTCAATCTGCCTTCAGGTATTCCGGTCTGGCTGGTCGTTGCAGGTTCGCTGGTCGCGATTGGAATCGCGAAACTCTCCTTCGGCGGACTGGGTCAGAATCCTTTCAATCCGGCATTGGTGGGACGTGTATTTCTGCTGATTTCTTTCCCGGTTCAGATGACCACCTGGAGTGCCAACATCACGACTACAGATACCTTCACCGGTGCAACGCCGCTGGGATTGCTGAAAGAAGGGTTGAGAAGTGGTAAATCCCTGACTCAGATTGCCTCAGACAGTCAGATTCCAGGATATTTTGATATGTTCTGGGGAAACATGAGTGGTTCGCTGGGTGAAATCTCGGCCATTGCCATTCTGCTGGGCGGACTCTACCTGCTCTGGAAAAAAATAATCACCTGGCATATCCCTGCAGCTGTGCTGGGTTCTATTTTCCTGTTTGAGGGAATCCTCTGGATTTTGGCTCCCGGACGCTTCATGGATCCTGTCTTCCATCTGATTACAGGAGGGGCCATGCTTGGGGCCTTCTTCATGGCTACCGATCTGACCACTTCACCAATGACGCCCAAAGGCAAGCTGATCTTTGGCGCCGGAATCGGCGTAATCACTATGTGCATCCGGAATTTCGGTGCCTATCCCGAAGGAATATCTTTTGCTATACTGATCATGAACGGATTCACGCCGTTGATCAACGCGACTGTCAAACCCAAAAGATTTGGAGGAAAATAATTATGGCACAACCGGAATCCAATTTCAAAAATATGTTTTTGGCGCTTTTCACTGTGACTTTCGTGGCGGCCGCCATTCTTGGGCTTGTTAACGAAAGGACCAAAGCGGCCATTGCCCGGGCGGATATTGAACAACAGAACCTGGCCATTGCGGCCATCCTTCCTCCCTTTACTTACCTGGGGAAAAGCTACAAATCCCTACCCAAAGACGAAAAAGATTCGTTGCAGTTTTTCCCAGCTTTCGGCAAAGACAGTGCACTGGTCGGAACTGCCGTCAAGACCTACTCGAAGAAGGGTTTCTCCGGATTGGTCACGATAATGGTTGGCTTCACAACAGAGGGGAATATTTCAGGTTTCAGGGTTTTGGAACACAAGGAGACGCCAGGTCTGGGGTCAAGAATGTACAACTGGTTCTCGGATAAGAATAAACCGAAACAGAATGTGATCGGCACGAATCCGGATAAAAGCAACTTCATGGTAATGAAAGACGGCGGATCATTTGATGCTATTACAGCTGCAACGATCTCATCCAGAGCCTTTCTGGAGTCCATCCGAAGGGCATACGACACCTGGAAATCCGAAAAAGCTTTAAACGCGCCCACTACCGTAAAGGCCGGACCCACAAAGAAAGGAGGCACATTATGAACCGCATGCAGACATTTCTAAACGGGCTGATGAAGGAAAACCCGATTTTCGTGATCATGTTAGGGATGTGCCCGACCCTCGGCGTCTCCTCCAATGCTATCAACGGCATCGGCATGGGACTTGCTACCACCTTTGTGCTGGTAATGTCGAACCTGATTGTCTCGCTGGTGGCAGGCTATATTCCTGATAAAGTGCGTATTCCAAGTTATGTAGTCATCATTGCCACCTTCGTCACGGTGGTTCAACTCACCATGCAGGCCTACCTGCCCTCTCTCTATGCTTCGCTGGGATTATTTATTCCGCTGATCGTCGTTAACTGCATCGTACTGGGTCGCGCGGAGGCCTTTGCCTGCAAAAATGGTGCCGTCCTCTCCATCCTCGACGGACTCGGAATGGGTTTCGGCTTTACCTTCGCCCTGACGCTGCTCGGCTCGATAAGGGAGTTTCTGGGTACAGGAAAAATCTTCGGACTGACACTTTACCCCGAGAATTATGGAAGCCTGCTCTTCGTACTGGCACCTGGCGCTTTCATTGCACTGGGATACCTGATCGCCATCATCAATAAAATCAAAAAAGCCTGATTATCATGCAATACCTTATCATAATCATCTCCGCCATCCTTGTTAACAACATTGTTTTGGCACAGTTTCTGGGTATTTGTCCGTTTTTAGGCGTCTCCAAAAACAGTACGACCGCCATCGGAATGGCCGCGGCGGTCGCGTTTGTGATGACCCTTTCCACAATTGTAACCTATTTGATTCAGTACTTCATTCTGGACCCACTGCATGTCGGCTACTTACAGACTATTTCCTTCATTCTTGTGATCGCTGCGCTGGTACAACTGGTTGAAATCATCCTGAAAAAAGTGAGTCCGTCGCTCTACCAGGCACTCGGCGTTTACCTCCCGTTAATTACCACCAACTGTACCATTCTCGGAGTAGCCATCCTAACCATTACCAAGCAGTTCAACCTGATCGAGGGAGTGGTATTTGCCATTTCCACCGCCTGCGGATTCGGACTGGCGTTGCTGATTTTTGCTCACATCCGCGAACAAATGGAGCTTATGAATATCCCCGAAGGGTTAAAAGGTACCCCGATAGCCCTTATTACGGCCGGTATTCTCGCCATGGCATTTATGGGATTCTCGGGTATGGTATGAAAAATAATTATCCCAATAGCCTTCAAACTTTCTGAGACACAATCTTCTTTATCTCGCCAAATCATATATATTTTTCGCACTTTTGGCGAAATATAGATTTCTTTATCCTGCCAAATCATCTATATATTTTGTACATTTTGGCAAAACCTGAAACATGGATGCAGGCTTTTAAAATACTCACAAATTATCTTACACCTATCCTTAAAAAACAAAAAAAGGTTGTATTCTTTGATGAATTTCCATGGATAAACACCCCTCGTTCGGGCTTTCTTCAGGCATTTGAAAATTTCTGGAATACCTGGGCATCCCTTCAGAAAAACCTTGTAGTTGTCATTTGCGGCTCCGCTGCTTCCTGGATGATACAAAAAATAATCAACAACAGGGGGGATTACACAACAGGGTAACACGGAAAATCAGACTATTACCATTTACAGTCGGCGAAACAGAAAAATTTCTAAAGAGCAGAAAAATAAAACTTGACAGATACCAGGTATTACAACTTTATATGGTGATGGGTGGTGTTCCCCAATATTTGAAAGAGATTGAAAAAGGAGAAAGCGCTACCCAGGCTATCGACAGAATTTGCTTTACAAAAGACGGTCTTTTACAGGATGAATTCGAGAACCTCTATCATTCGCTGTTTGATAATGCCCGATACCACATGGAGGTGATCAGGGTTCTGTCCAGAAAAAAAGCGGGGCTTACAAGGGGTGAAATCATTGAAAATTGCAAGCTGTCTTCCGGTGGTGGTATCACACAATTATTGGAAGAGCTCACTGAATCCGGTTTTATTACTCCTTATATTCCGTTTAACAAAACCAGAAAAGACAGCGTCTATAAATTGACTGACGAATATTCGCACTTCTATATAAAATTTATTGAAAACAGCCGGTCGGCAGGTCCCGGAACATGGATCAGACTTTCTACATTGGAAGTGTTTTCTTTTCAGTTTTACCTACCTTTGCCAAAAATCAGGCGGATATGTTAAAATCGATGACCGGTTACGGCAAGGCAGAGTGTGAACTCTCACAAAAGAAAGTCACCATTGAGATTAAATCTCTGAACAGCAAGCAAATGGATCTCAATACGAGGATCTCGCTCCTCTTCAGAGACAAAGATCTGGAAATACGCCGGGAACTTTCTGACAAGCTGATTCGTGGTAAGGTAGACTTCATTCTATATACCGAATCGCTTGGTGATGAATCAGCGACGAAAATCAATGCCGGTATTGTAAGGAGTTACTACAAGCAGATGGAAGAGATCTCTGCCAGTCTGAATATCCAGTTAGACAACAACATTTTACAGACAATACTGACCCTGCCGGAAGTCGTGAAAAACGATAGGCAGGAACTAGACGAGCAGGAATGGAAAAACATCCTGGGTAAAATCTCGGAAGCGATCGTTTCGCTCGATCATTTCCGGATACAGGAAGGTGCCGTTCTGAAGCTGGATCTGGTCTCCAACATTCAGTCCATCACCTCTTTGCTTTCTGAAGTTGATCAATACGAAGAAGAACGGGTCACCCGCATCAAAGAGAAAATCTACGAAGGGCTGAAAGATATCTCCATCGAACTGGTCAATGAAAACAGGCTGGAGCAGGAGATGATTTTTTACCTGGAAAAGATGGATGTCAATGAAGAAAAAGTCAGATTACTGAACCATTGCAACTATTTTCTTGAGACGCTCGAACTGGATGAACCCGTTGGCAAGAAGCTCGGATTCATCGCCCAGGAAATCGGTCGGGAGGTGAATACGCTTGGCTCCAAGGCAAATCATATGGAGATGCAGAAGCTGGTCATCCGGATGAAAGACTCACTCGAAAGAATCAAAGAACAGCTGCTCAATATTTTATAATCATATTGGAACGGATGAAGGAAGGAAAAGTCATTATATTCTCAGCTCCCTCCGGCGCTGGTAAAACAACCATTGTCAGACACCTGCTTTCGAAAGATCACAACTACGGATTCTCTGTTTCCGCAACAAGCAGAAAACCAAGAGGTTCTGAAGTCGATGGAGTGGATTATTTTTTCCTGACAGTCGACGAATTTAAGGCTAAGATTGCGAACGACGAGTTTTTAGAGTGGCAGGAAGTTTATCCGGACAATTTTTACGGATCGTTGAAGAGTGAGGTATCGAGAATTCTCGGCTACGGACAAAATATCCTGTTCGACGTCGATGTAGTTGGAGGCAGCAATATCAAGAAATATTTCGGAGAACGGGCGCTTGCATTTTTCATTCAGCCACCCTCTCTGACGGAACTCGAGAAAAGACTCATTGCGAGATCCACTGAAGGTCCGGAGGTCATACGGAAAAGAATTGAAAAGGCCGCTAGGGAACTGACTTTTGCCTCGCAATTTGATGTCATTATTATCAACGATACCCTGGAACATGCACTTCAACAGGTAGATGAATGCATCAGCGAATTTCTTAACTCATGAAGATTGCCATTTACTCCGGATCGTTTAACCCCATTCACAACGGGCATCTTGCTGTAGCACGAGCAGCCCTGTCGGAAGGTTACGATGAAGTATGGATGGTGGTCTCACCACAAAACCCGCATAAAAGTAAGGAGGAACTCTGGCCTTTTGAGGAGCGCATGAAAATGGTGAAACTTTGTCTTGCCAATGAAGAACATATCAAATTCAGTGATTGTGAAAATACCCTGCCACGCCCATCCTATACGATCAACACGCTGGAATACCTCAGGGAACAGCATCCGGAGCATCAGTTCAGTCTTCTGATCGGCGGCGACAACCTTCAGAAATTTCATCTTTGGAAAGATTATCAGAAAATAATTGATTCATTCGGGCTGATCGTTTATCCACGGGCTTCAGGGAAAGCCATTCAATTTGAAAATCAGTCGGGTATCCATATCCTCAGCGCTCCGTTGCTGAATATAAGTTCCTCGGGAATAAAAAAACTATTGACTGAAAACCAGTCCATTCATGGTTTAGTATCCACGGAAGTGGAAAAATACCTTCTTCAAAAATTCAAAACCACTCGTTCGGAACCAAAATTTTAGTGTAAATTGTGTTCGAATGCCGAACGATCTGAAGGCTTAATCCGGTTACTATTTGTCGATGACTAATGCTAGTGGACATTATGCTGATGTGATTCTGCCCTTACCGCCGGCAGGGTGTTTCACCTATCTTATTCCCGATGAATTATTAGGCAGGATTTCGCCCGGGATGAGAGTTGTCGTGCAATTTGGTGCCAGGAAATTCTATTCGGCACTGGTCAGAAGTGTCCATGACAACAAGCCGGAAACAATTCTGCCCAAGCTGGTAGAGAATGTTATCGATGAAAAACCCATTCTTTTTGAAAGCTGTTTCCTGCTGTGGGAATGGATTTCAACCTATTATCATTGCTCTTTGGGCGAAGTGCTCAAGGCAGCGCTACCTTCCGGACTCAAACTCGAAAGTGAGACAAGCGTCACGCTAAATGAAGATTCATCCGATAATACTGATGTCTCTCTCTCACCAAAAGAGATTCTCCTGCTTGGCATCATCAAAGAGAAAAAAAGCACAACAGTATTCGAATTAAACAATACTGCGCTGAAAAAAGGAACCCTTCCTGTCTTGAAGGAACTTCTCAGGAAGAGGCTGATTTGTGTTGACGAAGAGATGAGGGAAAGTTACAAAGTCAGGACAGAAACCTGCGTTAGACTTGGTTCAGCGATTGTTTCAGAAGAGAAATTGTTACGAACACTGGATCTGCTGGTTAAAATCCCCAAACAGCGTGAGATGGTGCACCTTTTTCTTCAGGAAAATGAAGCCATCCCGGATCTCAAAACAAAAGCATATCCCAAAAAGGCTTTGCTCATGAAAAGCGGTGCAACTATAAGTGTTTTCAATGCACTGGTAAAGAAGGAGATATTTGCTGTTTATGAACAGGTAACAGACCGGCTGGATTCGGTGGAAGGATCAACCCGGGCTCTTCATCCTCTTTATCCTGCCCAGCAGGAAGCGTACAATCAGATTGAGATTTCATTTACAAAGACGCCCGTAACCTTGCTTCACGGCGTTACTTCAAGCGGAAAGACAGAGATATACATCCATCTGATAGAGAAGACACTCCAGGAAGGGAAGCAGGTTTTATATCTCCTGCCCGAAATTGGATTGGCGACTCAAATGATTGGCCGGCTCATTGAGGTGTTCGGGAAGCAGACTGGCGTCTATCACTCCAAATTCAATGATTCCGAGCGAGTAGAGATCTGGAACAAAGTCCTTAATTTTCAGACTGGTAGCCAGGATCAATCCCATCAGCTGGTAGTGGGCACACGCTCGGCTATTTTTCTTCCCTTCTCCGCGCTGGGTCTGATCATTGTAGATGAAGAACACGAAAACAGTTACAAGCAATTCGATCCTGCCCCCAGGTACCATGCCCGTGACAGCGCCGTTGTGCTGGGTACGATGCTCAAAATACCGGTTCTGCTGGGCACAGCAACGCCTGCTGTTGAGACGTATTATAATGCAAAGTCCGGAAGGTACGGTCTCGTGGAATTGACCGAAAGATATGGGCAGATCGAACTTCCGCAAATTATTACTGCAGATCTGAAACGCGCCTACCAGCGAAAAGCGATGCGTTCGTACCTGACCCCTGAACTTTTTGACGAAATAACCTCCGCGCTGGGAAAAAAGGAACAGGTCATTCTCTTTCAGAACCGACGGGGCTTCTCCCCTTTTATTGAGTGCAAAAACTGTGGCTGGATCCCCAAATGTTCCAATTGCGACGTTAGCCTGACCTACCACAAAAATGTCAGACGGCTGGTCTGTCACTACTGCGGCTATTCCATCCACTATCCTTCCGTTTGCGGATCCTGCAAATCAGCCGATATAGATAACAAAGGATTCGGTACCGAGAAAGTCGAGGAAGAACTCTCTGTGCTTTTTCCGGATGCCGTCATCGAAAGGCTCGATCTGGATGCCACCAGGACGAAAAAAGGTTTTCAGAATATTCTTCAACGCTTCGACCGTGGTGATACCGACATCCTGGTAGGTACTCAGATGATTACAAAAGGACTTGATTTTGAACACGTTAGCGTTGTTGGCATTCTCAATGCGGATAACCTGCTCAACTTTCCCGATTTCAGGTCGCACGAAAGAAGTTACCAGCTGATGGCCCAGGTTAGCGGAAGGGCCGGGAGAAGACACAAACAGGGAAAAGTGATCATTCAGACTACTGATCCTGAACATTTCATCATTGGCAAGGTAGTAGCCAATGATTATGAAGGAATGTACAACCAACAAATTGCAGAACGGAAGGATTTCAAGTATCCTCCGTTTTACAGAATGATCCGCATCACCCTTAGGCACAGGGATCTTGCCGAACTGGATCGAATTGCCGCAGAGAGTGCAGAAGCGTTGAGAACCAGATTTGGTAACAGGCTTCTGGGTCCTGAATTTCCCGCTGTTAGCCGGATCAAACTGATGTACTTAAAACAGATGTGGCTCAAATTAGAACGTGAAATTTCTGTCACTTCTGCCAAACGCCAGATGCAGCAGATGCTGGAAAGCGTTAAGGCACGGGACAAAAACAAAACTGTACAGATAATTGTCGATGTAGATCCGATGTAGTTAACATCTTTTATGTCAAACCCACCATCAATTTTTCACTCCCCCGGTTCTCGTTGCGACTAAAATACTAACTTTGAAGCCGACTTAATAAAAATATTCATGGGAAAAGTTATTGCAATCGCAAACCAAAAAGGTGGTGTAGGAAAGACGACTACAGCCATTAATCTGGCTGCGAGTTTAGCAGTTCTGGAATTTAAGGTCCTCCTCATTGATGCCGATCCTCAAGCCAATGCAACCTCAGGAGTAGGCGTCGATGTAAGGAATGTTAAGACAAGTATATACGAGTGTGTTGTGGATGACGTTGACCCCAGGAATATCATTTTAAATACTAATACCCCCGGTTTTGATCTGATCCCTTCTCACATCGATTTAGTGGGCGCGGAGATAGAGATGCTGAACATGCCGAACCGCGAAAAAGTGCTGAAATCGGTCATTGAAAAGATCAGAAATGACTACGATTTCATTTTCATTGACTGTTCTCCTTCCCTTGGATTGATTACCGTTAACGCTTTAACGGCTTCCGATTCTGTTATCATTCCGGTTCAATGTGAGTATTTTGCCCTCGAAGGATTGGGAAAACTGCTGAATACCATTAAAATTATCCAGGGCAGGTTGAATCCGGATTTACAGATAGAAGGATTTCTGCTGACCATGTTCGACTCCAGGTTGAATCTCTCTAACCAGGTTCACGATGAGGTCAGGAAACATTTCCAAAGCATGGTATTTGAAACCCTGATTACCAGGAATATTCGCTTATCTGAAGCTCCGAGTTACGGTGTTCCGGTGGTTTCCTATGATATTGGTTCCAAAGGTGCCCAGAGTTATCTGAACCTGGCCCGCGAATTGCTGCAGAAAAACAAGATGACCAAAATGGACCATAAAGAAATTGTTTGACAATAAAAGAATTTTGAACGTATTATGCAAAAACGCAATGCACTCGGCAGAGGTTTAGGTGCCCTGATTGATGACTCCAACTCGCTTCGGGAGCAGAATCCTGTATCCAATGAAATTCTGATCTCCGAAATCGAAGCTAATCCGTTTCAACCGCGAGTCCACTTCGACGAAGAAGCACTGAATGAACTGGCAATTTCTATCAAGGAATTAGGTATCATTCAACCAATAACTCTCCGCAAACTGGACCAAAAAAGATACCAGATCATCGCAGGGGAGAGAAGATTCCGTGCTTCTAAATTGGCAGGCTTGACCACGATTCCTGCATTTGTCAGGGAGGCTGGTGACGAAGCCATGCTTGAACTTGCCCTCGTAGAAAACATCCAGCGGGAAGATCTGGATGCCATCGAGGTAGCCCTGAGCTATCAGCGTTTAATGGAAGAATGCAAACTAACGCAGGAAAATCTCAGCGACAGGGTAGGTAAGAAAAGGTCGACCATCTCCAACTACCTTCGACTGCTAAGATTGCCTGCCGTCATTCAGAAGGCCATCAGGGAACAGGAAATTACGATGGGACATGCGCGCGCCCTTATCAACATCTCTGATTCTGAGACCCAGGTAATGGTTTACCGTCAAGTGGTCAAATATGATTTTTCGGTACGCAAGACCGAAGAAATCGTTCGTAAGCTAAGTGGTGGAGAAGCGGAGTCTCCGACGCCGGCTTCTTCAAAAACCGATTTGATTGTGCAAGAATTTGGTGACTTGAAGAAACATCTTGGTAAATATTTCTCTGCCAACATCGGACTGAAGATTAACGAAAAATACAAAGGTAAAATCGAAATTCCGTTCAAGGATTCCAAAGACCTCGAACGAATAATAGGAATTTTTGACAGATTAGACTCATAGTCAAATCTTTAATCTGAAAGAAACTATTTTGAAAGGATTTTTTGCAGCTATCATATTAATTATTTTATGCTTTAATTTGGAAGCACAGGAGTTCAGTGTCCCAAAAGACAGTCTGAAAATTTCTGTTTCAAAACAAAAAAAAGTACTTTCACCGAAGAAAGCTTCCATCTATGCCGCATTATTTCCGGGTCTTGGACAAGTTTATAACGGCAAATACTGGAAACTTCCTATTGTATATGGAGGTTATGCAGGTTTAATTTATGTATTGGGCTGGAACAACAACAACTACAACGACTATTTTGAAGCATACAAAACCATGTCCAAATATCAGACTGTTGATCAGATGAGTCTGGCAGATAAAAATTATCTGAACGACCTTTTTAAGATCCCTTACTGGAATCTGAACGTCAATCCGTCCCGCTTCGCAACATTCAAAACACAGCTAAGTACAGGGAAGGATTTTTACAGGAGGAGCAGGGATATGAGCATTATCATGATTGCCGCTTTGCATGTTTTGAGTATCATTGATGCAAGTGTTGATGCCAATCTATTTGATTTTGAGATCAATGACGATTTAAGTATGCGTCTTAATCCGATGCCGGTGACTTATGGAAATGGTCCGCAGGTGATAGGACTTAATATTGCATTTAATTTTTAACTTTGGAATTACTATGCTAATAAAATTAAACATACTCATTTTTGCCATTCTGGCTCAGACCGTAATCGCTTTTGCGCAGAAACCTTCTAAGACTCTTTCTGCCGAAGAAGAACAAAAAATTTGGGCAACGGATTCAGTTGGGAATAAGATGGCGGACAAGATGGTGAATGAAAATCTGAATCTTTTTGTCTCTGACAAACTTGATTCGCTCGTAAACACCTGGTACGTCAAAAATGCTTTTGTGTACGACAAGAGCGAATTTAATTCACTTCCTGAAGAAATCAAGACCTACCTACCTGACACCGTGTACATCAATCGCCTTCAGGCCATTGACTCATTCCTGCCACTTCCCTATAACGAAACAGTTCGCAATTTTATCGGGCTTTATACCATTCGCAAACGTGAGCTAACTTCCTATATCTACGGATTGTCGAACTATTACTTTCCTATTTTCGAGGAAGCTCTCGAAAGATACCAGCTTCCACATGAATTAAAATATTTGCCCATTATCGAGTCTGCTCTTAATCCTAAGGCATTTTCCCGGGCCGGAGCATCCGGATTGTGGCAATTTATGATCGGAACAGCCAAATTATATGGTTTGGAAGTCAACTCCTACATCGATGAGCGGAATGATCCAATTAAATCTTCTGATGCTGCTGCAAGATATCTGCGTGATCTTTATGCCATTTACGGCGACTGGCACCTTGTCATTGCCGCTTACAATTGTGGACCCGGGAACATCAACAAGGCCGTCAGACGCAATGGCGGACAACAAAATTACTGGGCAATTTATTATTCTCTTCCCAGAGAAACCAGGGGATATATTCCTGTTTTTATTGCGGCGTCCTATATGATGCATTACGGCAATGAGCACATGTTGAAAGCTGCAGAGCCCAGGTTTAAAACATTGACAGACACGATCGAGGTTCACAATTATCTAAACTTCGAACAACTTGCTGCTGTCATGAATATTTCAGTCGAAGAACTCAGGCAACTCAATCCACAGTACAGGCGTGACATCGTTCCTGCCAGACCTGAGAAACCTTATCTGCTGAAATTACCTTCGGAAAAAATTTCAGCTTTCATAGACAACCAAGTCCAGATTTTTGCTTATGAAAGGGAAAGATATTTCCCTAATAACCAGCTGGTTCCACTTAAAAATGTACGTTCGCGTGGATCAAAAACTAATTATGCAGGTGCAGCAGGCATGAAAGAGATCACTCATGTTGTTGCTTCGGGGGATAATCTGGGATCTATTGCCAGTAAATACAGGGTCTCAATTGACGACTTGAAAGAGTGGAACAGTTTCCGGAAGAAGACCCTGCAGATTGGTCAGCACGTCATAGTCTATGCTCCTTCAAAAACATTAAAGATTCAGGAAGCCAAGATAGAAAAGTCCAAAGCTGATCAGCCTTCACTTGCAAACAATTCTTCTCCTGAAACGAAAAAAGTTGAGACAGCTTCTATGGCTTCATCAACTGCTCAGGCCGGCAAAGAAACTACTACTTCTGAGGAATTCATCTTATATACGGTTCAAATCGGTGACAGCCTTTTCACTATTGCAAAAAAATTCCCCGGAATAACAGATGCTGATCTGATAGCCTATAACAAAATCCGCAACGTCAGAGGCCTCTATCCTGGACAACAGATTAAGATTCCTAAAAGAGCCTGAGGCATTTACTGACCCTGTCCTTTGAACTGGGTACGCAAGGCAACACTATCAACCAGGTAAGGAGTATCTCCCCTCCAGGGTAAAGTCGAATTCTTCTGGGAATAATGAACAACTACACTTTCACCCTGCAGCTTTTCAATTTTCCTTGCGACCTCTTCATCGGTGACTGAGAAGAAAAATTTTTCAGATGCGATTGCCATGTTTGTGGTCGACTGGACACTGCTCAGAATAATCTCACCTTCATAGGTCTTAAAGAGTGAACCCCTGCTCGAGAATTTTTGTAACAATCCTGCACGGTATCCTTCGCTGTAGTCAAAGAAGTATTTCCAGTAGATGAATGAGCCGACGAAAAGAACCAGTACGATCAGAAGCCGGGTTAAAAATTTTCTCATTTGTGTACAGATTTATGAACCAAATTTAGCATTAAATACTGTTATGCCGATTCAAAAGATTATATGCAGTTAAAATCATAGAGGATACTTGTCATATGACAGAAAAGACGAATTTTACGGATAATTTTAAAAACAAAAAAATGAGCGACGATAAGCAAATTATATTTTCGATGTACAAGGTGAGTAAGACCTACCCGCCTCAAAAACAAGTCATTAAAGATATTTCCCTCTCCTTTTTCCTTGGCGCCAAGATTGGCATCATCGGCTTGAACGGTTCAGGAAAATCAACCCTGTTAAAAATAATTGCAGGTATAGAGAAAGATTTCAATGGAGAGCTGGCCTTTTCGCCCGGTTATACGGTGGGACATCTATCCCAGGATCCCCAGCTGGATCCGACTAAAACTGTGATGGGAATCGTACAGGAGGGAGCCCAGGAAATTGTAGATTTACTTGCAGAGTTCGAAAATATCAATCTGCAATTTGGGCTGCCTGAAGTTTATGAGGATCCTGATAAGATGGACAAACTCATGGACCGTCAGGCGAAACTTCAGGAAAAGATAGATGCGACGGATGCCTGGAACCTGGACAATAAACTGGAGAGAGCCATGGATGCATTGCGTTGTCCAGACGGTGACACACCAGTTACAGTTCTCTCTGGAGGGGAAAGACGTAGGGTAGCTTTGTGCAGGCTTCTTTTGAAGCAACCCGATATACTGTTGCTGGACGAGCCAACTAACCACCTGGATGCAGAGTCGATCGACTGGCTGGAGCAACACTTGCAGCAATATCCTGGAACTGTTATCTGTATCACGCACGACCGTTACTTCCTGGATAATGTAGCCGGCTGGATTCTTGAACTGGATCGCGGTGAAGGTATCCCGTGGAAAGGGAACTATTCCAGCTGGCTGGAACAGAAACAGAAACGTCTGGAAATGGAAGAGAAGGGTATATCCAAACGCCGCAAGACCCTTGAACGGGAATTGGAATGGGTAAGGATGAGTCCGAAGGCCAGACAGGCTAAATCCAAGGCCAGATTGGGAGCCTATGAAAAACTTCTCAACGAGGATGTCAAACAAAAAGAGGATAAACTGGAACTGTTCATTCCTAACGGTCCCCGATTAGGTGATAAGGTTATCGTCGCCGAGCAAGTTTCCAAGGGTTATGGCGAACGGTTGCTTTTCGAGAACCTGAGTTTCACACTTCCTCCTAACGGTATTGTAGGTGTAATCGGTCCTAACGGGGCAGGGAAAACAACTCTTTTCAGGATGATTATGGGGATGGAGAATTCTGATTCCGGGACTTTCACGGTCGGTGAAACGGTAAAGATTGGATACGCGGACCAGTCGCATGCTGAGATCGATAATGAAAAAACCGTTTATCAGGTTTTATCTGGCGGAACGGATGAAGTGATGGTTGCTGGCAGAATGATTAATGCCAGGGCTTATGTGTCAAGATTCAATTTCAGCGGCTCTGATCAGGAGAAAAAGTGCGGAGTCTTGTCGGGCGGTGAAAGAAACAGACTTCATCTGGCGCTAACGCTGAAATCGGGGGCCAATGTGCTTCTGCTCGATGAGCCCACCAATGATATTGACGTGAATACACTTCGGGCATTGGAAGAAGGTCTTGATAGTTTTGCAGGTTGCTGCGTGGTTATTTCGCACGACCGCTGGTTCCTCGACCGGATCGCTACGCACATTCTTGCATTTGAAGGAGATTCTCAGATATATTTCTTTGAAGGAAGCTATTCGGAATACGAGGAAAACAAGAAGAAGCGTCTGGGAGACTCAACTCCTCACAGGATCCGATACAAAAAACTGGTCGGATAATAATAAAATATTCACTATTTTTGCGCTGTTAATAGTTATTAGTAGTAGTTTGTTCCACCCCGGTAGCCTCTTTTCGCGTTTATAAAGATGCTACTAACTCGCGGATAATAAGACTCATTTTAGGCTCTGCCCGCATGGCGATAGCTTGAACTTCTTCGTGAGAAATCTCAACAATATGCCCTGGTACTCCACTATCGGTTATGATTGAAATACCAAATACAGACATACTCATGTGTCGGGCCACAATCACTTCAGGCACCGTCGACATTCCGATGGCATCACCACCGATAATTCTAAACATCTTATATTCAGCCGGCGTTTCAAAAGTTGGTCCGGGGACGCCTACATATACACCTTCCTTCAGCTCGATGCGATTTTGCAGGGCAATTTTCAGTGCCAGATTTCGAAGATGAAGATCATACGGCTGACTCATATCCGGAAATCTTGGACCCAAATCATTCAGATTTTTGCCTGTCAGCGGATTATCCCCAAACATGTTAATATGGTCGTTAATCATCATCACATCACCAACTTTATAGGTGGGATTGAGTCCGCCACTGGCATTGGAAACAAAAAGTGTCTTGATGCCCATTGCCTTCATCACCCTAACCGGGAAGGTAACCTCTTGCATGGAGTACCCTTCATAATAGTGAAACCGGCCCTGCATGGCGATGACATTTTTACCACCCAGCTGACCAAAAATCAGCTGACCTTTGTGTCCTTCCACCGTTGAAATCGGAAAATTTGGGATTTCTGAATAAGGTAAAGAATGTTCGACCTTAATTTCTTTTACCAGTCCACCCAAACCTGTACCAAGAATGATGGCGATTTCTGCATTAAATTTTGTTCTTTCGAGAATGTAATTCGAAGTTGCTTTTATTTTCTCCAACATATTTTAGAATTTTCTTATCGAATTCATTCTCAGTCTGATTGACGAACCTGATTTCGATTGGAATGTAATACAAGTTTGCGGTAACTATTTCAGGCAGATTCTCAATCTCCAAAATACGGAAAGTGTCCTTTTCTGTTGTAACAATGATTTTTCTGGTTGCAGCCATGGACTCATATTGAGTCGCGATTTTCTCCAGATCGTTAAGCGAGAAAGAATAATGGTCTGGGAAAGCAGCAGACACAACAGAATTCGTCATTCTAAGAAGTTTGTCTCTCAAAGGTTGTGGATTAGCAACTCCCGTCAAAAGAAGGATCCCGGTATCCGGGTCAATTGAAAATTTTTCCACAGCAACCTTCTCTGGGAATACCGGTGTCAGTAAACCATATTTAATCCGTGAAAAATAGAGATCCTGGTAAGGCCAGATATGCAGGTCTTTGGTAATAATCCGCTCCTCGATAGGCTTGATTTCCCTTGGACATTTTGTGACTATGATGATGTTGGCACGATCTCTGTTGGAAGCCGGTTCACGCAAGCGACCCAGTGGGAGAAGATCATCCTCGGTAATCATTCTTGAAAAATCTATCAGCAGAATGTTGATGGATGGTGTCACATACCGGTGCTGGAAGGCGTCGTCCAGGATAATAATGTCAGGCCTTCTTTCGCTTAACTCCAATATCTTTTCTATTCCCCGCACCCTCTTCTCATCTACAGCCACCATGACCGAAGGAAACTTCATTTTTATCTGCTTCGGTTCATCGCCAACCTGTTTCACGGTCGAGGTGGTTTCAACAACCAGAAAACCCCGGCTTTTACGTTTATATCCCCGGCTTAACACGGCAACATCAAATTTTTTGCTCAAAAGTGCAATCAAATGTTCAGTATGCGGCGTCTTTCCTGTTCCACCTACCGTGATATTACCAACCGAAATCACGGGTACCTCAAACTCTCTGGTACGTAAAATATTCAGATTAAAAAGCATGTTACGAAAGTTGACCGCCATTCCGTAAAACAAAGAGAATATGTATAGTACAAGTTTCTTCAAGATATTTAATTTATATCAACATTAAAAGGCATACGCGTATAGATTCCTTTGGCATTGGCCTCCCGTGAGAAATTTTTCCAGTAATCGTAGGTCTTGCCCATGACAGATTCCATCATTTTCGCTTGCATCCTGACCGAGAAATTCTTCAAAATTTCGGTAAAAGGATCTTTTAACTTCGGAAGCTCTTTAATCCTGTATTCCTTAATACCGGCCTTATCTGCAGCTATTTTCAGGGCTTCCTTCAGTCCGCCGAAGTCATCTATCAGGTGATTCGTCTTTGCATTTACCCCGCTCCAGACCCTTCCCTGTCCGATTGAGTCAACTGAGGCGGTACTCATTTTACGACCATCCGCAACGTGAGAAAGAAAGATTCCATAAGTACTTTCCACATAACTTTGCATGAGGTTTGTCTCGAACGGAGTCATTTTCCTGGTAATGGAAGGCATATCTGAGTGTTCATTGGTCATGACCCGATCGAAAGTGATGCCGATCTTGTTATTCAGCAATTCCCCAAAATTCGGAATGGTACCGAAGACACCTATTGAGCCGGTGATTGTTGTGGGACTGGCGACAATAACGGCAGCTGGTGTAGAAATGTAATATCCTCCTGAGGCCGCGTAATCTCCCATAGAAACCACGACAGGCTTAACTTCCTGAGCCAGTTTAACTTCTCTCCAAATCACTTCGGAACCGAAAGCAGAGCCCCCCGGAGAGTTAACTCTTAAAACTATGGCTTTCACGGTAGTGTCTATACGGGCTTCGCGGATTCCCTGAGAAACATCCTTTGAGTTAATATCATGGGGACTACTTCCTGAACCCGTATCTATTTCTCCTTCAGCATATACCACGGCAATTTTTGCCTTGATCAATGCTTTTGCCTTGCTCTCAGCCGGAATCTTGTCGTATTCGGAAATTGTGACGATCGGAATGTCGGCATTGACCTTTAAACCTGAAAGTGACCTCAAATCTGCCAGTACCTGATCTCTATATTTAAGATTATCGAAGAAATGAACCTTTTTTGCAGTTTCCGCGGTACGGAATGTCATCACTGAATTGGCATATTCGTTCAACTGATCGATGGAGATTTTCCTGGCATCAGAAATCTGTTTCAGCACGTGATTCCAGATTGTCGCCAGGTATAAGGTTGTTTGTTCCTTACTCGCCGGACTCATTTTTTCGTACAAGTAAGGTTCGACGGCAGATTTGAATTTGTTGTCTTTACCACGAACAACCTGCATTTCAATCCCAAACTTATCCAGGGCTTTTTTGAAAAAGGTATGTTCTGCGCTTAGTCCTCTGAAATCAAACATTCCAACCGGATTTAACATCAGACTGTCGGCAACTGAAGCCAGATAATAGGCTTTCTGGGATATCGCATCTGAATAAGCATAAATAAATTTACCGCTGGTCTTAAAGTCGACCAAGGCATTTCTGATCTCTTCCGTAGTGGCAAAGCCAGCACCGATTTCGGATAGTTCAAGGTAAATTCCCTTGATATTGCTGTCAGTTTTCGCCTGTGCGATAACATGAAATATTTGATTTAATCCGGTGGTGATCGATCGCTCCATCCCTGGAATCTCAATATCCTCAAAAGGATTATTTGATTTTCGCTCAACAATCCGGTTATCTAATTTCAAAATAAGCAAAGAATTCTCCTTGACTGATACTTTTGGTTCACCGAGTGTAGCAAGGGAAGAGACCAGGCCTGCCAACATCAAAAAAAAGATTAAGGTCGCTACCAGAATAGCAGCAAGTGAGGCTAAGAATGCTTTCCAGAAAAATTTCATACGTGGATTAAGTTTAAATTATAATTTTATCGATCTCAAATATACACACTATGTCGTTAGTTTTTCTCATTTTAGGCGGAAATAGAGGAAATACAGAGGAAATATTTTTACAGGCCATCGATTTGGTAACCAGCAATATTGGTCCGATAACTGTAAGATCCTCCCTTTATAAAAGTGATCCATGGGGATTTGATTCAGATGTATTTATGAATCAAGTAATTACAGTCCGAACCGACTTGTCACCACAAGACCTGCTGGCTCAGATACAACATATTGAAAATCAACTTGGTCGTGTAAGAATCAGCCAGGATTATGAAGCCCGCACTATTGACATCGACCTACTTTACTTTGACAATCTGGTATTTAGCAGTTCAGACCTGACTATACCGCATCCGCGGATTGCCGACCGGAAATTTGTCCTCATTCCACTTGCTGAGGTAGCACCGGATCTGACGGATCCTGATACCGGAATGACTGTTCAAGAGATGTTGCTAAAGTGCAAAGATACTTCCGGAGTTTGGCTCATTTAGAAATGCCCGTGCAGGACGACCTCTTTGGAGTCGATCTTCGGACCAAAGGCTAAATCACCTGCATCTCCGAGTCCGGGTACGATATAAGACTTGGGCGTCATTTCCGGATCAACGGCACCAATCCAAAGGGTAACCTTGTCGCCGGGCAGCTTGCTCAGTATATATTCCAGACCCTGTTTGCTTGCTATCAGAGAAACAATATGGATATGTTTGGGCTCACCCTTTTCGAGCAATGCATGATAACAGACTTCTATGGAAGAACCAGTAGCCAACATAGGATCTGACAGGATCACCACCTTATTGTCGAGCAGAGGAGATGCGATGTATTGAAAATCAATATGAAAGTCTCCGTTTGGATCATATTTTCTATAGGCTGATATGAAGCAGTTCTCTGCCTGATCGAAACAGTTTAGCAATCCCTGATGAAGTGGCAATCCGGCCCTGAGAATGGTCGCGAGTACAGGCTGATCTTCGAGAACCCTCATTTTGGCTACGCCCAGACAAGTCGTCACATCTTTGGATTTGTAAGTTAGTTCCTTGCTGATTTCATAACCAAAGATTTCGCCGATTCGCTCCATGTTTCTTCTGAACCGTAATTGATCCTTCTGCATTACCTCGTCACGGATTTCAGAAAGGAATTGATTGAAAAGTGAATTGCTTTCACCAAGAATGTGTACCATGAGACATTTTTGGTAAAAATAATTAAATCATTCTGATGAAGCAATAGCTGAAACAGGTGAAAGTCCTTGAAAACAATACTACAGCAATCCTTCGTCGGCAAAACTAAAGAACCCTGATTGAGTCACGATCAAATGATCAACGACGGGAATCTCCATCAAGGCACCTGCTTCCTTTAACTGCCTGGTGATTTTTTTATCCGCATCACTGGGTTCGAGATTACCTGAAGGATGATTGTGGCAGAATATCAGAGAAGTAGCATGTTTCTCTAACGCCAGTTTCAGCACCAGACGAACATCAATGACGGTGCCGGTCATTCCTCCCTGACTCAACTTCTGCTTTTCAATCACCTTGTTATGCCGGTTTAGAAATATCACCCAGAACTCCTCGTGGGAAAGATCTCCGATAACAGGACGCATGTAGTTCGATGCATCCCGGCTTCCCTTAATCTGATCCTTTTCCAGGGCCTCGGACTGATTTCTTCTTCTTCCAATTTCCATCGCAGCTAAAAGGGTAATGGCTTTTGCTGGCCCAATTCCTCTGAATCGCTTCAACTCATCGCAGTTCAGTTTACCAAGTTCGTGGAGGTTATGATGGTTCGATTCCATAATCCTGCGCGACAGCTCAACAGCCGACTCATTGCTGTTTCCACTTGAAATCAGAATAGCGATTAATTCCGCATCTGTCAGAGAAGAAATGCCCCTGCTAATCATCTTTTCTCTGGGACGATCCTCCACTGCCCATGTTTTGATACCGACTTTGTTGTATTGGCTCATAATCAACGATGGCAAACCGTGAGATATTCCGGAAGTACAATCTACTTCAAGTTACACCAAAATCAGGAGAAAAGCGAAAGTTGGAAACTGAACTAATTAAAGCGCGTTGACGTGCAGCGTCAGACTTGATTTCAGGTTGGACGCCTTGTTTTTGTGGATGACATTGGTTTTGGCCAATTTATCCAACATACCAACTACCTTGGGAAGAAGCTCTGAAGCCTGCTCTTTTTCAGTTGTAGCACGTAATTCACGTACAGCATTACGGGTTGTTTTGGAATAATACTTGTTGTGAAGACGGTGAACTTCACTTTGTTTTGCTCTCTTAATCGAAGACTTATGGTTTGCCATGGTATTAAAATTTCTTTGTCAAAATAATTTTGTAGTCTGTAGGGGATTCGAACCCCTATGGCAAGAATGAAAATCTTGAATCCTAACCCTTAGATGAACAGACCTTTTTAAACTTCCCTGATTGGGGTCGTAAAATTAGTACTTTTTTTGTTACGACACAATCGTATCTTTTTTTCGCGATGCAAAGGAAAGAGTTTTTTTTTAAATGACAATAGCCCTTCTGAAAAAATCAGGATTGTGCGGCAATCAGGATCTCCATGATTTTCTTACCTGCAGAGGCGACTGAGGTACCCGGACCAAAAATCGCTACGACACCGGCATCGTATAGGAATTGATAATCCTGCGAAGGAATTACACCTCCTGCAATTACCATGATGTCTTCACGCCCCAAATTCTTCATCTCCCCGATAACGGCTGGAATGAGAGTCTTGTGTCCGGCAGCCAGCGATGAAATTCCCATCACATGAACATCATTTTCGACCGCTTGCTTTGCCGCCTCTTCCGGCGTCTGGAACAAGGGCCCCATGTCGACGTCGAATCCAAGATCCGCATAGCCTGTTGCCACTACTTTTGCACCGCGGTCGTGCCCGTCCTGGCCCATCTTGGCAATCATGATACGGGGTTGTCGACCTTCTTTTTCGGCAAATTGCCGGACAAGTTCCTTCGCTCTTGTGAAGTCACTGTCATTTTTAACTTCTGATGAATACACGCCTGATATGGTTCTGATGGTTGCTTTATATCTTCCAACAATTTTCTCGCAGGCGAAAGAAATTTCGCCCAGAGTGGCACGCTTCTGAGCAGCGTCGATAGCCAGTTCGAGCAGGTTTCCCCTGCCGGACTTTACTGATTCTGTAATGGCTTCCAGCGAAGCTTGAACTGCTGCTTCGTCGCGATTGGCACGCAAATGTTTGAGTCTTTCAATCTGAGAAAGGCGGACAGCAGAGTTGTCAATCTCCAGAATATCGATGGGATCTTCCTTCTCCAACCGGTACTTGTTCACTCCAATGATGGCCTGCGAAGAAGAGTCGATACGTCCCTGCGTTCTGGCGGCAGCTTCTTCGATACGCATTTTCGGAACACCGGTTTCGATTGCCCTAGACATGCCGCCCAGGGCTTCCACCTCTTCGATCAGCGCCCAGGCTTTCTTCATGATCTCATTGGTGAGTGACTCAACATAATAGGAGCCTGCCCATGGATCGAGCGATCTGCAGATCTCGGTTTCCTGCTGCAGATAGAGTTGCGTATTTCTGGCTATCCTGGCAGAGAAATCTGTCGGTAAGGCGATGGCCTCATCCAGTGCGTTGGTGTGCAGGGATTGCGTATGACCGAGTGCTGCCGCGAGTGCTTCGATGCAAGTTCGACCCACATTGTTGTATGGATCCTGCTCGGTCAGCGACCAGCCTGAGGTTTGTGAATGCGTCCGCAAAGCCATTGATTTAGCATTCTTCGGATTAAACTGTTTTACGATTTTGGCCCAGATCATGCGCGCGGCCCGCATCTTGGCAATCTCCATGAAATGGTTCATGCCCACACCCCAGAAAAAGGAGAGCCTGGGGGCAAACGCGTCGATATCTAAACCGGCTTTTATACCAGTCCGGATATAATCCAATCCGTCCGCCAGGGTGTAGGCCAACTCAATATCTGCGGTACCTCCTGCCTCCTGAATGTGGTAACCGGAGATGGAGATAGAGTTGAATTTCGGCATCTTCCTGGAAGTGAATTCGAATATGTCCGCAATGATCTTCATGGAGAACTCAGGCGGATAGATATAAGTATTCCTTACCATGAATTCCTTCAAAATATCATTCTGAATGGTTCCCGCCAGTTCCTCCAGTTTCGCTCCATGTTCGAGCGCTGTGACGATATAAAAGGCCATAATAGGCAATACCGCGCCGTTCATCGTCATGGAGACTGACATCTTGTTGAGCGGAATCTGATCGAAAAGAATCTTCATATCCAAGATAGAATCTATGGCTACTCCGGCCTTCCCAACATCACCCGTCACGCGTGGATGATCTGAGTCGTAACCCCGGTGGGTGGCAAGGTCGAAAGCGACAGACAAGCCTTTTTGTCCGGCCGCCAGGTTTCTGCGATAGAAGGCGTTCGACTCCCCGGCAGTGGAAAAACCAGCATACTGGCGGATGGTCCAGGGATGCATCACGTACATGGTGGAATAGGGTCCTCTGAGGTATGGTGCCTTCCCGGCCGCGTAACCAAGATGCTCCATGCCTTCAAGATCCGCCTTGTTGTAAGCTCCTTTGACAGGAATTAACTCAGGGGTCATCCATGTGGCTTCTTCAACCGTAGGTTTCTTCATTCGATCAGAACCGAAAGAATTAGTACAGCCTGTTATTTCTATCTCTTTAAAATTTGGAGTCATTCTCTATATATTATTTTCGCATTTTCATCTTCCAATTTTCCCATCTTGACCCTTCGACTACGCTCAGGGACCGGATCATTTTCACCCTTCGACAGGCTCAGGGACCGGTGCTTTCACATTTCTAAAATGCTCCAGCGGATTTGCAATCCGCTGGTAAACTTTCACCAACCCGCTGTCCCTCGTTTGAAACGAGGGACCACAAGATTACAAATCTGCCCCTACACCAATCCCCTATTCACATCAGCACATTAGCACATCAGCACATTATTCAATCCCCAGCATCTTATTGTATTCCGTCAGTGCCTCCAGTAAATTGGTTTTAACGCTGATGAAGTTTTGGATTCCAAGGCCTTTCAACTCCTCCATACAAGCCGGAGCACCTGCAATAACAAGTATTGCCCTACCTCTGAGCATATGGAAAAGTTCAGGCGCCAATGTTGCATATTCCTCATCAGAACTGCATAAAACAATCAGGGAGGGATTAGCTAACATGATAGAGGCAAGCCCCTCTTCGATTGTTTCAAAACCGTTGTGGTCGATGACCTCATAGCCTGCTGAAGCGAAGAAATTGCACGAAAACTGAGCCCGTGCCTTCCGCATGGACAGGCTGCCAATGGGCAGCATGCAGGCTTTAGGACGCCCGTTTTTTACAGAATACCTATCTGTGGCATAACGCAACGCCTCCAGTTCTTGTGCACCCCTGAAAAGTTTTAACGTCTCTACTTCCGCATTTTCCGAAGTCTGATCCACCATTTCGAAGAGTGAGGAATCCAGTCCGGGTTCCAACTGTTCATTCAAATTTGGAAACTGATTCACCCCAAGAATATTTTCCCGCCTCGAGGAGATTCCCTTCCTACGTTTCTCAGATATATCCTTTACCAGCGACTGCACAAATCCGGAGCGGAAAGCGGCAAGGAAGCCGCCCTTATCCTGAACCTCCAGGAAAAGTTTCCAGGCCTGCTCGGCAATATGGGCAGTCAGGGTTTCAATATAGTAAGATCCGGCTGCAGGATCCGCAATTTTATCAAGATGCACCTCCTCTTTCAGCAGCGCCTGCTGGTTGCGGGCAATGCGTTCCGCGAAGGCGGTAGGTTGTTTATAAACGGAGTCGAAAGGCAGAACGGTCAGTGAATCAGCCCCTCCCAGCACTGCCGACATGGCTTCAGTTTGTGTTCTGAGCATGTTCACATAAGGATCATAAATGGTCTTGTTCCAGGTGGACGTTTCGCAGTGGGCATACATTTTGGCCGCACACGGACAAAACTGACCCTCGCCGGTCGATTCAGCACAATTGCAAACCGGATTGTACGCCTTTATAATATTTGCCCATAACATCCGGCCGGCACGAAGCTTGGCCAATTCCATGAAATAGTTGCCTCCTACGCCAAAATTGAACCTGATTTTTTTTGCCACAAGTGCAGCGTCAACGCCCAGATCTGTCAGTCGCGACATGTATTCCACGCCAATAGCCAATGAAAAACCAAGTTCCTGAACAATGGAGGCACCGGCGTTGTTGAAATGGATGCCGTTAACAGCCAGCTGGTGCAGATGAGGATATTTTGCTCCTGTTTCGATCATCGTCATTAACTTACTGAAGGCCTCCTCCTCACCCTGGCAGAATTTTCCGCGAAGGGTAAACCTGCCTATCGGATCGTGGTTAAGTGACATCCGAAAAGAGGAAGGATCTGCCTTGAGCTCTTCAAGGTATTTGAGAAGGGTATCGAAAAAATCCACGTATTTGCAGCACAAGACAAAATTGATTTCAACAGCCTCCGGATGAATATCCAGGAGCAATTTTCTCAGATATTCAAGGCTCACTTTCCCGCACTCTTTGAAGACAAAGCCGAGCGATGTAACACCTTTATTCAGTACATCCAACGCTTTTTTATTGGCTGAAACCGGATCGTTCACAACAATATCCTGCCTCACCAGCCAATTGTTTCCCGAGGCACTTTTCCCGCGAACGTATGGAAATTGTCCAGGCACACTCTCCGGAAAATCCAATCCTTTAATGTTCTCAGCCCGGTAGTAAGGACGCACATTGAACCCTTCGCTGGTTTTCCAGATCAGGCTCTTCTCGTAGTCCTTTCCCTTAAGGTCGATGTTGATTTGTTCTTCCCAGGCAGCCGAAGATATGGAAGGAAATTCAGAGAGTAATTTTATATCTTTCTCATTCATAGCACACTAACTAATTGCAAAAATCAGAGTGCAAAGTTAATCCTTTCAAACTTAATTAACCGAAAATGCGTGATTAATTTATACTTTTGAGCTTGTATGGAATTTACTCCGCCTCTCAGATATCTGATCCGTCAGTCCCTTAAACGCTATGCGACACTGAGCCTGATAACTACCGGACTGGTTATCCTGGTAAGGGTTTATGAAATATTGTTTATCGCTGGGAAGGGGGGTTACCCTTCAGAAAGTTCCCTGGATCTAATCTTCGGGATTCGTTTTGATCTGATGCTTTCGCTCCGGCTTTCCGTGTATTTACTCCTGCCTTTCCTCTTGATAGACCATTATAACCAGAGGGCAGCCAGGATTTTTTATGCCGCCCTTTCGATTACGGTAGTTCTGATTGATGTCGCGTTGCTTCATTATTTTTCCACTACCAGGATACCACTCGGCTCAGATATTTTTGGTTATTCTTTCAATGAAATCAAACATACAGTTCAGACCTCAGGCGAGGTGAACCCATATTCTCTCGTGCCATTTTTCACCTTCCTGGCAGCAACCATTTACGCGTTTTTCAAGTTATCAGTCAAAAAAACATCATCTTTTGTCTCAACGCTCGTGATACTGGCAATCTTCTTTACCTTGCTGCCTTTCAATACGATCAATCCTTATCCCACCGAATTCAAGGATGAATTCAGGAAAAATATTACTTCCAATAAATTCAACCTCTTCAGTGAGAATCTGCAGGAATATTACCATCAGAAAAATATCCCGGAATACTTTGAATTAAACCAAGATTCAGATGTCACGGAAGATATCCTGCAGAATCTCGGCAAACCGATTACCTATATTAGCCGCGAATATCCCTTTTTGCACGTGGAGAATACACCGGAAGTACTCGGACCCTACTTTAAATCCTGGTCGCAGCCGCCTTCAATAGTCTTTATCATCGTCGAGAGTCTGGGCCGTGCCTATTCCGGAAAGAGAGCCCTTCTTGGCAGTTTTACCCCGTTCCTGGACTCCCTGATGAGCAAGAGCCTATACTGGGAAAATTGTTTAAGCACCTCAGGCAGAACATTTAGCGTCCTTCCTTCATTACTGGCATCTCTTCCTTTCGGTGAAAAAGGATTTAACAACCTGGGCGAAAAGATGCCAGACCATCTTAGTCTGCTGAGTCTTTTGAAGAACCGTGCCGGGTACACTACTTCCTTCTATTATGGCGGGGATCCGGGATTCGATCAGATGGAAAATTTCATGCAGCATCAGGGAATTGATAAGATAATCGGAGAGAAGGAGTTCGGTGGGGAATATCAATTGCTTCCGGCCAGCAGTCAGGGCTTTTCGTGGGGATATGGCGATCGTGAAATTTTCAGAAAATACCTAAACGATCTGAAATCCAAGGAGACCGGTCAATGTGTTGATGTGGTTCTAACCATCGCAATGCACAATCCGTTTCTCGTCCCGGACCAGCAGCACTACGACGAACTGTTCGAAAAAAGAATGAACACCATCCGGCTCACTGAAAAACAAAAACAGTTTAACCGTCAGTATCGTGCACAGTTCGCTACCCTCCTTTATTTTGATGATGCGCTCAAATATTTCTTCCAGGAATTCAGCAAGCTAAAAAGCTTCGAAAACACCATTTTCGTGATCACCGGAGACCACCGGATGCCTGAAATCCCAATCAATACCCTACTCGACAGGTTTCATGTTCCGCTGGTCATTTATTCTCCACTTCTGAAACAGGGTCAAAAGTTTTCTTCCGTGGTGACCCATTTCGATGTCACACCTTCGCTACTTGCTTTGCTGAAGGATAGAATGAACATCCGGCTGCCCGGAGTCACCTCCTGGATTGGGCACGGGCTTGACACCATCACCGGGTTTAGAAATCGCTATTCTTACCCGTTAAAACGCAACACCGGTGAATTGACAGATTACATCAGTGGAACCCATTTCGTAGCCGGGACAACCCTTTACAAGGTTTTTCCTGATTTGAATATCGAACCGGAAAATAATCCCGAATTACTCAGACAGCTTCAAAGACAGTTTATGAATTTCAAGGCGAAAAACCTTTATGCGACAAAGGGAAACCATCTGATTCCTGACTCCCTGAAAAAATATATGATACCCTGAAATCAGATCAGATACCTTATCCACTGCGGTTACCACGATATCTCTTCCGATGCTTTTTGCACTTCTGATGCCAGGCATCCAGGCTAAATAATTTTGGCCCTCCAGTTTCCATTCCTCAGGTACCAGAGGGAAAGCATACCAGTCAGCATGAAATAAACATATTCCGCCATCCACACCCATTCAATATTCAGTTTAAAGTAAACTGCCATCAGCCAGGTAAAGCCCAGATAGGCCGCCAGGGTAATGGCTTCGATCAGTAAGGTAGTCTTTGTGTTGGCCGTACCAAGAACTCCGCTGAAGAAAATGCTGTTGATTGAGAAAATTGCCAATGCGCCCAGAATGATATAATAGGAGGGCCTGGTTGCTTCCGCAAGGGCAGCATTATTGGTATAGACCGCAATAGCCTGTGTGGGGAACAATAAGGCTATCAATATTATTCCGGCGAGTGAAAGAAAGCTGAATTTTACAATTTTGTAAATAATTGGCATGACATTTTCCGGTTTCCCTTCCCCCATCGCACCGCTGACCAGCGTACTGGTAACCGATCCAAGCGCCCATCCGGGGATCATCAAGAAAATATAGATGGATCGGACGATGTTTGACACTGCCAGTGGGCGTTCGCCCATTTTTTCGACAATCATAAAAAACACAAACCAGCTTCCAAATGATAGGATGTACTGAATCATCACAAAAATGGAGGTTTCAAGCGTCTTCTTAATTATAGTGAGATCTGGTTTAACCAGTCTGAACAACTTAAACTTTTTGAGCCGGTGATTATCCCAGGTGATGATAACAAAGAAGAGTAAGGCCGCAGCCTCTGAAATAGCGGATGCAATGGCGGCTCCCTGAATTCCGAGTTTTGGGAATCCGGCGTGACCGAAAATCAACAGGTAATCAAGTAGGATATTCAGTACTGCCATGATGGCGGCACTGATAGAAAGGTATTTTGTAAAAGAAATTCCCGTGTAAAAAGAACGGAAGAGCATTGCCGAAGAGGCAAAAAACAGACCCAATACCCGGTATTTTAAGAAGACCGAACTTGCCTGACATATTGCATCAGAGGTCAGGAAAAGTTTTAGAAACGAAGGACCGAAGAAGAAAACGACCGCCGAAATGGTAATTGAGAATAGTCCGATGAAGTAAAAACTATTGTCAAAAATCCGGCCGATAGCCGTATAATTCTTTTCTCCGTGTCTCCTGGCTACCAATATCTGAACCCCGGTAGCGAATCCAAAAGTAACCATAAACATGATCAGGTAGAAGACTCCGCCGATGGCAGAAGCGCCCAATTCGATCTCTCCTACCCTTCCCAGGAAGGCAGTATCAGTCACTCCCACAATGTTTTGTGCCAAAAGGCTCAGCATGAGCGGTCCGGCAATCTGCCAGATCTCTTTATAGGTAGGAGTAGACATCATTTTTTTTCCTCCTCCACAATTCTTTCCGCCACAGCATCATACCCATTGTCAAAATGATGATTTCCCTGAAGGATTTCCGTTTTTAAACCTGCCTGTTGAAAAGCCTGACGAGTATTTTCGCTTTCATCGCTGCTGAAAATAACCAGGTATTTTTTGCTGTCGCCCTGTTGAATCTCCTGCAATACATCGTATTTCCCTTTCGATAGTCCCAGATTCAGCATATCGGACAAATTTATTTCAAACTCGCCTCTCTTATCGGGTGTAATTAAAATGATAGAAACAAGGTTGTTTTTGACATTTTGAGGAAGGCGATTTGCAAGGAAGGGAACGATGCTGGCACCGAAAGAGTAACCTGCCAGGACAAATTTGTCCCGTTTCCACAATTTCTGATAGGTCTCTATTACTCTGATCATATCGCTGGCAGTCTGATCCGGTGTCTTGATTTTCCAGAAATATTTCTGAGAGTCGAGTGCTACCACTGGTATGCCATGCTGAGTCAAATAAGTACACAGTGATTCATTGAACTTGTTCCATCCACCGTCGCCAGATATGAAAACGAATACTGGAAGATTTGATTGCACAGCGGTTTCAAGTACATGCAATGGCAGGTCCCCGGTAGGATTATCCTGGTAAGATGGTTTTGAATACATTATTTGCCAGGAGAAAAGGAAAACAAGCCCGATAACTCTCATGGTTCAATTACTTTTGACAATGCCCTGGGCAGTTGCATTAAATCGTAATCATGATCGTAAATCAAATACTTGTTGTACCAGATCGTGGCAAATTTTTCTTTATACTCCCTCATTCCTTTGTAATGTGCGAAATTTCTGATCTTTTCGTAGGCAAACTTCATAGATTTCTCCGAAAATTTTGTAGGGTCTTTCAATCCGGACATTGGAGCAAATCCAAGATTGACCGTTTCGAAGCCCTCCGATTTAAGGTAATTGAACATTTCAATCAGAATAAAATCCATCACCCCATTGGGCGCGTCTTTGGTTTTACGCAAAAGATCATAAGTAGATTCACCCTTTGCATAATCAGGAATAATATTCAGGAATGCGACCACTCTCTCCTCAGAATTTTCGACGGTTATCAGCGTTTGTTGCTTCAGTTCCTCCCAATCAAACATTCCCTGTGAGAAGATGATCTCGCTTCTGCCGGTATCATACAGCCAGTCGTCCGAAACGGACTTAACTTTCTGAAGCTGACCGTCTTTGATCGGTGGAAAATGAAATTTAACGGTATAACCGCGGTCTTTTACTTTGGATATGGCGTTGCGGATCGATTTTCGGGCTCCTCCTTCGAGGGAGAACAAATTCAGGTCGACAACACCCTCCTGGCCCAAAAACATGGATTTCTTTTTCAGACTTTTATAGACAGGCAAGGAATCTTCCGGCACCCTGTAATAGAAACTCTTCAGACCATTCTCATAACAGAAACGATCGAAAAGTCGAATACACTCTTTAAGACTCTCAGCATTTTCGGCAACAGGGTTTTCCAGAACGACGGCATAATTTCCGGCAATTCTATAAGAAACAAAGGCCTCCAGACCCTCCGGTTCAAAAACCATCTTATCCTGGTAAGTCTTGAAATAATCCAGGCTTGAATGGCCAAACTGTCTGAGGAGTTGATTGGGACGTTCCAATTCTTCCTTTGTAGGAGTATTTTTCAGAATATAGGGACGAATCAGGGTATAAAACAGGAATGCCAGGGAGAGGAAACCACTGACGTTGATGGAAAGAATGAACCTGGAAGCAAATCTATCAACGGGAATCAGTTCACTACTTCCAACCAGGAAATAGTTCTGTAAGGCATATCTGAACGATTGCCAGAGGCTGAAATCGATATTAAAGTGCTTTTTATCAAGGTAATAGAACCCGATTACGCTGTACAGCATCACGGCCAGAATGCTCAAAACGGCAGTCTGAATACCGACTGTCCTGAGTCTTGGGTTGTTTTTAACATAATAGTCTTTCCTTGTATATATTAGCACTCCGAGCACGAAGAGGGCGATGAGTGCTTCTTCGTAATCTGCTGCTTTGAAAAGATTCCCAAAGAAAGATACAACAGTAAGAAATACAGCAAGATACCAGGCAGAACGCAATCCTCTTAGCATAAAGGAGGCAGTAACCAGGAGGATCAACCCCAAAACCAGTACAAAATAATTGGAAACCACGATGGCATCAACCGGAATAAAATTTTTGAGCCAATGTACCCGTTCGCGAATGGCCGGTGTCAGTACCGAAATAATGTTAACAATTCCGAGAGCGAAGAGAAGTAAAGCAGGTATAATTCTCATTATCAGCTTATTGATCTTCAAAAGAAAGGTAACTGCACCCGAAAGCAGCGGCATCCAGAACTCAAAGAACCGGTATAAAAAAGTAATAGCGATAGCCTCGACATTTGAGAATCCATACTTGGCCAGTACGAAAACCATTGATATTTCGATGGGTCCGAGTCCTCTCAGGAATGGCGAGATGATCAGGAATATGACAGAAATAATGTAACCAAGGAAAGCCGCAAAAAGCGATGGCTGCACATGAAGGGCCATCATGGCTACATAAAGATGCGCAATACCAATGAATTCAATAAAAATCGATATAACCAGCGTCTTCAGGAGCTGGATCTTATCCAGACGGGCATCATCCAGTTCAGCAATCAGCTCTTCCAGAGAAGGGAAAAATCTGATCAGCCACAGATAAAAAGGTCCCTTTTTCAAGAAGGAACGGTAGGCGATATAAAGCGATCCAAGCAAGATAATCAATGAAAATAGTCCAATCCATTCACCCTGTCCGATGCTGCCATCAGCAACCGCGTAAATAAAGGCCGGTATGGCCACCAGCACAACGGAGAGAATACCTACGAATCCATAGATCGTGGAGGCAAAATGAATGTGCGATTTGGTTATTCCTCTCTTTTCAATATCGGAAGTGAAAAAAACAAGCGAAGAGACCCCGCCTGCGGGTAGGAATACACTGATAAAGTTCCTTTTAAGGAAGAGGGTGATAGCCAGTCTAAGCGGTATTTTGTGACGAAAAGTGGCAAAGGAGGCGACATACATATAACCTTGAATCACAATATACAAGGCTGTCAAAGTTAATCCCAGCAGGACAAGTTGCCAACCAGCAGAACGAAGCAGGTGGTTGATTTCAACCAGTTCGGACTTTTCCTGGTTAAAAAACCATATTCCGATACCTATGGAGAAGATCGTAAAAAGTCCTTGCAGCACCATTTTGCTGTTGTCGCCGATAAAGGATAAAGGCAAGCTTCGCTCATGAAAAAATTTCGTGATCCTACCAAAAAAAGGACCGAATACGCTTCGTAAATTGTTCATAAATAAACACCTGAATTATCAAATTACACTATTCCATTCCTGATCGAATTCTTCAAGAAATTGTACCATGAAGGCATGTCTTTTGACAGCCAGCGCTTTCCCGGTAGGGGTATTCATTCGATCTTTTAAGAGCAGCAATTTTTCATAGAAATGGTTGATCGTCGGGGCATCGCTCTTCTTATATTCTTCTTTGGTCATTCTCAGATTGGGCTTGATATCCGGATGAAAGAGCAGCCGGTTTTTGAATCCTCCGTAATGGAAGGCCCTTGCGATACCGATCGCACCCATGGCATCGAGTCTGTCGGCATCCTGAACTACAGCCAGTTCGGGAGAAGAAAATTCCGAAAGATGATTGCCGCCTTTAAATGAGATATGACGGATAATTTGAACAACATGTTCTATAATATCAGCTTGGACATTTATGGAGGAGAGAAATTTTGCAGCTTTTGACGGACCGATTTCTTCGTCGCCGGCATGGAATTTAGAATCCGCAATATCATGAAGCAGTGCCGCAAGTTCGACAATCAACTGGTCGACCGGTTCTTTTTGGGCTATCAGCTTTGCTGTCTGCCATACTCGCTTAATATGCCACCAGTCGTGGCCCTTTTCGCCGTCAGACAACTCTGATTTAACGAACTCGATACACCTATTTATCAAGGTCTGCTGATTGCTGCTCAATGCCATAAAAAAAACTTTGGTTACCCCGTCAGGATAACCAAAGTTACTAAATTTATTCTTCCATTGTACTCAAATCACCATCCGGAAGTCCAAGCGCCCTTGATTTTAATAGTCTGCGCATGATTTTACCACTTCTGGTTTTTGGTAATCAATCCAATAATTTATTACTTTGTCTAAACCAAAAGGACAAACGATTCTCTAAAGAAATCAACTAACAATGATTGAATCAATTATTTGCAGAAACAACCCTGATAAGAAGTCTATAATTTCCGTGCAAGGAGATTTCACCTACAACCAACTTTTACAACACATTCAGCAATATGCACTGCTTTTTGATACAAAAGGTTACACTAACGTCGCCATTTATGCCGAAAACAGGGTGGAATGGTTCTTCGCTTTCTATGCGGCCTTACAAAATAACTGTATCGTAGTTCCCATCGATTTTACGGCATCCGCTGAGGATGTTTCCTATATTCTGAATGATTGCCGGCCTGAGCTGGTTTTCATCAGCGAGGCGATGCAGGTTTCTTATTCCAAGGTCAGGCAAAAAACTAAATTTGCGCCTGAAGTCATCATCTTTGAAAATCATCCGCCGGTACACGATCAGAATCCAACCAGCTGGATCGGACCGGAAGATCCTGAAACAACAGCGGTAATTATCTACACATCAGGCACAACAGGAAGTCCGAAGGGAGTTATGCTTTCTTTTGCCAACATCCGGGCCAACATGGTAGCTATCGTGGAGGCAAAAATTTACCACAGCGAAAGCCAGGTGCTTATACTACTCCCGCTCCACCATATTTTCCCGCTTGTGGGTTCCATGATGGTCACATTTTATTCAGGAGGAACAACCGTCGTATCTCCTTCGATGCAATCTTCCGACCTGATGAAAACTCTGGCAGACAATGCTGTAACCGTGTTTTTAGGGGTACCCAGATTGTACGAATTGATCTACCGCGGATTGATGGCTAAAATCAACAAGAGTCTGGTGGCGCGAATGTTTTTAAAGCTGGTTTACCTGACAAAGAGCCGAAAACTTGGCAAGACCCTTTTCAAGAAGGTACATGTCGGTCTCGGAGGACATCTAAAGTTCATGATTGCAGGTGGCGCGGCCCTGAACAAGGAGGTAGGAACTTTCTTTTATGCCCTTGGTTTTGATATTCTCGAAGGATTCGGCATGACGGAAGCCGCTCCAATGATCACTTTTCCCCGGCCGGGAAGGGTAAAAATCGGTTCGACTGGTGAGGCCCTTCCGGGGATGATAGTCGAGATCAGAGATGGAGAGATCGTAGCCAAGGGTCCCAACGTGATGAAAGGTTACTACAACCGTCCTGAGGAAACGGCAGATGTTTTGAAAGACGGTTGGCTGTACACAGGCGACCTTGGAAGGTTCGACAAGGATGGATTCCTCTACATCACCGGAAGGAAAAAAGAGATCATCGTACTCCCTAACGGTAAGAATATCAATCCGGTAGAGATAGAGCAGAAACTGGAATTCTTCTCCAAAGCGATTAAGGAGGCAGGTGTTTTTATGCACAAGGAGATGCTGCACGCGGCTATTGTACCCGAATACAAGTTTCTGGCAGACGAAGGCATCACGGATATCAATCAATATTTCCGGGATCAGGTGATTGCTCCTTTTAATACAGAGTTGAGTTCCTACAAACGGATCATGCAGTTTACGCTGGTGAAAACGGATCTTCCTCGGACAAGGCTTTCCAAGTTGCAGCGTTTTAAACTTGAGGAGCTGATTCAGGATACTGAAAGCAAGAAGAAGACTTCTGTGGATCCTGACAGTGTCGAATACCATGCCGTTAAAACATTCATTGAGAGCCAAGTAGACCTGGATGTCTCGCCCGACGATCACCTTGTTTTTGATATTGCCATGGATTCGATGGGCAAAATGAGCATGATCGATTGGATGGAACAGACATTTGGAATAAAGATTGATGAGGACCAGCTGCTTAAATTCTCTTCCATTGAAAAGATTGCGGAATACATTGGCGCGAACAAGTTGTATCACAAGCTGGAAAGCACATCGTGGTCAGGTAATCTGAAGGAAAATGCTGCGGTGGAACTGCCAAAATCCTCCTTCCTGCTAAAATTCATCGTCTCATCTGTCCGCCGATTTTTCAGTCTCTTTTTCAAATATACCGTCACCGGCATTGAGAACATCCCGGAAGGACCCTGTTTTATTGCCCCTAACCACCAGACCAAGCTTGATGCTTTTCTGGTTTTGTCGTGTCTTGACAAAAAAACTCTTGACGGAACTTTCTCTTATACAAAAAAAGAACATGTAAAGGGTCGTATGCGCCAGTATCTTGCCCGGCACACCAATATTATTGTCATGGATCTGAGCAAAGAGCTGAAAGAATCTATCCACAAGATGGCTGAAGTCGTGAAACAGGGGAAAAAGATTTTGATCTTCCCGGAAGGGACCAGGACTAAGACTGGCGAGCTTGGAGACTTTAAAAAGACCTATGCGATCCTCAGCACAGAGCTGAATATTCCTGTTGTACCGGTAGCGATTACCGGGTCGTACGAGGCGATGTCGTCCGGAAAGAAGAAAATCAAGTCCGGATCAAAAATAATTGTCAGCTTTTTGCCCCCGGTCGATCCGGCGGGTAAGACACCGGAAGAGCTGAATTCACTAATCAAGAGTCAGGTTACTGAAACTCTGGAGAAAAATTATAAATTGGTTTAATTTCTTTTCATTTTAAAGATGGTACGTAATTTTTACTTTTTCGCCTTCCTGCTCTTTGTTTCGGTACTTGTTTCTAACTGTAAATCCGATCTGAAGACAGAAGAAATACCGGTCGAGGTTCCAAAAGACAAATACCTGGTCAGCTATAATGTTGTACGGTCCATGACTGCTTCCGACATCAATATCCTATACAGTCCTGCTCAATACCTCTATCCGGACATGGCCGCTATTCTACCTTATGTGAAGAATGGGGCCAAAGTGTATTCGATTACCTATAACACTACCCTGGGAACAAAAAAACTGGTCGCCTCGGGTCTTGTCACCATACCAGATGGTGGTGCCACCTACCCAATCCTCAGTTTTCAGAATGGCACAAATACGTTATATGCCGACGCCCCTTCACTTAATGCCTACAGTTATATTCCACTTTTAATCAACGGATTCGCGACAACCGGATTTGTGGTTTTGATGCCCGATTACCTCGGATTCGGCTCGTCGACAGAGGTTTTTCATCCTTATCTGGTCCTCGATGCGACGGTTAACCCGATTCTTGATATGTTCCGGGCCGTGAAAGAGATGAGCGCCAAAACGGATCTGGCGTTTAAACTTTCATCCGATCTTTATATCATGGGTTACTCGCAGGGAGGCTTGGCTACTCTCCAACTGCAAAAGTCCATAGAAACCAGCTACAGCGGCGAATTCAACCTGAAAGCCGTGGGGGTGCGGAGCCGGGCCTTATAACCTCACTCAGATCACGGATGCCGTCGTCACGGCAACGACTTACCCTCAACCCTATTATATCGCCTATATCATGAAGGGTTTCAAGTCGGTCGGCAGTTTTACCAATGCGTATGCCGACATTTTCAATGAACCTTATGCTTCACGAATTGACGGACTTTTCAACGGACTCAATAGTGGAAGCGCCATTAATGCACAGCTGTCCACCAATATAACGCAATTATTTACCACTGAATTCAGGACCACCTGGAAAACCAATGCAAAATTCCAGGGTTTGAAGGACGCACTGGCTGCCAGCAGTGTTTCCGCCTGGAAGATTAAGACCCCACTGATTCTTGCACATGGTCAGTCGGACACCGATGTCCCGCCGTTGATGAGTTCGACGCTTTACAATGACCTGATGAATCTGGATAAAACATTGCCGGTAACTTATATTCCGATGGCCGGGCTGGATCATAGCTCAGCGAGTGCCCCGACGCTCATCAATTTTGTGAAACGATTTCTGGTAATAAAAGGGAAGTAGACGAGTGTTAAGCTTTAAACATCCAGCGTCATGCGTCATGCTGAATCCAAGTTAGCAAAACTAGAACGAAGGTAGACAGGATGGACCGGAGGAGATCCGGTCCCTGAGCCTGTCGAAGGGTCAACGTGCGTATCGCAAACGGCCGAAGGACAAACATTTCAAACGCGCGAAGCGTTGTGTCTCAAGGCGTCATATCCGCCAACTCTTTCGTCTTCCGGTTTTTCCCTTCCAAATACATCTTAAAATCATCCTGCACACCGGGCATCGCCATCTCGAAACGAATGTTCATCACCTTATCCTCTAGTTTCTCATAAGTCAGCCGAAACCTCGGCGGGGCAGGGTTGGTGGACCTGCGGAAAGAGCCGATCTGGTTCCGGCAAATAGTACGCTTACTTACACAATGAATTTCATTGAAGGAGAATTGGCTGAAATTGGTGTAGTAGGAGACAGTGATACTGATTTGGATTTGTTTGTTTTTGATTCAAGTGACAACAAAATTGCAACAGACACTGATTATACCGACAGGTGTTATGTGAGTTGGATCTCAAAGTGGACTGGAAGATAAAGAGTAGTAGTTGTTAATAGAGGAATGGTAGCTAACCAATTCACCATACGGACAAACTAATAAAGCGCTTTCAGAGATCATTTCAAGAGACGAAAATAATGGATTAAGAATTTGTAATTTGCGACATCAAAATTGATTGAAAATGAAAACTTCTGAATTGATAAAAGAAATTGAACGATTGCCTGTTCAAAAGCGAATTTTAGTGATCGAGAAAACTATTTATACGCTAAGGAAACATGAAGACAATAATCAAATGGTAAAAGCAGCAAATTTATTATCATCAGATTATAAGACAGATTCTGAACTTACAGCTCTTACGAAGCTGGATTTTGAAGACTTTTATGAAGCAAGGTGAGATTTGGAAAATAAATCTTGATCCAACGATTGGAGCAGAGATAAAAAAGACTAGACCGGTTATAGTTGTAAGTGACAATTCACTTGGCAAATTACCTTTGAAAATAATTGTGCCAATTACGGACTGGAAAGACAGATATGAAGTTGCTCCCTGGATGATTAAATTGAAACCCAATAGTAAAAATGGCTTGACTAAAGTTTCAGTTGCTGATTGCTTTCAAATCAGATCAGTCTCTGAACAGCGTTTTGTTCTTAAGCCCGGACAAGTTGATGATGCAACAATGGATGAGGTTAAAATTGGATTATCAAAAGTGCTGACAATTAACGAGGAATAAACCACCTCGTGGCCTGCCGTCAGGTTTCAAAGCGGATACCAAAGAAGTGATGGAACATCAGTACAATTACACAACAGGACTTTCAAAGGCGTCGAATTCGATGCCTTTAAATAACTACTTAAGCCTTGGCTTCAGCTATTCTGTTCTTCTTGTCGATTACCTTGACAGTGTAGTTTTTACCACTCTGGTGTTTTTTTACTTCAAATTGATACGGAGTCTTGGTCGTTTGCGGTTTGAAAGGAATAGACGCTAATTTCTTGTTCTCCTGCCAGATTTCATACCGGTCGATCGCCGCATCACCAGCAAAGGCAGTAAGCCAGGTAACCACGGCACTCATCCCATTGACGGAAACTTTCACTTCACGCGGAGGTGTCAAATCCTGGTAAGCCTTCTGAAAATAGTTGGTCTTGCCTTCTTTGGACTTTGCGGCCAGATGTTCAATGTTTTTGCGTTGATTTTCCAGCACCTCCTCCGGTTTAACCTGTGCATGCTTCAGGTTGAAGGTGAGCTGGCACTGAGCAGGATCATCACTAATCTTACCTATTCCAATGATGGCGGTATGAATCCCCGGTGTACTTAACGAATATTTTATCAGCTGATCGGCAGGTAACTCCTTGCTTCCGACCTCCAGCACCACATGAGATACCTTGTTTGACCACTCTGCCTTCTTGGAGTACATGGCTCCATCGGCAAAGACTTTCATGGCAATGATACCCATATTCTTGGCTGCAGCAACTGGAATAACATTGTGCTGCATGTTGAAATTGAGCTGGTCGTTGGCATTAATAGCCACCAGCATACCATCCAGTAGATCCTGGCTGTCGCGTTGAATCATCTCCATCATTACCGCGGTATCGTTGTGTCCGGAGAAGCCCACATGCCGGATTAATTTTTCATTCTTCGGATTGAGTCCGGTGCGGTTGCTACCGTCACGAACATCCCTGAGCGCTGCCAACGCACCAATGGTTGAAGCTTTAGGGTCAGGATTGTCGTATCCTTCGTAAAGTGCATCTACCTCCTCCATCTTGTTGAGATTGTGAATCAGCACCATATCCAGCCATGCTTCTTTAGGATAACTTCCTGAACCATCACCGAAAATCTGTGAGAGCGAACGTCTGACATCGTCCAAAGCTTTGGAACCGGCCGGACCGTTGGAGTTCCCAACAACCGGACTGCCGTCGCCGCCTTTCCCAAAACGCAGCATAGTTTTGGAAGTCAGAAAGATGGCCTTACGTTTGGATGAAACATAATTCTGTTTTCCCGGCACCAAACCAAGCCTGGTGAATGCCTTTCCATAATTCAGCTGACTGGGACCATACACATTGGAAGTATCAAAATAATTTATTCCAAGATTATATGCCTTTTCTATGATCGCTACCGGATCCGTATTTTCAGGTGTCCATTGCAGAGCAGCCTGGCCACCGAGACCAAGCGTAGTTACATTGAAACCGATGCGGCCAAATGTTCTCTTCATCAGGGCAGCGGGATGTGCGGGAGCTTCTGACGCGAAAAGATAGGGAGCCACTGAAGTTCCGGCGGCTACCAGCGCGGTTGTTTTGAGAAATCTGCGACGGGATTTTTGAGGTTGATTATTGTCCATATTTTCAAGTATTAGCAATCACTTTTACGAGATAATTGAATGATGGTTACGGAATTTAGAGATGTTGCATATAAAAACCTTATTTCCATCCTTTAACCTTAGTAGCCCACATGAAAACCACCGCAAATAAACCTTATTGACCTTATTGTTTCAATGTATCCTGATTTAGAAGTCCGGCTGAATGATAAACCCTTAATATGTCAACCTGAACATCACTTTTTATTCGGTAAATAATCCTGTAATTGTCTATTATTAAGACCATTTATCAATCATTATTTTAACATCCTCATTTGAAATTACCTTGCCTGCCTCTGATTGTTGATATCCTTCTTCTACTTTCTCCATAAAAATCAATTGATCAATTAATTCATCAATTGTAAATGAATCCGGTAGGGTCTTGATCGTCCTATTTACTTTATCCTTTGTAAGCATAGTTAATCGTTTTTATTAAAAAATATTTCAATTTTAATAAAACAAAATTAGTCATTTCCTCGGTTAAGACAAAACCATAAACCCACCCCAGCCTGAGTTAGTTCTACCGACAGGCCCAATGCGTTGGCTATACGATAAAACGTGGAAACTTTGGGCTCTGTTTTTCCATTTTCAAGATAGTCAGTATCTTATTAGAATGAGAAAACACTTCCAATAATCATTAGTGGACAATACCCGCAAAGAGATTGAAGCCAACATTGGCAAAAGTATTGTAACACCCTTGAACACTAAACAAATAGATGCCTTACCAGAACCAAACCATAAAAAATGATCAAGTTAAAACCACAACTTCATGATCAATGATTGAGTTGATTGTGAAGGATATCCATCCCTTTTCCACGGTACCCGAAATCTTTTGTCCGGATACCAGCAACTGCAGATTCTTGCCATTTACATCCTCTGGTAATTTAACCCGAATTTTGGCCGGCCCGATTGGAATATACTCGGCCACAGGCTGTCGCCATGTTCCGGAACTGGTCAGGTTGACCAGATGCAAAATCAATAGCCCTTTTTGCTGATACAAATTGCAATCAATCAGCCCCGCGTACTCAACAGCCAGCGGAACGTCGTCTTTTGCTGCCCAACGAATAAGGTTATCCAGCAGGTTGCCATGATCAGGAAGGTTGTATCGCCCAAACTGCCTGTCAATATCGGCTGGCATAAAAGCGACACGACCACCACCTGAAATAGTGTTAAGAATCAAACCCGGGATATCTGTTTTCGGTTCCCGCATCCACGCCGTCTCGGGCGGATATATGTGGAAATGAGGGACTTATGTCCGGTAGTGGTATCCTTCCGTCAAAAACTAACTAAAATTCAATTTTAATTTTACAATTGCCGATGGCTTTAAATCTGCGTAATTTCTAATACATAGCTCGATAATGCCTCAGAACCTGAAACATTTAACCCCATTTTCATCAGGTAATCCCCGCTGAAAGTTTTGCCCTGAAACTGAAACCTTGATTTGGTATCCGGAAACAGATTGATCTCCTCAATTTTGTAGTTTTTTGCCTCATCCAGTCCGCGCAATTTTACCAGGTTGAATGCTTCCCGGTATCGGGTATTCAGGTTATAACTGAACAAGACAGCCCTGGTTTTGGCCTCATTGGAAAATTGGACCACTGCCCTGTTCCCTTCGTAAGGCGAAGCGAGTCGATATAAGTTTCCGTACCAGATTATATCACTAATTTTCTTGTAGTTAACAATAGCATCCTGACTGAATTTCAACTCTTTCTCATTGAGATGGGCCAGCTGAATATCGTATCCCATTTTTCCCATCATGGCCACATCAGTCCTGAATTTGATTGATTGTTTACCCCAGGAGGTGATGTGATTACAGGTTGCAATGGCAGGCATATAGTAAGAATAACCCCATTGGATATAGACCCTTTCTAACGGATCAGTGTTGTCGCTGGCCCAGAATTCAGTGAAATATTTTAATCCACGGTAGTCAATCCTACCACCGCCACCCGAACAAAGCATGATGGGCAGATGCGGATATTTAGCGCGAACGCGGTCCAGCACATTGTACCATGCCTGAACATAATCAATGTAAATAGCAGATTGATTGTCCTTTAGATAGGGAGAGTAAGAGCTGGTCATTGGACGGTTGCAATCCCATTTGATGTAGGCTATTCCAGGATTCTGGGTCATGAGATTGTCCAGTACGCCAAAGACAAAATCCTGAACTTTGGGATTCGGCAAGTCAAGAACCAACTGATTGCGGGAATAGTCTTCCGGGCGGTTGGGCAATCTGATGATCCAATCCGGATGCTTTTCATACAATTCGCTCTTGGGATTCACCATTTCGGGTTCAATCCAGATACCGAATTTTACACCTTGCTTTTCAGCCTCTTTAACCAAAACACCAATTCCGTTGGGGAGCTTGGTTTTATTGGGTTCCCAATCACCAAGGGAGGATTTGTCGTTGTTCCGGGGATATTTGTTGGCAAACCAACCATCGTCCAGCAAAAAGAGATCAACGCCCAATTTTTTGGTGTCACTGATCATCCCTTTCAATTTCTCTTCATTAAAATCGAAGAAGGTGGTCTCCCAATTGTTGAGCAGTGTCATGCGGGGTTGATCGCCATCGAGCAATGAATATTTTCGCGACCAGCGTTGCAGGTTCTGACTGGTCAGTTCCTTGCCCGATTTGCTGTAAGTAAATACGAAAGAGGGCGTGGTAAATACCTTACCAGGAATAAGCCTGTATTCAGAGGCGTAAGGATTAATACCGGATATCACCCGCAGAGAGTTGTTGTTGTCCAATTCAAAGCTGAACTTAAAATTACCGGTCCAGGCCAAGGTGCCAGCCAATACCTCTCCGCTATTTTCATCCGCCAGTTTGTTAAGGGAAAGCATAAAGAAAGGCGTTTGATGGAGATCAGCCCTTGTACCTAATTTACTGTCGATGACCTTAATACCGGATGTCAGCCGGCTCTCTTCCATGCGCATTTCTTTGGCCCAGTCGCCATGAAACTGTGTGAGCCAATATTCCTTTGCATCGAAATGCAGCATACTCGAAGAGAAGAGGGAGAGGATGATTGGTTCCTTTTCCTGGTGAGTAATTTCTGTCCACTGCTCAATGACATCCTCCCTGAAATAGGCTTTGAAATGCATTTTAACCTCAAAGGGATACTGCATATCTTTCAAATAGATAATGGTTTCTGTTACATTATCATCCAGTTTCTTCACTTCATTTTTGACATATTTCAGTTCGATTGATGGGTTTCCATCGTTGTGGGTGGCACGTATGGCGGATTCGAAGAAATCACCCGTTCCAAACGGTACATACATTTCATGTTGCTGAATCCTTGCTTTGGTCAATTCACTGTTTTCTTTGAGCCTTTCGCCCAGATACACCTGTAGCACCTTCTGATTTTTGTCCACGATATAGACCAGCTCACTTTTTTGTGTTTGGATGGCAATCAATGGAGTAGATTGCGCAAATGACTGATTAATAAGAATAAAGAACAATAGAATTCCTAAAGATCGTTTCATATATGTCTTACAATATTTTAAATAATGGATCCTTTCGTGGCTACTCGACGGTAACAGATTTCGCGAGGTTCCTGGGTTGATCCACATCACATCCCCGCATTACTGCAATATAGTAAGAAAATAGCTGCAAAGGTATGATGGCCAGCAGCGGCGTAACTGCAGGATGGGATTCTGGTATTTCGAAAACATCATTCACCATCTCCTTCAGCACATCATCACCTTCGTTCACTACCGCGATAATATTACCCTTCCGGGCCTTCACCTCCTGAATATTGCTGACTATTTTTTCATAATAATTATCCTTCGGTGATACTACCACTACCGGGAGGTTGTCGTCGACCAGTGCAATGGGTCCATGCTTCATCTCCCCGGCAGCATACCCTTCGGCATGCATGTAGGAGATCTCCTTCAACTTGAGCGCTCCTTCCAGCGCGACAGGAAAGAGCGCTCCCCTACCGAGATAGAGCGCATTAGTGGCATCCTTATATTTTGCCGCTATCTCTTTAATCTTCAGATGACCGGCGAGTATGGTCCTGATCTTTCCAGGTATGTCAAGTAATTCCTGAATAAGACTCACGTAAAGTTCTGAAGTAATCTCTCCTTTGGCAAAGGCCAGTTTGAGTGCAAAGAGATTCAGGACAGTCACCTGGGCGGTGAATGCCTTGGTAGACGCGACTCCGATCTCTATTCCTGCATGGGTATAAACCCCGGCATCCGTCTCGCGGGCAATCGAGGATCCAACCACATTGCAGACACCCAAAATGATGGCGCCTTTCTCCTTCGCCATGCGCAAAGCAACCAAGGTATCAGAAGTTTCTCCACTCTGACTGATGGCTATGACCACATCATCGGGCGACAGGATGGGATTGCGGTACCTGAACTCGGAAGCATATTCCACCTCAACAGGCACCCTGGCATAGGTTTCGATCAGGTATTCTCCCACGAGGGCAGCATGCCAGGACGTACCGCATCCGATCAGGATAATTCTTTTGGCCTTAACGATCCTGGGGAAAATATCCAGGAGTCCGCCGAGTACAATCGCGGAGTTATCAGGAGTGATCCGTCCCCGGAACGTGTCTTCAATTGTTTTGGGTTGCTCAAAAATCTCTTTGAGCATGAAATGGGCGAAGTCACCCTTCTCAATCTCTCCGATCGACTGGTTGACCTGTGAAATCCTGAAAGTAGAAGGCTTATCCTCCAGTGTCCTTATGGTCAGGCCATCCTTTCTGATAACAGCTATATCATTGTCATTTAAATAGATAACATTATTGGTATATCCAATAATCGGAGTGGCATCCGAGGCTACGAAATATTCTTCCTGTCCGATGCCAATGACCAGCGGACTTCCTCTTCGTGCGACTATCAGCTGATCTTTCTCGTCTTTGCAGATGACAGCAATGCCGAAAGCTCCAACTACCTTTGAAAGTGCCAGACGTACAGCAATCTCCGCACATAATTTTAGTTTTTGATTGTTTGCAATAGAAGTATCTTTTCCATCTTTGCGATCACTTCTTTACCCAGAGCCTCCTTTTTGGCCATGTGGTCCCGGATGGAGCTCACCTCGGCATGGGTCTCGAACTCTCCCCTGACCTTATCGAAATCCAACTGCCGTACAGTCTTGTCGCCGTCGATACCAAAACCTGTTTGTTTGATGAGGGAGAATTCCTTTTTAGCGTCGTTGTACAATAAATTATCTATATCTAAAACAGCTTTTATCCACTTTTTAGTCACTTCTACCACATCCTCGGTTGTAAATTCCGTCACCGGAGTTGGATAAAACCGGGTCAAAATATCTGCGGCCCAGGACCATTCGTAGGTGTAATAATTTTCGTGGATCGACCGTATGGCGGATTGAACCTCTTCAAGTGAATTTATTCGTTTCTTCTCGATGGAGTCGAGCAGATGATCCACTGCATCCGAAGGACAAATCATGCCGGTTAAATCCAGCCATTTAGAGTTACTGCCAAGTGGTGTATCTTTCTTTAGTGCTTCCCTGATATCTTCTGTTGATTCAACCTTTTGCCTTTGAATCCTGGAAATGATTGAGTTACCTAAAAATTTCCAGATGGCCTTTTCGTAAAGCTCAATTCCACGTACCAGCGCACTATTCTTGATGATCATACCATTGTAGGTATAGTGTGGAGCCGTTTCGCCGGATGCATGAAGTAGTTGAAGTAAAATCGCCCTTCCGTTGATCATCTTTTGGATGGTATAAGGACTCAACAGGTTGAAGTTGATACAATCGAGCAGATTCGTATCTTTTCTGCGATCGCGTTTGGGCCATTTCTGCGAGTCACGGATGGTACCAATGCTCTGGAGATTGATTCCTGGTATGAGACGACTCTCATCCTTCTCCTCAATCAGGTAGGAAAATGGAAAGTCGGTCGTATCGGAATGCCGGTAATGGCGCCCAAGCACGAGGGAAAAGGCACCAATCCTGGACGGCCAAAGGATGTAAGAGTCGCTGGTAGTTTTTGCCCCACGTTCAATAATTCCCTGATGGATCGGCCCTAATTTATAAAGATGGTTGCTCTGATTGGACCCGCTGCCGGCGTTCATGAAGGAAAATAGTCCGGCGATCAACAAGGAGGATTTGTGATGGGAAACGGTATACGGACCGGCAAAAATCGAGCAGGCTTCCCCGTGAAAACCTTGACAGTTGGCAAAGAAAACCGATTCGACCGCCGAATAATGTTTATCCAGGATGCAACCCTGCCCAATGAAACTGTTTGATACCAAGGTAGAATCTGTGATGATGGTACCGGAACAGATGATAAAATTCTCCATAATCACACCTTGACCAACCTTCACCGGATCTGCAGCAGTACTATTTATGCTGCCATTTTCAAGCTTCGAAACTCCTTCAATAATTGCGTAAGGACCTATCTTAACATTGCGGATTGTCCCGCAGTTGATCATTTGCACCCCATTGCTGATGGTCCCAACTGAAGCCGAAATAAAATTGACGTAATTGGCTATCATTTTTTCAATGGCATGCACGGCTTTCATCCGGTGACGGTACAGAGCCAGAATATAGGCAACTTGTGCTGAAAGATGATCGTAAATTGGAATTTCCCTTCCGCCAGACTCGTTGATGACTTTCACCCGGATACCATTCCCGAAAGAAGTATTGCCTTCAACCGCCAATTGATCCAGATTATGTATAATAACCTGATTGCCAATAATATAATTTGCAATGTAGCTTTTTACTCCACTGATAAGAGAATTATTGCCTACTGTGCAATTGTGGATGTGGGCATGGAAGATGCCAGTCTTCATTCTGACACCACCAAACAAGGTTATTTCCTCCTCGAAACGACCCAGTCTATTGCTTCCGGAGAATTTGGCGAAACAGACATTATCGGGTAAAAAATCGTGAGCTACATCGATCAGATTCCAGTCTTCGCAATAACAGCCCTGCAAGATTAACTGTCCGATTTCATCATTGGTCAGTTTACGGTAATTGGTCAGTTCCATCCTTTTAAGTTATTCGTTATAAAACAAAGAAAGTCGATTTGTTGTAAAGCAGTAAATAAAATAATGAAATATAACCTAACATTTATTTCAATTACCAATCATTAACTGTTATAATATTAATATACATTATTTTATAACATATCATAAAAGTCACTAGAATTACCATATCCTAACATCAAACTGTCTGGAGGAAGGAGTTCGGGTTATCATCGCGGGATAAACCCAGTTTTTTCCGTAGCCGGATTCGGCCGATTTCAGCGCTTTCGGGTGTAATATTGACTAATCCTGCCAGCTCTTTGGTCGACAAGCCCAGGTGAATGTAGGCGCACAACCTTTGATCCTTCGCTGTTAATCCCGGAAATCTTCCCTTGAGCCTGGTAAAAAATCCCTGGTGTACTTTTTCAAAATGGAAAGATATAAAAAACTAATTGATAAACGGTTATGATACTCAGAAAACCTATCTCTTCATCTTGCTATCCCTCGTTTGCAACGAGGGATAAAAATGCGTCAATCCCTCGTTGCAAACGAGGGATAGCAAGGACCCTTGTCGAAGGGCAAACGACCGAAGGCCAAAAAAAAGAGCGCCTTAGCGCTCTTTTTTAACTTCCTGGTAAGTTTTTATACTTTATTTGGCACAATAAAAGGTGCCCTATAATTGATGCTCAGGTATTTGTCTGCCTCAGGATCTTTGACGAATTTTTCTGTCTTAGGATCAAACTCCAGGACTCTTCCTGTGCGATAAGCGATATTTCCCAGGTGCGCAAGGGCCGAAGCAAGATGGGCACTCTCGACAGGAGCATGGATCATCTTTGGATCGTGAGCCCTCACCGCATCGATAAAGTTTTTGAAGTGATCGCCACCTGCTTTGTTTTTCTTGCCTGGTTCTTTCTTGTCGCCAAGAAAGGTTTCATAGGTATCGTATCCCTTGATAACCATATATCCTTTGTCGCCGTAAAAGATATTTCCAACGGAAGAACCATCCTCGGCATTGGTGTACCAGGGGCGAACCTCAAACTGGATGATCTTTTTCTGATCAGGATAATGGTAGACGGAGGATAACAATTCAGGCGTTTCCTTGCAGTCGTCAAACAGGAATTTGCCACCCATGGCGGTAATTTTATTGGGCAAACCGACATCCAGTCCCCACATGCAAAGGTCTGTTTCGTGGATACCCTGGTTGCCTACGTCGCCATTACCGTAATCCCAGTGCCAATGCCAGTTGTAGTGAACAATATTTCTGGTGAAAGGACGCTTGGGGGCCGGGCCTGTCCAGATATCATAATCCAGTCCTTCAGGTACCGGTTCGTTTGGTTTGTTGCCGATATCACCTCTTTTTCTGAATACCAGTCCACGGGCCATGTAAACATTGCCGATATATCCATCTCTCAGCAATTGAATGGCTTCGCGGATAGCGACAGAACTTCTTAATTGAACTCCGTGCTGCACAATTCTGTCATATTTGTGCGCTGCCTCAACCATTTTACGGCCTTCCCAAATGTTGTGGGAACCTGGTTTCTCAACGTAGACGTCCTTCCCTGCCTGACAGGCCCAGATGGTGGCTAATGAATGCCAGTGGTTAGGAGTAGCAACCGTTACGACGTGAATATTTTTGTCGTCAAAGGCTTTGCGAAGATCCTGAACGACAGCAACTTTTTTGCCATACCTGGTCTCAAATTCTTTGGCCCGTTGGTTGGCTACGTTCAGGTCAGGATCCACGAATGTGGTGATTTCCACATTGCTTTGTTCCATTAAACCTTTGATGTGATCTTTTCCGCGTCCGTTTACCCCAAGAACAGCTGCATTAACCCGGTCGTTAGCGCCAAAAGCGTGGGCCGGAATGATGTTTGGAATTGTCAGCACAGCAGTGGCGACGGCCGACTTCTTAATAAAACTCCTCCGGGAATTCTGATTTTTTTCTTCCATTGTTGGTGATGTTAGTGATTGAAGTAACAAATCTACCAAAATTCCCAAACAATTCAATCTCTTTTTTCCTGATCCGAAAACTCCATCAGAAAAGCCTTGATAAATCCGTCGATGTCGCCATCCATGACTGCCTGGACATTAGACGACTCATAATCCGTACGATTGTCCTTTACTAATTTGTAAGGCTGCATGACGTAGGAGCGAATCTGCGAGCCCCACTCAATTTTCTTCTTATTGGCTTCGATCAGCGTCTGTGCCTCCATCCGCTTTCGCAGCTCCATTTCATATAGTTGCGATTTCAGCAAGCGGATGGCGTTCTCCTTATTTTGAAGCTGAGATCTGGACTCCGTATTCTCAATGACGATGCCGGATGGCGCGTGTTTAAGACGTACACCCGTCTCTACTTTGTTCACATTTTGTCCACCCGCCCCGCCCGACCTAAAAGTATCCCAGGTGATTTCTGCGGGATTGACTTCGATCTCGATGGTATCATCCACCAGCGGAGCCACAAAAACAGAGGTAAAAGAGGTCTGCCGTTTGCCCTGCGCATTGAACGGAGAAATCCTCACCAGCCGGTGCACACCGTTCTCACTTTTCAGATACCCATAGGCAAAATCGCCTTCTATTTCGAGGGTTACACTCTTGATGCCGACGTCCTCACCCGGCACCATACTTGCTTCACGAACGGAATATTTATGTTTCTCCGCCCAACGAAGGTACATTCGCATCAGCATATCTGCCCAATCGTTGGATTCTGTGCCTCCTGCTCCTGCATTGATCTTGAGTAAGGCACCCAGCCTGTCCTCCTCCCTCCGGAGCATATTCCTGGTTTCCAGGTCTTCGACTGCTTCACGGGCCTCGGTGAAATGGACCTCTACCTCTTGTTCGGTCGCTTCGCCAGCCTCGCTGAATTCAAAAATGACCTGTAATTCCTCCACCAGATTATCTACTTTACTGAAACCATCCGTCCACTGCTTGACGGAACGGATCTGCCGCATGTGGGCTTCGGCAGCCTTTGGATTATTCCAGAAATCGGGGTCCTGGGTTTTAAGTTCTTCCTCTTCTACCCGAATAATTTTGCTATCGATGTCAAAGATACCTCCTCAGCGCATCCCGGCGCTCAACAAGCTCTTTCAGTTGTTCCTTCAGAATCATGGCTGTTGCGGTTAAAATTTCCACAAAGGTAGAAAATTTGGGAAGATGGGAAAATGAGATATTCCCCGGTCCCTGAGCGCAGTCGAAGGGGGAAAATGGGCCTTATTTTATTCCCTCAATGATAGCAAGGGCCAAATCCACCTCAAACCCGTGACTTTGGGCGAAAGCCAGCAATTTATTGCGACGGGACCAGGTATCCTGTTCTTTTAATGTTCTCGCCTTCGCGGAAAGCAGATCTCTCAAAACCTTCTGGTAGGCCTCGGCAGGAAGTTGGGACAAGGCTTCCCTGATGTAATTCTCTTCCACCTGTTTCTGCCTCAACGCATAGGCCAGCTTAATTTTTCCCCACTTGTTGAACCTGAATTTATCGCTGACAAAGCTGGTGGCGTACCTTTGCAGGTCCAAAAATTTCTCCTTCAAAAGGTACTCAATTACTTTGGTCGTTTCCTCCCGGGAAAGCTGCCATTCACGGCATTTAAGCACAATATCATAGCTGCACTTTTCAGAATGGCTGCAAATTTCCGTGGCTTTTGAAAGCGCTTCCTTGTAAGTCAGTTGTGGTTTGACAGATTCCATGATTTCAGTTATATAACAAAAATAAACTTTTCCTACCGGGAAACCGAATCTTCAGCCCTAAATTCCTTACTTTTACTATGTTTTTATTCATACCTAAATCAAAAAATTATGAAGAAAATATTGCTTCTGGCAGTTGTAGGTGTTCTTACACAATTTATCTCAGCGTGCGACAATAATGAGGTTAAAGAATTCTCAAAGGAAGGTGCCATTGAGACCGTACTGGCAGTTGATCACCTGGATGCCAAACGCGACATCATCACTACTACACACAATGTTTGGATTAACAATCTGCTGGCCAAAAAGATAGTTAGAAAAGATACTATCCCGGCCCTCGGGATGACTTCGCAGACCGCCGAGAATAACGAAGGTGAAACCAAGAATGTTACCCTCGCTAAGGAATATGAAATCTATATTACGGTTAAATAGCTGCCATGAAAAAATCAGAATTTATCAAACTGGTTTTGGTTGCCACGGTGCTTTCTTCCTGCAACAGCCAGAATAGCAGGCCGGAAAAAAACATCTATATGCGATCAGATACGACTGCTAATTACTCTCATGTCCACCCCGGTTTGCATGGTAGTTATATTCCATTTCTAGCTTATGGGCTATTGAGCGGTAACCGCTATTCCAGGGCCGGGTATTTTTCCTCTGCTATCAACGAAAGTTCCAATATTGGTACAAATTCTTTCAAGGGGAATGTCGTAAGAGGAGGCTTTGGAAGCAGCGCCTTCCACGTATCCTCCTAACAATCAAAAACTTTATGAAAAGACATCTGATCGATCCCCGTATCGACTGGCAACAAAAAGTTGAAAACATTGGATTCGGATTTCATTCCCTGGATACCACTTACTGGGATGAATCGGTTTATTATGAATTATCAATGAGTGAGGTGGATAAAATAGAAAAGGCCACCAACGATCTGTGGGAAATCTGTTTGACGGCAGTACAACATGTCATCGACGAGAAACTTTACGATAAATTCTTCATCCCCGAATGGTTCGTTCCGCAGATTGAGGAGAGCTGGGAAAACGATGCCCCAGCCATATACGGAAGGTTTGATTTCTCCTTCAAAAATGGAGTACCCAAACTGCTCGAATTCAATGCCGACACACCGACCTCACTCTTCGAATCATCTGTTGTTCAATGGTACTGGCTGCAGGATCAATTTCCCCGGAAGGATCAATTCAATTCCATTCATGAGAAACTAATAGCTTACTGGAAATTTCTGAAGGAATATTTACATGATTACACCCTGCATTTCAGCTGCGTCCGGGATAACCTCGAAGATTTCACCACCACCGAATACCTGAGGGATTGTGCCATTCAGGCGGGTCTGGATACCAAATTTATCTACATGGATGAAATTGGCTGGGATATCCGTAATTCGGAATTTCTCGATCTGGAAAACAGTTCCATTAAAAATATTTTCAAGCTTTATCCTTATGAATGGCTTGTCAATGAGGATTTTGGCAGAAATATGACTGTCGACCGCAACAAGGCATTCTGGATTGAACCTCCATGGAAAATGCTACTTTCCAACAAGGCGATTCTCCCAATTTTGTGGGAACTCAACCCTGGTCATCCCAACTTGCTGGAGACCTGGTTCGAAGCCGACAACTTCAAACTCGGCATTAATTATGCTAAAAAACCTCTCCTTTCCAGGGAAGGTCAAAATATTGAGCTAGTCAGTTACGGATCCACTATTGCCCAAACGACCGGTGACTATGGCGAAGAGGGATTTATCTACCAGGAATTGTGCACACTGCCAGAGTTTGACGGGAAATATCCGCTGATTGGAAGCTGGGTTGTCGGACAGGAATCCGCTGGGATCGGCATCAGGGAGAGTGATACACTGATAACAGACAACCTGAGCAGATTTGTGCCACACTTGATTTCTTGATTACCTTGAACGATGATAGAAAAACCAAAATCATACTGCGATGCCGTCAGGCACCTCGACCAGACCAATGTTCACAGGGTATACCATGATAGTTTTTATGGTTTCCCGATTGAGGACGACAATGAATTATTTGAAAGACTTGTGCTTGAAATCAACCAGGCCGGATTAAGCTGGAACACTATTCTGATCAAGCAGAAAAATTTCAGAATGGCATTCCATCAGTTTGATATTAAAACGGTTGCAGCATACGGAGACGATGAAAGGCAAAGATTGCTGAATGATGCCGGCATCATCCGGAACCGGCTAAAGATTGATGCTACGATTCACGATGCAGGAGTCATTCTGCGACTGCAAAAGGAATTCGGATCCTTCAAAAAATGGCTGGACCACCACCATCCCTTAACGAAAGAGGAATGGGTAAAATTGTTTAAAAAAACATTTAAATTTACAGGAGGAGAAATTGTGAATGAATTTATGATGAGTACCGGGTATTTTCCTGGGGCACATATCGAGACCTGCTCTTTTTACCAGGATGTCGTTAAATCAAAGCCAGCCTGGTTAAATGCGTAGTCTGATTTATTTCAGCATCCCCCGTCCAGCGTCATGCTGAACTTGTTTCAGCATAGGGACTCATTAATCAGGGGATTCCGAATCAAGTTCATCGACCTTGTAGCACTGTCAGCCATATTGTACGGGGTCGGTGAATATGGATTTACGCCAAACAGAACGGCTGTTCTTGGTTCTAATCTTCTGATATTCTTCAATCTGATACTAATCATGAGGGATCTCTATCCATTGCAGGCTATTTGCCAATTGCATGATTCTTCCTGATGTTCTTTCTATGCAGGAATATCCTGTAACTCAACATCGCCAAGGCACCATAAACGATCATTTGTCCGGTCAGGAACAGAAGTTCGGGACGCACATCCGCAAGGGTTCCGCCCATGGTTCGGATACGCAGATAGGCAGGGATCACCGAGGTGGACGGGAAGATATGTGCCAACTTGTAGAGAAGTGGCGGAAGAGAGGTAGCCGGCCACGACATTCCGCTCACGAAAAGAACTACCGGCGAAAGAAATACAAGCATCATGATGGAATGTTCCCGTCTTGTTAAAAGCAGCGAGACTGTTAGTCCCATGAATATCACCGAAAAAAGAAACGGTACCATCAGCAGCAACATATCAAGCATGGATCCTTTGTCAGGGAAGCCGAACCAATGGTAAAGTACAATCTGGGTAAAGATTAGATTGAAGCTGTAAAGAAAAAAATAGGCGAGCGATCTCCCGGTAAGGGTGTAAAAGATAGCGGAGGCCTCATGATTTTTGGAAGTTGCCAGCAGTTTTTGTTTCTCCCTTCTTGCACCTCCGATCATGCCAATACCTACCAGCAATGTTTGCTGGATGATGACAAGAATCAATCCCGGCATCACATAGGAGCCGTATGATCCGGCCGGATTGTAAAGGGTGTAACTCTTCATCGTAACCGGATCACGCTGCATCTTCGCCGCTTCCGGTGTGACACCCGCAGCCATCAGCCTTTTAATTTCAATGCCGGCAGACAAGGTCCCGGTTGCCCGGAGGGTTCCACGGAGGCTTTCCTTGTAGATCAGGAAATAGCTCGCATCGCAATACAATCCGATATGGGACTGTCCTCCACTGATGATATTTCTCTCGAAATCAGTCGGTATCAGGATAATTCCTTTGGACTCGCCATCCCGGAAAAGTTCTTCTGCATCCCGGAAATCGCCTGTTTCCTGTTTAACTTCAATTTCCTGGGTAGCTCCGATCATCCGGATCAGTTGCCGGCTTAATGCGCTGTTGTCGCGGTCAACCATCGTAACCGGGATTTCGCGGATCACATTGTTTTGATAGGCAATCGAATAGACCAGCGGATAGACCCACACCGCGATGAAAAGGATCACAATCGCGCCCCTGTCTTTAAAGATGGAATCCCATTCGTTTAAAAACGCGTGTAGTGTCTGATCCAATCCCTTTTTAATCAATTTCAAATGCTTCATTTTTATGTTTTGGTGAGTCCGGGCAATGCCAGGGTACACGTTTTATTCAATGATTCTATTTACTGTCATTCGCTCCTTCCGTCCGATCCCGTGAGATTTGGTTCTATCGAACATTTTCACATTCGCCTCCCCGTCGTCAAGTCGTCTGGTCGGCCCCTCCTTCTTCACGCTTTTGTCTGCCATCTCTCGTCTGTCAGCCTTTTCTTGAACAACGGAAAAGCAAGGACACCGGTGAGGATATAGGGCAACAGCAATAATAGCGGCACAATGGCTTCATGCACGGGTTCTCCGCGCAGCGACTGGCTTAGAAATACCTTCAGCCAGAATGTATAGGGGAAGACAAAAGAGAAAAATTTGGCCAACAATGGCATTCCCATCGCCGGAAAGGTAAGACCGGAAAAGGTAAGGGCCATCATGGTATAGGCGCTCCCCAGCGAAAGGGTTAACCGCAGATTAATAGTTACCGTTAGCACGACGATCGCCATTGCCTGGTAGGCCAGGATGAGCAGAAATTCTGAAAAGAGTACCATGGCAAGCGATCCGTTCAATGGTGTTCCCATCACCCGGATAAGCAGGATATTCATAAACATCAGACCTGCAAAAAAGAGCAGGATATAGGGTATCAGTTTCCCGATCAGGGCAACTGTAGTGCTGTCACCGGCCGTTTTTATCCAATCCGCTCCGGTACCTTCCTTCATCTCGATTCCAATGGCATAGGAGGTACCCAAAAAGATAAACACCACTGCAAGAAGGGGAAGCAAACCCATCATCAGAAAATAGGCATAGTTGCCATACGGATTGAACAGCAGATGAATATCCGGTTTGATCGGTTGGACTTTCAGAATCGCATCCCTGGGTTGTATTCCTTTCTTCACCATGGTCTGCAATTTGACACCCCCCGAAATAGTGGAAAGGACCGTGACCAGTTGCGACTGCAGCACTCCTCCCTTGACCACATTGGTATTATTCAGGTAAAGCGCCAGTTCGGTCTGCATACCTCTTTGAACAGATTTCTCCAGTCCGTCAGGAATATAGATGACAGCATCCACATCTCCCTTTGTCATCCGTGATCTGGCCTCCTCCAGGGAGACCGATTTAAAAACGATATTTGCTGCGGGAAGGGCATCGATCATCCGTGCTATTTTCCGCGACAATTGTGTCTGGTCATTGTCAACAACGGTAATGGGCAGATCCCTGACCACAGCCGCTGAAAACATCCAGCTGACAAGCAGGAATACCGATGCCGGACCAAAGATCGTGGTAAAAAGCAACACCCAACTGTTAGCTATTCTGTTCAGTTCCCTCCTGATCACCCGGAAAAGGGAGGTCCGCAATAAAATATCTGTTTTGCCTTTCAGGTTCATCGGGTTATTTCCCTTTCCTTACACGATCCCAGTTGACTACTGCACTCATTCCCGGTCTCAACCCTTCTGTTTTTTCAACCGGGACGGCCTGAATTTCAAATGTCTTCAGATCAAAGTCGCCTCTGGTCTTGGTCGCATTCCATGTTGCGAAGTCTCCGAGCGCATTGATGTATGTTACCCTGAGTGCAATCTCCTTCAAGCCGAGTGCCGGGAATCTTGCAGGAATGATGCTCCCCTTTTTAATGGCTGACAAGAGATCTTCCCTGAGGTTAAACGTCACCCAAACATCCGACAAATCAACAATTGTCACCACCGGATAACCTGCCGGGATTAACTCTCCCCTTTCAGCCAAAACGTTGGCCACTTCCCCTTTGATTGGGGCAGTGATTCTCCTTTCATTCAGATAGGAACTCACCTCGCTCATGACCCCGTCGGCCTGCAAAACAAGTGCCCCGGCAGCATCCTTGTCCTCGTAGCGGGCTCCGTTCCGGGCCTTTTCATAGAGGGAGCGGGCTGCCATTTCTGTCTCAACGGCTGCCTTCATTTTGGTTTCTACCTCATCCTTTTGCTGTTCCGGTATGACCCCGTCCTTGTAGAGGTTTTGGATACGGGCAAAGGTTTTCCTTGCATAATCGGCAGCCGCCAAAGCTGTCTGCCAGTTGTTGAAGGCGACCTGCACATCCTCTTCCTGGGCCCCGTTGAAGGCTTTGTCGCGCTGTGCCCCGGCTGCCTGCCTGACCGCGGATGCCTGACTGAATTTTGCTTCCAGTTCAGGTGAGCTGAGTGTGAAGAGGAGCATTCCGGGTACTATTTCATCTCCCTTTTTAACACACAGGCTGTCTATCCGGCCGATCAGTTTGGAGGCCACCTTGATCTGGGTTGCCTCAACCTCTCCCTGTATCTCCAGCGGAACCGGAAGGCTCACAATGATGATTGCATACACGATAAAAAGCAGCAGCAATCCAAGCCCTCCTCCTATTAAATATCTTTTCGTCCTGTTCATTTTCTATATTTTGTCTGTTTCAAATTATTTCTATTTAATTCAATCAATTTCAATCATTCTTTTTCTCCACCAAACATTGTCAATTGCCAGATTTCCTGAGCGTCGCAGCGGGGTTAACTCTCATCATTCAACTTCCGTACCCATCCGTCCGAAATAGGGCCCTTCTCATTTTTCATGTCTTATAGCTCATATCTCCTTGTCATTTCCACGTCTCACCCTCTCATTGTCACATTGTCGAATCGTCGAATTGTCACACCATCAAATCAACTCATCGTAAATTTGCCTTCGATCTTCTCATATAACTGATGTACTGATCTGTGATGCCGGCATAATAGAGTAATTTAGACAACGACACATCGTATCCATACATTGCCTGGAGCCTGTCGATCCTGGCTTTTGCCAGAAGCAGAGATGCATCTGCCACCTGTGTGGAGGTAGCCATCCCTTCGCTGAATGCCTTGTTCCGCACCCTGAAATACTCGTTGGCAAGATCCATTTCAGCGTCCAGCATCCGGAGTTGTTCGCGGTACATGTTCAACTCCTGGTAATGCTTGTTGATCGCTGAACGGATGTCAGAGGAAGCCTTTTGATAATAATCCTCTGCCTGAATTTTTTGAAAGCCGAGCGCCTGAATTTTTTTCTGCTGCGACATGCCCTCAAAAAGATTCCATTTCATTCCGATTCCTACCACATATCCGGGCAGGTTGGGTGAAAGGTCCTTGTTGGCAATGTCGTACAATCCGGTTACCGCTATGGTAGGATACAGACCCGATTTCTCCGCCTTGTATCCTTCACCTGCCAGTTCCTTTTTCTTGTTCACCTGTGCCAACAGCGGACTTTTCTCCAATGCCCTGGCATAGAAATAATCCACATTTTCAAGTGAATCGAGGTAAAAAAGATTAGTGACAGGCCGAATGAAAATATCTTCCTTTTCCGCAATCGTATTGAGAAGGGCTTCATTGAGAATATCATTCTGTCTCACGGATTTCTGATATTCCCTTTCAGAATCAGAGAGGGTAAGTTTTGAATTCAGCAGCTCCACTTTGGCGATCTGCCCCTGTTGCTGTAATTTCTCCGCATCATGGTAATGGTGTTCCATGGTTGCCCTGACGTCTTCCCGAACTTTCACCGCCTGATCAGCTAACACCTTGCCAAAATATCTTTCAATCAACTCATTGGTGAGTTCATATGATTTTTGCAGATTTTCCAGCCCGACAGCTTCGTACCTGATTTGCGCGGCCCTGTTGGCAGCATTGATTTTTCCGCCTGTAAAAACCGGCCACATGAAACCCGCGGACAGAGTGGCAAACTGTTTTTCCTGGATGGTGAGATCCCAGTTGGCACTATTGACGGTATTCGCCACATCCAGCATTTTCTTTCTGACGACCTCTGTCGAAATATTATCCGGCAGAATGGGCATCACCCCGTTGGTGTTAGGATCCGGATTGGGCGCTCCGCTGAAGACACCATAATTACCAAGCGTCTGGTAAAGCGGAGTAATGGCATCCCGGACAGGTGTGAGATCGAAATGGATCTTGTCTTCCATCAGGGTATAACCAGCATTCAGCGAAATCCTGGGATAACGAAGTCCCTTCGCAGCTTTCACCTCTTGCTCCATCTGCAGCAGGTGATGATCCGACTGCCTGATCAGAAAATTGTTTTGAAGTGTAAGCTGCAAAGCTTCCTCAAAGGTAATCCGCCGGGGATCCCCGTTCGAAGCCCCGTTTGCATTTGCAGTCATCATCACCATGCAAAACAGGGCAACTTTCCAGTTATTATTAATTTGCATAATTTGGTCTTATGAGAAGGTGCCTTACAACTGTATCCCGACCGTCAGACTTAATGCCTTCGTGCAGTAATCAGAGGGTTGGTTTCCGATTTCTGCCATACCGATGTCATACCTGAGATCGAAACGGATTTGCTGCTTGCAGATAGGCGTCTGAAAACCGATGCCAAGAGTTGCGCCCCAGTCGGTTTTTTTGTTGTCGGTGAGTTGAACTGCATCTGCCGGACGCATCTGGTTGTTGAGCGCAAATGCCGCATAAGGGCCGCCATTGACGTAAAAAACATATTTGTGGTTATTAAGCAAATGGTCATCGCGGTACTGAAATAAAACCGGCACCTGCAGGTAGTGAACCATAAAATCGGTTTGACCCGCCATATTCAGTTCAAAGGTTTCGTCGCTGCGGCCCTTGCGCAGGTAATTGATCTCAGGCTGAATGTAGAAGGACTTGCATACAGGTAGATCCAGAAAAGCACCCGCGGTGTAGGACATGGTTACATTGCTATTGTCTGTAATATCGCCCTTGTTGGCAAAAGTTGTTACTGCCGCGCCTGTTCTCAGCCCGTAACCAAGTTGTGCAAATGTGGCGGTTGAAATCAGCATAAGCGCTGAAAGAAGGATCATGGAATTCTTTGTTGTTGTTTTCATTTCTATACTTTTTAAATGATTTGTGAACTGATTTGATTGGATTTGGTCAAAGGCAGTATTGATCCCGCTTTCGTCGGAGATATAAACAAAATGGGCACTATCCTGCGGCTTGCCATTTTTGGTTCCGGATGAAGGTGATTCTTTGGGTTTCATTTCGGGTAACATTGCATCAATAATTTATGATGCAAAGGAAAAGGATCGGTCAGCGGGAATTCTTGATCTGGATCAAAAAATGAAATTACTTCCCAGCTCTGATCCGGCTCAGTGTCTCCTGGGTGATTCCCAGAAAAGAGGCTATATGTCCCAGTTTGGCTCGCTGAAAGATATGGGGATATTCCTTCATCAATGCATTGTACCTGTCTTCGGCACTCTGAAATTTCATGCCGATCATGTATTCCGCCAGTTTCTTGGCCAGTTCATAGACGGCATGGAACGCGAACCTGGCCATCTCGTGATTTTCGTTGAGTATGGCTTCCATTTCAGAGTATTTGAGCGAATAGATCACGGAATCCTCGAGCAGTTCGCAATAAACAAGCGTGGGTTTATGATGGTAAAAACTATCTACGGCAGTCAGGAAATTATTATCGGCAAAAAACCATTGGGTAATTTCCTTTCCGCTTTCGGTAATGTAGAAAACCCGTGCCAGTCCCTTTTCGATGTAATAGATATGCTGGCAAATTTCACCTCGCCTGTAGAGAAAATACCCTTTCGGGAATTCATCCCTCCTGAAGATGGTACTAATCTCCATCTCTGTCTGATCCGACAGGTTCGCAATATTTTTGATATAGGGTGGCAGATGCATAGTCATTTTATTCTAAGAAACTGGTATAACTTATTTCCAATATCCTATGAAGGAGCATGTATGAGGCTTTTAAACATTTCGGAATATAAATCATTTAATGAATTCGTCTATGGAAAAACTAATTGCATGTTGCGGACTGGATTGTACCACCTGCGATGCATATAAAGCTACCATACTGGATGACAACGAATTGCGTGCCAGTACTGCAGCCATCTGGAGGGTACAGTTCAGTCCCGATATAACTAATGAAATGATTAACTGCACCGGGTGCAGGCAGGAAAGCGCAAAATTTGCACATTGCTTTCAATGTGAAATCAGAAAATGTGTCGCCTCCAAAGGATTTCAAACCTGCTCGGAAGGTGATCAATTGGAAAACTGCGACATCGCGGGAAATATTCTCAAGTATGTACCTGAAGCACTTGAAAACCTTAAATCTCTGAACTGAAAACTTTATCAGCGAGTTAGTGCTCACCATAAACCAGCCTCTTGATCCGCTTTTTATCCTCCCGTGCAATCACGATAGGAATTTTCTCTTCAATAACGTTACTGGTATCCAAACCATAGGCTTTCACGTCGTTGATACCCATCCCGCGGATGAAGTTATGCAGCCCCATGGTAAAACGCTGCAGCGGAGGTAGTTTGTAGTCATTGATCATGATACGGTCGAGGTTGACGAACAGGAAGTCTGCCGGAATCGAATGTCTCTTCAAGGATTTGTAATGGCTCACCATGCTTATTTCGTGCGTTTTCTCCAGATCTTCGAGTACCTGTTTGAAATAAACATTGATACGGCGCTCCACCTTAAAACCGAGACGGAACTCAACTTTTATGACTACACCCGGAACAATATGATGCACCGTATATTCAAACGTATCCGGAGTGTCGAGGCTGTCGATGTGAAGGAACCAGTAAGTATTCGCCCTTTTAGGATGCTTATTGAAGATGGAATACATGATCTTGGACTCAATCTGGTCAATTCTGTTGGCCTTGGTAATGTACACCAGATTGGTCGCAATCTTAGGCACGTTGTAATCCATACTCAGTTCGTGAATCACTTCGACCTCTTTATTCAGACTGGTGAAAGTGATGAACTTATTCTTTATTTTGCGGCCAAAATACCAGCCGTACATGACGGTGAAAAAGAGAGCTGCAAGCAGAATGGTTAACCAACCGCCATCGACAAACTTGTGCAGATTGGCATAGAGGAAAGTACCCTCGATGGTCAGGAAAAGAAGCAGCAAAAACATCCTGATGAAGAAATTCACCTTGCGTTTGCTGAGGTAGACCGACAAAAGCAGAGTGGTCATGATCATGGTAATGGTAATAGACAGACCATAAGCTGCCTCCATGTTGGATGATTTGGCAAAATAAATCACCACAAATGAACATGCGATCCATAACAACCAGTTGACGAATGGAATGTAGACCTGACCCTTGATTGAAGTAGGATACAATACCTTGATTCGCGGCCAGACATTTAATGTAATTGCCTCACTGATAAGTGTATAAGACCCACTTATCAATGCTTGGCTGGCGATAATGGCTGCAGAAGTTGAGATGATGATTCCGGGTATTAAGAACCATGGCGGCATGATGGAATAGAAAACATTGACATTCTTTGCTTCCGCGAGGTGATCCATCAGCCAGGCACCCTGACCCAGGTAATTGAGTATCAGTGATGTTTTTACAAAAACCCAGGTAATCCGGATATTCTTGATCCCGCAATGGCCAAGGTCTGAATACAAGGCTTCCGCCCCCGTGACAGCCAGGAAGACAGCTCCCAGCAAAATGACGGCTTCGGGATAAGTAGTCAAAAATTGATAAGCGTAATAAGGATTCAAAGCCGCCATAATACCGATTCCATGCGTCAACTGGCTGATACCCAGAATTGCGAGTAACGCAAACCACAAAAACATGACCGGTCCGAAGACGGTCCCTATCAAACCGGATCCAAACTGCTGAAAAAAGAACAACAACAGGAAGATGGTAAGAACAATAGGTACTACAGGGATATTTTGGTATAAAATATTTAACCCTTCTACGGCTGAAGTCACAGTGATGGCTGGTGTAATCACTCCATCTGCAAGCAAAGCGCTGCCACCAACCATGGTGATGATCGCGATCAGATTGGTCTTTCGTTTCACCAATGCAAACAGGGCAAAAATTCCACCTTCACCGTGGTTGTCCGCCTGAAGGGTGATGAAAACGTATTTGAAAGTTGTTTGCAGCGTTAGCGTCCAGATAATGCATGAGACGGCTCCGTAGATAAGCAGCTTGTTTACTTCGATGCCACCTTTCATGATGGCATTCATCACATACAGGGGACTAGTTCCGATGTCACCGTAAACAATGCCAAGTGTGATAATTAGTCCGGCAAGCGTGATTTTCTTAAACCCGGTAGGCGTAATTTCCATTAACTTCTAACTCGTAAATCTTGTTGATTGTAAAGACTAAAGAGACAAAAATAACTCAAATGCGGACAAAATATTCGGCCGGTTGAAAATAAAACAATAAGTTAAGATTCAATAATCTTGATCCCCTTCTCCTCCAGCACGATTCTTCTTTGCCGGTAGAGGGCGCCAATGGCCTTTTTGAACACCTTTTTGCTGATGGCAAAATGGTCGAAAATCAGGGCTGCATCGCTTTTGTCTGTAAAGGGAAGAAATCCTCCGGCCTCTTTTAGTCTGTCAAGAATAGTCTGAGAAATGCTATCAACCTGCTCATAGCCAGGACGGTAGAGTGAAAGATCAATTTTATGGTCCTCTCTTACTTTCTTGATGTAAGCCTTCAACTGTTGTCCCTTATTCAGCGGACCCGGTAATTCATCGTGGTATAGAATTCCACGGTGAAGGTGGTTGATAATGGCATTGTATCCCAAAGTACTTTCACTCTCTACGATCAGGGATACTTCCTCACCAACCTGATATTCAGGGATTACGTTGTCTAAGAATTTCTCAAGTTTGGCCGAGGCGACGATTCTTCCGGAATCAGGGTCAACAAAAACATATACCAGGTACGACCTTCCGGCTTCCATATTCATCTTCTGTTCGCGAAAAGGAACGAGCAGGTCTTTCATCAGTCCCCAGTCGAGGAAAGCGCCGACATTGTTGACGGCAATGGCCCTCAGCATAGCAAATTCACCCACCTGGGCGTAAGGTTTTTCGGTGGTTGCGATTATTCTGTCCTCCGAATCATGGTATATAAAAACCTCAAGGTCATCACCAACTTCACATGTTTCAGGCACATACCGGGCAGGAAGAAGAATTTCTCCCATTTCCGCGCCATCCAGATAGACTCCAAAATCGACGAATTTCACCACTTTAAGGGTGTTATATCTTCCCGTTAATATCATGGTAATTATTTTAGTTTTTGTTCTGTGAAGGCTCTTCCGGCATGGAAAGCCCTCAGATTCAGATCCACAATTTCAGCGCCTTTTCTGGCAAAGATTTCCCTGATGCCCTGCTCGAGGCTGCTCATCGGCAATTCGATAAAAGGCGAAGCAGCACCGAGCATGACCATATTGGATGCCCTGACATTTCCTTCAACCTTTGCCATTTTCTCAGCATCAATCGCTACCACCCGTGGCAAATGATTGATCGTATTCAGAATCTCTTCAGTGTCGGGGTAATCCGGAATATTGATAAAGGGCGTGGTACTCGTGATCACATATCCGTCGGGCGAAAGAAAACTCAGGTAGCGCAATGATTCCAGCGGCTCCACGGAAAGAATCAGCTGGGCCTGCCCGGAAGGAATTAGATCGGAGTATATTGGCTGATCCGACAACCTTAGATAAGACTGTACGGCGCCCCCTCGCTGGCTCATCCCATGGGTCTCTGCCTGTTTGAGGTAAAGGTTATTCTCGACAGCCGCAAATCCCAGAACGGTAGCTATCGAAAGAATTCCCTGTCCGCCGACTCCTGCTAAAACGATATCACACTTCATACGTTTTCCAATTAATTTTTTCGTCTTCTGGCTTGTTTCTGGATACACTCCCTGCGCGGGATGATTACCGAAACCCCTTGATAATTAATCTCTTTCCTCAAGAGATCGACCAATTTTTCATGGTTTTTTGGCAACGATTCGAGCATATTAATATGATCCTTCTGTACACCGACCCCCTCGCAGATAGCCTCAAGCCTTCCAAGCGCGGAGGAGTCCTGACCGCCGGTCATGGAGATCGATTCGTTGTCGCCGATGATCAGCACGATATTAGACTGTTCATTGACGGCGTCGAGCAATCCGGTAATGCCGGAATGGGTAAAAGTAGAATCGCCGATGACGGCAATGGAGGGGAAAAGTCCGGCATCGGCGGCTCCCTTGGCCATCGTCACCGAAGCGCCCATGTCGACGCAACTGTAAATTGAGTTGTACGGGGGAAGCGCTCCCAGCGTATAACATC
>DATCHD010000036.1:0-19392 GCA_036508555.1 Prolixibacteraceae bacterium
ATGTTTAATTAAAGATAATTTTGCATTACTTTCCCTTCGACCCTTCGGCTACGCTCAGGGACCGGTAACATTTCAAACATTTCAAACAATATAAACTTTTAAAACCTTTTTATATGGCCACTGTCAATCTCTCAGATCATATCAACCATGTAGTTCCGGATGCCAAAGGAATGAAATTCGGAATTGTTTATGCTGAATGGAATCCTGAAGTAACAATAGCTCTGAAAAACGGAGCCTTAAAGACGCTGATAAAATACGGTGCATTGCCGGAAGACATCCGTGTTGAGGAAGTGCCCGGTACCTTCGAACTGACGCTTGGAGGACAATTGATGGCAGAGCATACGGATGTGGATGCCGTTATTTTGTTGGGTTGTGTCATTCAGGGTGAGACCCGTCATTTTGATTTCATCTGTCAGGGAATTACCTATGGCACAACAAAATTGAACCTCGATTATAATATCCCATTCATTTTCGGAGTGTTAACAACCGATAATCAGCAGCAGGCGCTCGACCGCGCAGGAGGCAGATTGGGCAATAAAGGTGACGAGGCAGCGTTTACCGCAATTAAAATGGTTTCCTTGAGCAGGAAATTCGAACAAGAATAAAAAAAGGCGCCGGTCGGGCGCCTTTTTTTATTCAGACTTTGTCTTATCTTTTCTTTTTATCTTGAATGGCTCTCTGTTGTTTGGTCATCTCCTCCAACTTCGTCTGAAATTTGGATTTGGTAACCGGAACTTTTTGTTTAGCCTTCATCTGTGCATGAATTTTATCCTCATCGATGAATTGTTTGAAAATGTACATCTGAACGAAGGTTAATACCAGCGATAAGAAGTAATAGAGGCTTAATCCTGCCGCGTAGCTATTGAAGATGAACAGAAACATCACAGGCATCAGGTACATAATCGTTTTCATACCAGGCATTTGCTGCGTGCTTGCACCTGTCATCTCGTTATTGTATTTAACATAGAGAATATTGGTGATCGTCATTAAGAGACAGAACAGACTCACATGGTTACCGAAACCGAATGGCACAGTAAAAGGTAGCGTCATGATTGAGTCATAGGTAGATAAGTCATTTGCCCATAAGAAACTTTGCTGACGCAGCTCGATTGAAATGGGGAAGAAATAAAACATAGCAACCAGGATCGGAAACTGCAATAACATTGGCAAACATCCTCCCAACGGGTTGACTCCTGCTTTCTTATAAAATGCCATCACGGCCTGTTGTGATTCCAGCTTTTTATCTTCCCCGTATTTCTTCTGGATCTCCTCAACCTCGGGTTTAAGAATCCTCATTTTAGCTGAAGAGATATAGGATTTATAGGTGAAAATCAGCGTCAGCAACTTAATGTAAATGGTTAGTAATAAGATGATCAAACCAAAATTACTGATATAACGGCGCAGGAAATCGAACGCCGGAATGACGATAAATTTGTTAACCCAGCCAATGATTGTCCAGCCAAGCGAAAGCTGTTCTTCCATGCCCAGATCAAACTGTTTCAGGGTATTGTACTGGTTTGGTCCGAAGAAAATCTTCGCAGGGAAATTTTCACTGCCTTTGGCATCCAGCGGAATAGTCAGATCCGCAGTCATCTCGGCTACGAAGGAGGAATCCAGCTCTTTTTTCTTGGTGGAAATTTGTCCATTCAAGAAAGCCTGATCTGCAATCATGACAGAAGAGAAAAACTGCTGCTTGAATCCAACCCATTTTACCTTTGTACTCAAGGATTTAGACTCTGATTTGCTGGGAGTAAGTTTATTAACCTCGTCCTTGTCAAACTTGTAGAATATGGTCGATTGAGTGTTTTCTCCGAATTTTGACATTTTTTCCTGTCTCGGCATATTGATGGACCAAAGAAAATTTACATAATCCGAGTTGGCACCCGCCACTTTCTTTATACCTGAAGTTTTGATATCAAAATCAACCAGGTAAGAGTTGTGTTTCAGCGAATAAACGTATTCTACCGAGATATCGTTACCGGCATCCAGGCGCATTGAAACTGATTTTGAATCACTTGTAGCGTCCTTATTGAACTTCTCCCTACCCTCTAAACCTTTTGTAACCTTTCCGCCTACTACAGTAACCAGATTGGTCGTAACCGAAGGCTGAAAATAGAATTGATCCGTTTGTATGCTTTTGTTCTGTGAGAAAAAATTTAATCCAAAGCGATTTTCATCTCCTTCGAACAGCACCAGTGGTTTCCCATCATACCTCTTAAAATTCTTAAGTTCAACAGAATATATCTTACCCCCTTTGTTGGTTAACACAACTTTCATCAGATTATTTTCGAGGGTTACGAATTTTTCTTCTCCCTTGGCAGCTACCGCGAAGACACCGTAAAGATTTGTCAGCTCGTTTTGAACTGTAACTGAATCCGTTTTGATTATTCCTGGTTGTTTGGCAGCAAGCTCTGCCTGTTTGGTTTTCTCATTGGCTTGAGCCAAATCAACCATAGCTATTGAATCGCCCTTCTGTTTGAGTTTCGCTAATTCCAGTTCAGAAGGTTTGTTGAAATAACTGGCTGTAAATAAGATAACAAATATAAGTATCAGTCCTGCAATGGTATTCTTATCCATAAATTAAATTGAATTTTTTTGAGAATATTCTATAACTGCCTTGATAAAGGCAACAAAAAGTGGGTGTGGCTGAAGTACCGTACTCCTGTATTCAGGATGAAACTGCACACCTACAAACCATGGATGGTCCGGGATTTCGATTATTTCCACCAGATTGGTATCCGGGTTGAAGCCTGTAGCCTTCATTCCGGCCTTTTCGAATTGTGGTAAAAAAGCGTTGTTAAATTCATAACGGTGACGGTGCCGCTCCGATATCTTTGATTTTCCGTATGCAACATACGAGTTGGAGTCTCTTTTCAGCTGACAGTCAAAGGAACCAAGTCTCATTGTTCCGCCTTTGTCGATGATGCCTTTCTGCTCATCCATTAAATCGATTACTGGAAACTTTGTCAGCGGATTCATCTCGGTAGAATCAGCATTTGTAAGATGGAGTACATTTCTTGCAAACTCTATCACAGCTATTTGCATACCCAGGCAAATACCGAAGTAAGGGATTTTTAGTTCCCTTGCATACTTTGCAGCAATAATCTTCCCCTCGATGCCCCTGTGGCCGAAACCAGGTGCAATAATAATTCCCTGACACCCTTTGAGTTTCCGCTCAATATTATCCTCATCAATTTTTTCGGAGTGAATCCATTCCACCTTTACCCTGCATTCGTTAGTAGCGCCAGCATGGATAATTGCTTCTGCTATTGACTTATAAGCATCTCTCAATTCTACATACTTGCCAATAAGCGCAATCTTGACTTCCTTTTTGGGATTTTTATAGCGGAATAAGAACTCATTCCAGCTCTTCAGGTCGGGATCTCCACCCAATGGCAGTCCAAGTTTCTTTAATACGATCTCGTCCAGTTTTTCCTCCCTCATTTTGATTGGAACCTCATAGATAGTGGGAACATCTATTGATTCGATTACAGCTTCCTTACTGACGTTACAGAACAGGGCGACCTTCCCTTTCAAATCTGGTGTTAGCTGATGTTCGGTCCTCAGTACCAGTACGTCTGGCTGAACTCCATTTTCAAGCAATTGCTTGACTGAGTGTTGGGTGGGTTTGGTTTTTAATTCCCCAGATGCCGATAAATAAGGAACCAGTGTAAGGTGTATGATTAATGCGTCCGTTCCCAACTCCCATTTCATTTGACGGACTGCCTCAATATAAGGCAACGACTCGATGTCTCCCACCGTTCCGCCGATTTCGGAAATCACCACATCAAATTTTTTCTTAGAGCCAAGAAATTTGATGTAGCGTTTTATCTCGTCTGTGATGTGTGGAATGATTTGGACTGTTTTACCAAGATAGTCCCCTCTCCTTTCTTTGTTGATAACAGACTGGTAAATTTTTCCTGTAGTGACATTGTTTGCCTGAGAAGTCGGATAATTCAGAAAACGCTCATAATGACCCAAATCAAGATCTGTTTCTGCACCATCCTCGGTTACGAAACATTCCCCGTGCTCATATGGATTCAGCGTTCCCGGGTCCACATTGATGTAGGGATCGAGTTTCTGAATAGTGACCCTGTATCCTCTGGCCTGAAGCAATTTGGCGAGAGAGGAAGCAATGATTCCTTTCCCTAATGAAGATGCGACGCCTCCTGTTACAAATATGTACTTTGTTGCGGACAAAACTTTCCTGATTTTAGTGTTTAAACATTAAAGACCCGCTCCGGTGAGGGAACGGGTCTTGGATAGTGGCTTTTTATCAGTTGATCTCTTCTTGCTCATCGATTATTTTCATTTTCGATTTAAGCTGATCAATCTGTGTTTTTAATTTTTCTATTTGATCGTTGACGCCCCTGATGAGGGATTGTGCACCCTGTGAAGAACCGAAAAATCCAACATTATTGGTTAGCGTATTGATATCACTTTCAAGCTGCTTCAGGCGTACTGCATAGCGGTCGCGCTCCGTATTAATCTTAGACCAACCTCTCGGAACTGAGGCCAGATGCTCAATCTTGGATTTGAATTTGATCAGGTTAAGATCCTGATCATCCATCTTAATTTTATTGAATTGTCCGTCAATAGCATCGTGATAACGGTTCTGAAGTTCTTCTTTCTTTCTGAATGGCACGTGACCAATTTCAGCCCAGCGGTCCTGAAATTTTTTCAGGGCGGAAAGATCCTCCTGAGCAATCCCGGAAGGTTTGAATTCTTCAATATCGGTGATTAGAATCTTTTTGGCTTTCAGGTTTTCATCCTGATCTTCGGTCACACCAGAGAAATGAGTCTGTTTTTTATTGAAGAACTCATCGCAGGCAGTCCGGAAGCGCTTCCAGATCAGTTCGGATTGCTTTCTAGGCACCGGACCCACCTCTTTCCATTTCTTCTGAAGGGTGATCAACCGGTCGGTCGTGGCCTTCCAATCCTCGTTATCCTTCAGTTTCTCAGCCTGTTCACATATGTCAACTTTCAACGCAAGATTTTGGAGTAAATGTTCCTTACTCTTATTCCAGAAATTGCGTTTGTTTTGGAAAAAGGTGTCGTTGGCGGCCCGAAAACGATCCCAAATCTTGGTATTTTCTTTTCTTGGTCCAAAACCTGTTTTTTTCCACTCCTCCTGAAGATGAATCACTTGCTCCGTAACGTCATTCCATTCACGTGGATTGTCTGAAACAAAAGTAGAAAGCTCTTCGGCCTTTTCACAAAGCTCTATCTTCCTTTGTAGCTGCTCTTTCTGAACGGATCTCTCTTGTTCAAAATGCTGCTGGTATCTCTTATTGATAACAGAGGTAGCTGTTTTGAAGCGATCCCAAAGTTCTTGTTTGTGATCTCTTGGAACAGGGCCTATTTCCCTCCAGGATTCGTGCAATTTCTGAAGTTCCTTAAAAGTGGCTAATGGTTCATCAAAATTGGCCGAAAGCTCCTCCGCTTTGAGGCACAAAAGCATTTTCTGATCCATGTTGCGCTTTAGATCAAGATCACGCAATTCGCGGTCGATCTTAACGAAATCATAAAAACGCTCTACCTGATAATGGTAATTCTCCCACAAGTCTTTGACTTTAGACTGGGGAACCTGGCCGATCGATTTGAATTTAGCCTGTAATTCATTGAATAGCTGGAAAGTATTATTTAGAGAATTTTCACTGTTTACAAGGGTTTTGATCTCATCAATGATCTCAATTTTCTTGAGATAATTTTCTTCCTTGACGGCTTCCTGCTTTTTGTTGGACTCGTACCGGAGATTTTTATATTCTCTGAAAAGATCTTTTAGCTCTTGTTCAAAAGAATCAGAATCGGGCACAAAAAGCTCTTCATCGTTGCCTTCAGCAACAAAAGCAGCTTTTTGCTCACCAATTTCATGGTTTCTGATTTTATAGAAACATGCTTTTATTGCGTCTGCATGTGGTTTAATAACATCTACATCCCCATCGCCGATAATTTTCCTCAGTGTGTTGATCAGGTTTATTTTGTTATAGGAAGAGTAATCGTGAATTGGCTGGCCATCGGTAAGCGGCTCATCATCGTGAAACGGATCATCCTCTTCGTCAGAGTGGCCTGGGATGGGTTCCAGGATTGATTCCACCAACTCGGATTCACTCTGATGTGAAACCTCTTCATCGATCTTCACTTCCGCTTCGCTTACTTCTTCTTTAATTTCGATATTCTCCGAAGTTTCAACAGGCTCTTTACTTTTCTTTTCAGATGCTGTCTTCTTTTCTTTTTTCGGTTTAGAAGCAGGACTGGTCAATTCATTAGATTTCATCAGCAATTTCATTACGGCCGTTAAGCCAGGATGGATGTACATTATATATTCTGCACGAAAATAGATATTTACCCGTTAACGTCAACTTTTTCTTAAACATATTTTTGCAATTTATTTCAAAAAGTCCATAATTATCAGGAATATCAGAGTGGTGGACTTTTTCTACCTTTGCCAAAAATCCGTTTTATGCGTATCGATATTCTTACAGTTGTACCCGAATTACTCGAAAGTCCGTTTAATCATTCAATTTTAAAGCGGGCCAAAGATAAGGGACTGGCAGAAATCTATGTTCACAATATCAGGGACTGGGCCACCGATAAGCATAAAAGAGTTGATGATTATGCGTTTAGCAAAGGGGCCGGGATGGTCATGATGGTAGAGCCAATTGACAAGGCTATTACTGAACTGAAATCACAGCGTGAATACGACGAAATCATCTTTCTTACACCGGATGCCGAGAAATTCACTCAGAAAGATGCCAATCAGCTTTCGATGAAAAAGAATTTACTCATCTTGTGCGGCCATTACAAAGGAATCGATCAGCGCGTACGTGATCACTTGATTACCAAAGAGTTCTCTATTGGGGATTATGTTTTGACGGGTGGAGAACTGGCCGCTGCTATCGTTTCCGATGCAATCGTTCGCCTTCTGCCAGGGGTTTTATCGGATGAGACCTCTGCATTGACAGATTCTTTCCAGGACGGACTGCTTACTCCACCGGTCTATACCAGACCTGCTGAATACAAAGGCTGGAAAGTACCCGATATTCTGATATCCGGGAACGATCAGTTGATTGATGAATGGAAAATGGAACAGGCACTGGAAAGTACCCGAAAAATCCGGCCGGATCTGCTGGATCACGATTGAGCCGACTGCTTTCCGCACAACGAGATAAAATTGCAGTACTTACAATTTTCTTCCACAATAGTTTGAGAAAATGGCAGTTCCGGATTGAAAATTTCTTCCACTAGGCTGGTTAGCATTGGTTCAAACTGATCTTTAATATCGAGATAATCAACCTCATTACCCCCGTTCTCCCTGTTTATGAGCCGGTTGGTCTCTTCCTTAAAAATCTTCTTAAGCCCATATATTCCCGGGAAAATTCCATCAGATCCTGGGTGTGTTTGGTCCCAGATATATGCGTAAACAAGGGTTTGAAAGGCTGCCTTGTTACGTTTTTTGGCTTCTTTGTCAAATAGGTCAGCTACGGTGTTAAAAACGTGTTCTGCTGTCCCTGTTTTGTAATCAATTACCTCGAAAACACCTGATTTATAGTCAATTCGATCAATTATTCCGCCAATGCGAATAGCCTTTCTTCCGCCAAAAACACTTAAAATCGCATCAACCTTTTGTTCCAATCCCCTAATCTCAAACGGTGTTCTTTTCAAATCAACCCGGAGTGTTTGAACGACCATTTTTCGAATAACTTCAAATACCAGTATGTTCCGTCCGGAAAGTGAGTTGTTTTTTGTGCCCGGATCTAATTTGAAAAAAAGCAAATTGAAGGCTTCATTTAGCCGTTTCCGTAAGGTTTCTTCGTCCGCAATTATTGAATTTACTGTGTTTTCGTCCACTATTTTATTCAGAAACGGCTGGTACAACTTTTCCATTACAAAATGGAAGAGTTTTCCAAACATCCGGGCATCTACTTCTTCAGAAACCTCTTCATCTTCCTGAAAATGAGATATATATTTGAAGTAATAACTTAAAGGGCAATGCAGATACTGATCCAGGGCTGTAGGAGAAATTTTTCTACCGGAATCCATCATAACATTTAACTCCTCTAGCACCTTTCCATGTTTTTGGACGGTTATCGGATAAACAGAAACCGGATCGATGCTGTTCTCATGCCCTGTCTCAGTAATTTTAAAGGGTGATTCCAGCATCAATTGATACAGGAAGCGGCTTTTTTCACCCGTTCTTAATCCACTATTTCCCGAATTATAAATGAATGTGACAGTTTCTGCCCTTTGTAGCAGCCGATAGAAATAATAGGCGTACATCGCGTTCTGTTCCTCAATAGTAGGTAACCCGACTCCGCGGCGAAGATGGTAAGGAATGAAAGATCCTGAGGCATTCGCCTTTGGCATAATACCTTCATTCACAGAAAGTAAGATGACATTTTGAAAATCCAGCGAGCGTGTCTCCAAAATCCCCATTACCTGGATTCCTGAAAGAGGTTCTCCTTCAAAAGTGATGCTCAGTGCACTCAGATATTGCAGCAAAAGCTTAAAAAAAGTCTCTCTCGACAAATAATCACCGGACCCCATAATCTTCGCTCCGTAATTAAAAAGAGTGTTATTCAATTTATTTACTGAAACATAGATCTGGTAGATATATTCCTGGTAATTGATTGCATAACTTCCGGCTTTATTGTTCTCCCAGAAAATGAAGAGTTCATAAAGTATCGCCAAAAAATAATCCGGTAATTCTGAAACAGAATCCCTGATAACAAAAATCTTTTGGAAGAGATCTGTTTTACCAAGCTCTGTATCGGAAATGTAGAGTAAATTATTTCGCACAATTTTTTCAACAATTGATTTACATTCAATTGGATGCGCTGATTGAATCAATTGATTATTTAAGATATCCAGGACACTTTTATAATGGAAAAGACAGGTCCCGCCTTCGCTTTTGTTTTTCTTCTGCAACGAAATCAAACTATTGATCAGGCTGAATAATGGGGTTTGTTTGAGGGGGAGCCCCATTGTAACATTCACTTTATCAATCTCTTCAGGCAGAGATGAGAGCAAAGGCAAAAGAAGTTCCTCATCACAAAGCACAACAGCGGTCTCATCAAAATCTATCTTACTGCCGATGGAATGAGGAATCTCCCCTGCAGCCAGCTGTGTTTGCCCGATCTGCGAAGTTGTGTGAAGAATCTGAATGCTTTTGGGCGACTTTAACAGATCGGTATCATATGGAAAATCATCCTGCGGAAATAACCGGAGATTCTCACGCATAAAGAGTCCGGCTTCCTGATTTGGATCATCCGTATAATATTGATCAAAATCCCAGTAGAAGGAGATATTCCCCCTGTTTTTTAACGATTGGAAGAGTTCCTTTTCGCAACTGTTCAATGCATTAAAACCAGCAACAACAAACTTTCTTTCAGACAAATAAGCAGACGACAGGGAGTCTCCATTTTCCACTGCAGCGCGAAATAACATTCCTTCATAGGCGATATTTTGTGAATAGAGTTCTGCCTTGAATTTCACGTAAACCGGATACAGAACCTGCCAGAGCCGGGCAAATTCTTTCTGATCCCGTTTCTGGTCACCACTGTTCAGACTCTTCCAGAAGTGTCTGATTTCCTCTTTTCGTTCATCATTCCAGTCGTTAAAATGTTCATCGATCTCTTTGAGGTCAGTAATATTCGTAAACAACAGTTCGGCATCAACCAGATATTTGTCCACCTGATCAAAATCATGAAGCAACATCTCCCCCCAGAGATAAAACTCGTCAAAAGAATCTTTCGATCCTGATAAATCCTTATAGATTTTATATAGCCGGAATATTAACTGAAGCGGCTCTTCGGTATGTAACGGAGAAATCCTGGAATAAAGCTCCTGGATCGTAATAATTTCAGGCGAAAATACCGGTCCGGTGATGACCCTGTTCAGGTATTCGGTGAAAAACAGTCCTGCACGACGATTGGGAAAGACAATTGTCAGATCTGCAATACTTTGTCCGTGAAGCCGATACAGGGATCCGGCTATCTTTTGTAAAAAACATTGGTGCGATTGGCTCATAAATAATTAAAACAACTTCCCTTCGACTTTACTTAGGGAACATTCGCTTAAAATTGCCTATTTTTTTCGAGATTTACCGGCCCTTGCCAAATCATCACAATTTCGTACATTTGGTTCTAAACATATTTCCATAACTAACGTATTAATATAGCATTAGCTAAGATATTCATGGAGCAACAAAACAGGTATGGATAAATTTTCCCTTGTTGGCAATCAGGAGATTGGCGCTGTCGAAGAGATGTACAAGAATTATCTGGAGAATCCGGGTAGTGTGGAGCAAAGCTGGTGCAATTTCTTTGAAGGTTTTGAATTGGCCAGAAAATCTTACCAGGAAAGCCTCGTATCGGCAGCTGATGAGAACCGTATCCAAAAGGAGTTCAGAATACTTAATCTGATTAACGGTTATAGACAGCGCGGGCACCTTTTCACGAGAACTAATCCTGTTCGGAAGAGGAGGACCTACACTCCTACCCTTGATTATAAGAACTTTGGACTGGAAGGTACTGATTTCAATACCGTTTTTCATGCTGGTAATGAGATTGGTATCGGTAATTCGACTCTGAAGGATATCATTTCACATCTGGAGGCTACCTATTGTGAATCGATTGGGGTTGAATTTCTCTATATGCGTCAGCCTGAGCTGATTGACTGGCTTAAAATCAGGATGGAAAGATCAAAAAACAGCGAATTTTTCTCTCCTGAACAACAAAGACATATTTTTTATCACCTTAATATAGCTGTCGGTTTTGAGAGTTTTATTCATCGGAAATTTGTCGGTGCCAAACGTTTTTCGATCGAAGGAACAGAGGCGCTGATTCCTGCTCTCGACGCGATCATCATGCTTGGAGCCAAACTGGGTATTGAGGAGTTTGTTTTGGGTATGGCTCACAGAGGGCGGCTGAATGTTTTGGCCAATATTCTTGAAAAACCCTATAAAAATGTTTTTAAGGAATTCTATGCTACTGAATATGAGGAAGGCATCGCACTCGGTGACGTAAAATACCATCTTGGTTTTGAGAATATAATCACAACTGATGATGGCGAAAAAGTGAAAATAAGCCTCATACCTAACCCTTCGCACCTCGAAACTGTCGGAGCTTTGGTCGAAGGAATGGTCCGGGCACGTATAGATCATCACTACAATGAAGATTTTGGAAAGATCGTTCCGATCATCATACATGGCGACGCGGCCATCGCCGGACAGGGAATTGTATATGAGGTAGTTCAGATGGCCCTTCTCCCTGGTTACAAAACAGGCGGAACACTCCATATTGTTGTCAACAACCAGGTTGGCTTTACTACCGATTACCTCGAAGCGCGTTCAAGCACTTATTGTACCGATGTCGCCAAGGTAACACGCTGTCCGGTTTTTCATGTTAACGGTGATGATGTTGAAGCACTGATTTTTACAGTAAAAATGGCACTTGAATTCAGACAACAGTTTCATTCGGATGTGTTTATTGACATTCTCTCCTACCGGAAATATGGTCACAACGAAGGTGACGAGCCACGTTTTACGCAACCACTTCTCTATAAAATCATCGCCGGACATCCAAATCCTCGCGATATTTATGGAGGTAAACTGATCAGCACCGGCGTAATGACACAAAAAGAAGTAGATCAGGAGATTGCGCTTTTTGATTCTCAGCTGGAAGAGAAATACGAGGAAAGCAAATTGATTGACAAGCTCAATATCAAGAACTTCCTGGTTGATGAGTACAAACCTTATCGTTTCCCCGATCCCTGTGAAATTTATCAGGTTCCTACAGCTGTTTCTGAGACCTCATTGCTGAAACTTGCCGGTAAGATCAATCACCTGCCAGGTGATAAGAAGTTTTTCAGTAAGATTGTCAAGCTGATGGAAGAACGCAACCAGATGATTTCCAATAATAAAGTTGACTGGGCATTGGGCGAACTATTGGCATACGCCTCCTTACTGAATGAAGGTTTCCCGGTTCGTTTGAGTGGTCAGGATGCTCAGCGGGGAACTTTTTCTCACCGCCATTCCGCTCTCGTACAGGAAGATACAGGTGAGAAATATTTTCCACTGCAAAATATAGCAGCCCATCAGGCTCCTTTTACCGTTTATAATTCACCGTTAAATGAGTATGGTGTGATGGGCTTCGAATATGGCTATTCGATGGCCTATCCGAAGGGATTAACTATATGGGAAGGCCAGTTTGGAGATTTTGCCAACGTTGCTCAGGTAATTTACGATCAGTATATCTGCTCGGCTGGAGAAAAATGGGGAATCATGAACGGACTGGTACTTTATCTGCCACATGGTTATGAAGGTCAAGGTCCGGAACATTCAAGTGCCCGGATCGAAAGATATTTATCCCTGTGCAGCAATTATAACATGCATGTTGTGGTTCCTACTACTCCTGCCAACCTGTTTCATCTATTAAGAAGGCAAGTTATTGGAGATGTGCGCATTCCATTAATTATATTTACTCCGAAGAGCTTGCTGCGGCACCCCAAAGTTGTCTCTTCGCTCGATGATCTGACCAAAGGCGGCTTCGAAAAATTGATTATAGATAAGGAAGTCAAGAAAGGGCAGGCGGAAATCGTGGTCTTTACTTCAGGCAAAATCTATTTTGAATTGATTGAACGCAGGGAGAAGCTGGGCAAGATGAATATTGCCATTCATCGTGTCGAACAAATCTCCCCATTCCCAGCTGAAGATGTACGTGATATAATCTATAATAACTCTCAGTCTAAGAGGTTTTTATGGGTTCAGGATGAGCCGGAAAATATGGGCGTCTGGCCTTACCTTTTCAGAAAATATCCTGAGTTGAATCTTGAGCTTGTCAGTCGTCCTGAGAGTGCCAGTCCGGCAGTCGGCCTGGTAGAAAAGCACAAAAGGAGACTGGAAAGGATTTTGGGCGCAGTTTTTAACGAGTAAAGAAAATAATTTGATATGTTGGAAGAAATTAAAGTTCCCTCCCCCGGAGAATCCATTTCAGAAGTTGAAATAGGCAAATGGCTGGTTGAAAATGGCAGCCTGGTTAAAAAAGGTCAGGAAATTGCTGAGGTTGAATCAGATAAGGCCACACTTTCGTTAATCGCCACAGTTTCTGGTCAATTGGCTATCCTGGTAAGTGAGGGTGAAAAGGTTGCAGTTGGAAGCGTCGCTTGTACAATTGACACTGAGGAAACGCCATTGCAGGAGGTCGAAAAGCCAGAAGTTATTCCTCCAATTAAGATGACACCAACCGCAAAGGCCGTCATGGAACAGGCAAATTTATCCGTCGAAGATGTTCTTGAAGGCATTAAAAGGCTTACCAGGAAAGATATGGAGCAGATTGTCAGCGCTTTGGCAACCCCTCTGGTAAGGCCGACTTCAGAGGTAAACCGCACAGAAGAGCGTGTAGCCATGACCCCGCTCAGACGCAAACTGAGTCAACGCCTGGTTGCTATCAAAAACGAGACCGCTATGCTGACAACTTTCAACGAGGTGGATATGAGCAAAGTAGTCGATCTGAGAAATCGTTATCAAAAGGCGTTTATAGAGAAACACGGACTGAAGCTCGGATTTAACGCTTTCTTTGCGAAGGCTGTCAGTCTTGCCCTGGCTCAGCATCCTTCGGTCAATTCGATGATTGACGGCGAAGATATCATCACACCAAAATATCACGACATAGGGATCGCTGTTTCAAGCCCCAAAGGGCTGATGGTGCCCGTTATTCGCAATGTTGAAACGATGAATATCGCCCAGATTGAGCTGGCAATTAAGGATTTAGCCGAAAAGGCAAGAGATAAACGTCTGACTGTCCCTGAGATGACAGGCGGTACTTTCACCATTACCAATGGCGGTGTTTTCGGTTCTATGATGTCGACGCCGATTATCAATCCACCGCAAAGTGCGATTCTGGGACTGCATGCCATCAAAGACCGACCGGTCGCTATCGACGGAAAAGTAGAGATTCGGCCAATGATGTATGTGGCATTATCGTACGACCACCGGATCATTGACGGTAAGGATTCTGTTGGATTCCTGGTAATGATCAAAGAAATGATAGAGAATCCGTCCAAATTGCTGTTTGGTGGCAGAGATGTGGAAGAACTTTTACTTGATCTTTAAATTATTCCTCTGCCTGGGCCTTCTCGTTCTCTTCAACAGGTTTTTCTTCTGATGCTGCAGCTTCTTCTTCGAAGTGAAGTAATCCCTTCTCCTGAAGTATGTTATACCAGGTCAATACCTTCTTGATATCTGAAACATAGACTCTTTCCCTGTCAAAATCCGGCAATATCTTTTCGAAGTATTTTTTGAGCTCTTCCGGCTTTGAATTGGCCGGAATGGCGGCTCCCCCATTTTCCTGTTCATGGATTTTCCTGAAAACCTCCTTCAATGGAAAGTCTTCACTGGTTGTGTAGATGGCGATGTCTTCCAGGGTACTCATTTTCGCACTCGCGAAGGCGGTTTGTTTTTTTCCTGTCAGGAGAGATTCAACGATCGCTCCGTTTTTACCCTCAGATAACACTTTAAATAATCCCGGTTGCCCGGATATCGCCAAAATACCTTTTAACATTGCCATACTTTTTACTGTTTGGTGCAAAAATACTAAGAATCTATAAAACTTTTGCGAACTTTGCCGGAGAAAGAAATATACTTTTATGAGTGAGCTTAAAATGGTGGTTACCGATCTGGATGGCACCCTTCTTCAAAATGATCATTCAATTAGTGATCAGGATCGCGAAACACTTGATTTACTTGCAGAACTGGGCATATGCAGGGTTGCCGCTACCGGAAGAAACCCTTTTAAAGTCAGATTGGCCCTCCAGCCATCTGATCCTTTTGATTATGTTATCTGTTCTTCGGGGGCCGGAATCATCGACTGGCAAAAGCAGGAAGTCATCCAGGCCATTAATCTATCTGAAACACTGATCAGCCGGCTCGTCCATTATCTGATCAGCCATAATTTCAATTTCAAGGTATCTGACCAATTCCCCGATAATCACAATTTTTTCTGGTGGAAAGACCACGAATGTCCTGAAATTGACCGTTATATAGAGCATCATTCTACGATGGGCCATTCAGAAGAGATCGTACCCGGAGGAATATACAATTCTTCGCAGTTGCTTTTGTTCTTTGAGAAGCACGAAAGCCAATTCGACCGGGTCAGGAAAGAACTTTTAAACCAGTTCCCTGAAATCAGCATTATTCGTACAACATCTCCTCTGAATGATAAATGGTTATGGATGGAGATCTTTCCAAAAGGCATATCCAAAGCCCATGGAATAGCTGAAATCTGCCGTTTAAAGGGTATTCACCGCAATGAAACACTTGGCATAGGAAATGACTTCAACGACCTGGAAATGCTCGATTTTACACATCTATCCTACGTTGTGCATAATGCGCCGGAAGAGTTAAAGGAAAAATTTTTGATCTCACTCCCCCATCATGAAAACGGATTTTCGTATGCAGTGCGGAAGCACCTTTCTAAATGAATAATGAAAAGTGAAGAATGAAAAATTGCTCCAACGGATTGCAAATCCGTTGGAGCCCTATTCCTTATTCATTATTCCTTATTCATTTTTCACTTGGAGCAGAGCTCTGTCAATACTCCAAAGGTAGATTTTGGGTGAAGGAATCCGATATTCAGTCCCTCTGCTCCTTTCCGGCCTTTCTTATCAACCAGTTGAATACCTGACATTTCTGCTTCAGCAAGAGCCTCATCCACCTGATCTACAGCAAAAGCGATGTGGTGAATTCCGGGCCCTTTCTTCTCCAGAAACTTACCGATAGGGCCTGCAGGATCCATCGATTCCAACAATTCTATTTTGGTCTCTCCCACTTTGAAAAAGGCAGTTTTTACCTTCTGGTCAGCCACCTCTTCGATGGCATAACACTTTGTACCGAGAAGGGTTTCATAAAAGGGTATGGCTGTTTCGAGACTTTCGACAGCGATTCCTATGTGTTCGATTTTTGAAATGTTCATTTCAGCATGATTTGATTCATTTTTAATGCTTTACACTTTTTTCAAACGACTGCAAAGTTACTAAAATTAGAATAGAATATATCGGGTATTGTAAAGTTCGCAGAAGCATGGTGTAAAATACGGCCAAGTCGTTTTCATTATTCGTCTTTATCCTAACTTTGCTTAATTTCTCGTTCCACTCCTCTTTTGTGCGTTTGGTAATTTCCTCGAACGTCGTTCCTTCCGGAATTTCATTTTGAAGGTTTTGCAAGGGGTGCTCACCTTAGGGATGAGACCACCGTATTCCGTCGGATCCTGTCCGGACTATTTGCCCTTCGTTACAAAAGAGAGATAAGTGGGTTACCTAAAGAACTCAGGGAAACAAGAGAACGGCTCTTCCTGCACTTCAAAATAAGGCCAATATTCGAATTCACTATTTCCTTCAATCGAGAAATGTAAAGGTTTTCCAGGCACAGGCTTAAGCATTTTTTTAATACTTTCCGCGGTAGCCTGCACACCAATGTCAGATTTCTTTGCTTTCACACCAACCATGGCCATCAGGATTGGTCCGTATTCGACAGCATAGTGATTTTCTTCATATCCCTTTTCAAGTCCTGTGTATTTTGTAACCTTAAAATCCATTGGCAGGGTAAATGAAATTACATCCCCATTCCCCCATTTTCTGTCAATTACGACATACGCGCCAGGCTCTCCGCTGCCAACTTCAGTTCCATTTACCGTTATGGGCATATTCTTCGAAGCCCAGGATGGTACACGAATACGGATCTTATTCTGGATAGGTTGTTCATTCCCTACCACGATTTCTGTATTCGGACCGTATGGAAATTGCGTGCTCATTTTAAGGCTCATCGCCTGGTTTTGGATGAAATATTTGATTTCAGAGGCAGCAAACAGGTCAACATAAATGCCATCTTCTGCAACAGAATAGATGTATTCTGGGAGTGAACCGAATACCCTGGTCCCCTGTCCTTCGCAACATGTATTCATGCAATGATGCGAGTTTGGGGAATGGTCGCCATATTTTCGATCTACCAGTTTTGCAAAATAGCGTATTCCCTCCGATCCATATTGATTTGCTATTGCCACGTTATAAATTGATTTCTCAATTTCGCTGACATATTTTTCCTCTTCGGGGTAAAGCAAATGAAAACGCTGATTAAGCTTCATCCAAAACGAATTTCCGCATAACTCTCCTGTCTCGTGTCGTAGATAGTATGATTTCGGCTCATAGAGAAATGTCCCCTCGTTTATGGCAAGTGCCCCCCCGATATGCTCCCAGTTGTCGTGATATAGATCCCATGCCCCCAATGCAGCATCAAGATATTTTTTAGATCCGGTTGCACGGTACAGATCCAGGTAAGGTTCGATTCCGGTAACCAGATAGTTGTGCGGACGGTCGTAAGGATATAACCAAATTGCCTTGGGTTCCCGGTTTGCCATCTGTTCCATCCAATAGTTTTCCTGGAAATATTGTTGGACTACCTGAATATCTTTGGGTTTTCCTACCGGTGAAAAGTAGGTCCTGGTGATCGGGATAATTCCCTGCGTTCCCTGTCTTACACGGCGCAACATCTCCGGAAGATACTCGCAATTATCAAACCAGTCGTAGAAACCGCGCAACAGGGGGAATGCCTTTTTGTTTCCTGCATATCCTGCTTCTATTAAACCCTGTGAAACCCAAGACCTGGTATATGCCCCATTTTCATGGTCGAACATAGCGTGTTTCGGGAAAGCCATCAAATAGCCATCGGGCTCTTTACACTGATCAATCAGATCCACAATATCATCCATCCTTTTTCGCAAATCGGCATTCTCCATCCATCGCAGTGTATTTCCGGCTCCTGTTAAAAATCGTGCTGCTTCAGATCCGGGAAGAATCTGAAACCACATATTTTTAAATCTATCTTCAAGAGGTTCTACTGGCAGTCCGGCCTTAACCCGGAAATTACGTGCCAGCTGATCGAAGGTAAACGAGTTCATCAGGTAACTGATATTGTTTTCCATGGTCGTTTTAAACAAGCCTTCGCCCAATTTCACTCCTCCCATAGGTGTTTGTGCTTTATAGGCTACAGGCTTCCACGTTTCAACCGGCATCACGTTCTTCGGATTGTTGGTAACAACATATTCTCCCTGCGGACGTGGTGCACGTGTCAGCAACTCAATATGTGAATCCTTGTTAGGATTTGATTCCGTGGCAGGGCATCCCTCTGCAATATCTTTACCTTCTGAAAGTACAATGATTTTTGTCATTGCTAATTTATTGTCCCTAAGACTTATCGCTGTGAGGCGAACATATCGCCCGTAAACCTCTTTTGATGCAAATGTACAAACTACATCATCCGGATTTGGGAATTCCCCTTTCAGTGTGTAATCTTCGTACATCATGGAGTGTTTGAAATCCGCATCGTTTGAAACTTCCAGCCTGAAACGGGAAGGAAAGCCACCGGCAGCAGGTCCCCAACCTTGCATGCCCGGCAATAGTTTTATCCCGTCAATCTTTTTTACCTGCCCCAAATCAATTTGCACCCAGCGGGTTTCGTTGTTGCTGCCCGCCTTTGAGGAATAAGCAGGCAAATAATACCGTGCTACCCGTTCCACGCCCATCTGTGCTTCGCGAAGTTCGTTCGCAGGGTTATATTTTACCTGGGCATTCACTGAAGTGAAAGTTAGCGCGAAGAAAGATGACATGACTAAACAAAATATCTTTACTCCCTTAATCGAGATGCTGTTTTTTGTTTTCATTGATAATAAACCAATCAAAAAATATGTTATCAAATTAATATACCACGTTTCCAGCCATGCAGTTCAAAAACACAATATCACCTGCTGAAATGTGCGGATTGACAAATGGATGCAATTTTCTGTATTTTGCAACTAATCCTTTTTTATCAATACAAACTTGCCGTTCTCATGGCCTGCAGATTCTTCAGGGGAGTATTCACACATATTTCGCAGCCTCCCGACAAAATAAATTTTCTCCCTTTTTCTTTACTTACAATCTCTCTGCAAGAACTTTCAACCTCTTCAACGGTTTTATCCATGACATAAACCGGATTAATGTTGCCGCAGCGTATAATATCAGGTCCTAATATTTCATAGGCTGATTGCAAATCAACCATGTAATCAAGATCAAGAATATCGATAGGCAAATCAGCAAGGGAAGGTAAAAGGTGTTTAATATCACCACAAATATGCAGTTTAACTTTAGCTCCTTTCCCGTGTATGAAATTTATGATTTCACGATGCCTTTCTTTCAAATAAGTATTATAAGAGCCCAAATCAATTTGGGAGCAAATAGCATCACCCATTCCAATAATATCACATCCGGCATCAATTTGTGCTTTTGCAAATTCTTTGGCAGTCACCATACATTTATCCAATAAAAAATTGGAAAAGTCAGGATCAATCATTAGTTGCAATA
>DATCHD010000037.1:0-11614 GCA_036508555.1 Prolixibacteraceae bacterium
CTTCGATTTCGTATTTCCTGAGGATTGCATGCGCATCACGGAATGTGGAAGGGTCAGTCGCGGTGGGTCCGGAAGCAATGACATCCAACGGGTCGCCGATCACATCTGAGAGAATTAAACTGACCAAGGAAGCTGGAGCGGCAGCTTTCGCAAGCAATCCTCCTTTTACGGCAGACAGGTGTTTCCTGATACAATTCATCTCACTGATAGTAGCGCCTGATTTCAATAAAATGTTGTTGACCGATTTGACATCATCCAGGGTACAGCCTTCCGGAACATCGGCCAAAAGAGCAGACCCCCCGCCGGAGAGCAGGCAAATGACGAGATCATCTATTTTGGTTTTGCTAAGCAGCGACAGGATCTTTCTTGTGCCTTCGACTCCATTCTCATCCGGTACCGGGTGACAAGCCTCGGTAATTGAGATATATTTTAGAGGAACTGAATGCTGATATTTAGTGACTATATGGCCGGCCGTAATCCGGGATCCTAAAATTGATTCGATGGCCTGTGCCATCCTTGCGCTGGCCTTTCCTGCACCGATGATGTATATGTTTTCGATAAACCTTATATCAAATTCTATATTATTAAATGACAATATATTATCCCTCAAGGATACAAACCGGTTAATCAAATTGTCCGGTTTAACGCTTTCCACCCCGGAAAGAAAAATCCGGATAGCTTCTTCTCTATTTTTCATAGTCAAAAATATATCAGCCTTTAACCAGCTAAAACTAGTTAAAGGCTGACTATTAAAAAATGATTATTACAATTATTTGCCTTTACGCGAATTTTTAATATCATCAACATTAGTTTCTCCGGCTTCGATAAGTTTAATTGACTGATTAATCCTGGCACTGAAACATCTCCCAGGCAAAGAGCAATTATATCTATTGATTGAGGTTGAAAATTCAACAAAAATTGACATATTTGGTATATAAAAACAAATTATTTTCAGATGCAAGCATTGGTTCTCACAGATTACAAAAAATTCGAATGGAAAGATGTTCCTATGCCAGAGTGCCTGCCGGATGAAGTACTGGTTCAGGTAAAAGCCGTAGGGATATGTGGCAGTGATGTTCATGGTATGGATGGTAGTACCGGGCGAAGAATTCCTCCGATCATCATGGGGCACGAAGCTTCAGGAATTATCTCAGCTGTGGGATCGCAAGTGACTCTATGGCAAGCCGGCGACCGGGTGACTTTCGATTCGACCATTTACCAACTGGACGACTGGTACACCCGAAAAGGATATTATAACCTGAGCGACAACCGCATGGTGCTGGGCGTTTCCTGTCCGGATTTCAAAAAGAATGGTGCATTTGCAGAGTATGTTACTGTGCCACAACATATTCTATACAGGATTCCTGGTAAGGTAAGTTTTGAACACGCAGCCATGGTAGAACCAGTTGCTGTTGCCATGCATGCCATCAATCTTACCAGGATTGCACTGAATGATACAGTCATCGTTGGAGGAGCAGGCATGATTTCCCTCTTTCTGATCCAACTCCTGAAACTTGCGGGATGCAGCAGGATTATTACTTTCGATTTGGAACAGGAAAGGCTTGATCTGGCACTAAAATTAGGCGCCACCCGTGCGTTCAGAGTTGGTTCAGTCAACATTCCTGAGGAAGTTAAGAAGCTAACCAACGGGCGCGGTGCAGATATCGGATTCGAAGTCGTAGGCATATCTCCGGTATTGAAGACCGTCATAGAATCCGTACGAAAAGGAGCCCAGATCACGCTGATTGGAAACGTCTCAAAAGAAATAGAGTTTCCGCTGCAACAGGTAGTAACGCGACAGCTCACCATTCAGGGAAGCTGTGCCATTTGTGGGGAATATGAAGCTGTACTCGATTTGATCAGCAGGAAGCAGATCAGCATGGATCCGCTAATCAGCGCTTTAGCACCGCTGGAGGAAGGTGCCTCCTGGTTCACCAGATTGTACAATCGGGAACCGGGACTCATGAAAGTAATTTTGAAACCATGACCCAGCGAAAAATCAGAACTGCAATAATTGGTTGCGGAAAGGTTTCACACCTGCATGCTGCCGCGCTGCGGCAATGCTATAATGCCGAACTATTAGCCATTTACAGCAGGACGTTTGAAAAAGCAAGAGAATTTGCACAAAAATATGATATTCAGCCATTTGATGATATAGAAATAATGATCCGGGAAGCCCGCATTGAGGCTGTCGTCATTTGTACCCCTCACCCCTTTCATGCAGAAGCAGTAATCAAGTCGGCCAATTCCGGCGCTAATTGCCTGGTAGAAAAACCTTTGGCATCCAGTTTAAAGGATTGCGATGCCATGATACAAGCGTGTAAATCAAATAATGTAAAACTGGGAGTCGTCAGTCAACGAAGATTTTATGAACCCGTGTTGCGCGTTCGACAAGCAATCGATGAAGGTAAAATAGGAAAACCTGTCTTTGGTACCATCAATATGTTAGGCTGGCGGGACAAAAATTATTACGACAGCGATGAATGGCGGGGTACCTGGAACATGGAAGGTGGCGGTGTGCTCGTCAACCAGGCACCTCATCAGCTGGATATATTTCAATGGCTGATGGGTCCTATCGACGAAGTTTACGGTACCTGGAAGAACCTGAATCATCCCTACATCGAAGTAGAAGATACCGCCCTGGCAATCGTCAAATTTAAGAGTGGAGCCATTGGCAACATCATCGTCAGTAATTCCCAAAAGCCTGGCATTTATGGGAAAGTCCAGGTTCATGGTGAAAATGGCGCGTCTGTTGGTGTGCAAACAGATGGTGGAGCGATGTTCATTGCGGGAATGACCTCTATAGTAGAACCCCCGCTCAACGATCTCTGGACGGTCCCGGGTGAAGAGCAAAAATTAAAAGAATGGAACACGAAATTCTCGGAATTCTTTCTGTCTGTTAATGCGATGGAATACTACATGAAGCTTCAAAATGAAGATTTCTGCGATGCCATTATCAATAACCGTCAAGCGAAGGTCTCAGGCGAAGAGGGACGAATTACAGTTGAACTTTTTACGGCTATCTACCGCTCGCAACGTGATAATAAACCAATAAAATTTCCACTTGAACCTGAAAATGACCGACTTGACTTTGATGGAAGAATCTCATAAACAGAATCTTAACAGGAAGGTACAAATAACTAACCAAAGTATTCACATACAATTATTTAATTAAAATATAATGAATCTTACTGTCTCTGTTCATCAATTTTACTTTGTAAGCTTATTTTCTCTAATGAACCAATCAAAACTTATCGGCATACTCCTTCTGGCGCTGACAGTCATGCCAACTATTGGTTATGCAGAAAATCCGGCGTTCCGGAACAAGGGATTCAGAATTGAAAGGATCGCTTCGGTCAACATGTTTAAGGCAGCTGACGGCAGCTATTTCATTGATTTCGGCAAAGATGCTTTCGGTACCCTGGAACTGAAATACAAGGCTTCCAAAGATGAAACGCTTACCATTTCGCTGGGCGAAAAACTCTTAAACGGGAAGATCGACACAAAACCTGGAGGGACCATCCGCTTTGCGGAGGTAAAGTTGTCGGTATCTCCCGCACAGATCAATTACACCATCCAATTAACAGCTGACAAAAGGAATACAGGAGATGCCGCCATTCATCTTCCAGATTCATTGGGGGTTGTCATGCCTTTCAGATATGCTGAAATCAGGAATTCGACGCAGATGATTACGAGAGCAGACGTCCGTCAGAAGGCGCTTTTCCATTATTTCGATCTTCAACAGAGTGATTTTTCAAGTTCTGACACTGTTCTTAACCAGGTCTGGAATCTTTGTAAATACAGCATGAAAGCTACTTCCTTTACTGGAATTTACATCGACGGCGATCGCGAGCGAATTGCCTATGAAGCAGATGCTTACATCAATCAGCTTGGTCATTATTGCACAGACCGGGAGTATTATATGGCCAGGGCAACCATCGAACATTTCATGACGCATCCCACCTGGCCAACCGAATGGCAGCTTCATGTAGCGCTAATGGCTTACCAGGATTACTACTATTCGGGAGACACTGATTTATTGAAAAAATACTACGAACAGCTAAAATACAAGACCTTGATGGGCCTTGCCCGGGAAGACGGACTGATCAGTACTACCACCGGAAGAGTGACGGATGAGCTGATGAAGAATCTCGGGTTCACTGATTTTAAACAGCGTCTCAAAGACATCGTGGACTGGCCTCCCGGACAAAAAGATACCAACTGGAAACTGGTAAATCCTCAAGGAGAACGGGATGGCCACGAATTATTGCCTATCAATACGGTCGTGAACTGCTTCTTCTATGAAAACATGAAAGTGATGGCAGAAATTGCCGGAGTACTGAACAAACCATTCGACAAAGCCCGGTTTGAAGTGATGGCTGATAAGGTCAAAAAAGCTGTCAATCAGAAACTCTACGATCCCACAAAAGGATATTATATCGATGGCGAAGGGTCAAATCACTCTTCCTTGCATTCGAACATGGTTGCCCTGGCTTTTGGCCTGGTACCAGAAGCCCATGTAAAAACAGTCACGGATTTCGTTAAATCCCGCGGCATGGCCTGCAGTGTCTATGGCTCGCAATTCCTGCTCGAAGGGCTCTACAAATACAACGAAGGTCAGTATGCACTCGATCTTCTGCGCAGTACCGGCGACCGCAGCTGGTGGAACATGATCAGATCCGGATCTACCATTTCCCTGGAAGCCTGGGACATGAAATACAAACCAAACTCCGATTGGAACCACGCCTGGGGTGCAGCTCCCGCTAACATCATTCCAAGATGCCTGTGGGGTATCCGTCCCAAAGTACCCGGATACAGCGAGGCAACGATCCATCCCCAAATGGGTGATTTGAAATTCAGCACGATCAAGGTACCGACACTCCTGGGACCAATCAACGCAAGTTATTCCTTAAACAAGGATCATGCGATAGCTTATGTTATTGAACTTCCGCCAAAAATGATAGCAGAATTCCTAATGGATCTGGCTGATAATCAAATAATTGTATTCAACGGTAAGAAGCTTAATCCAGGCATGAAACTTTTGAAACTTAAGCCGGGAATAAACAATATTCAAATTAAAAATAACACCAAATAATATTTTATCACAATAGCAAAATACAATATCTTCAAACATTCTAAAATTTATTTTATGAAATCAAATGATTCTTCAAGGCGTTTGTTTCTGAAGAACGCCGCAGCCCTGACCGCTGCAGTATCTCTCCCTACCTTGCTTACCCAGAAGGCGATGGGAGCCAGTCCGGCTTCGAAACCAGTTGCCGCCAGTGACAAAGTCAACCTGGCCTGCTGCGGCATTGGCAACCAGGGAGGATCGGACATTAAGGATATGTCCAGAACCGGTCTTTGCAACATTGTGGCCTTGTGCGATGTAGACATGGGTGCTCCACACACACTGGAAACACTCAAAAATTTTCCGAATGTGCCCCGTTTTAAGGATTTCAGGGAGATGTTCGACAAAATGGGAAAACAATTTGATGCCGTTACCGCCGGAGTACCCGACTTTGCTCACTTTCCGATCGCCATGCTGGCCATGAGTGAAGGTAAAGGTATCTATTCGGAGAAACCCATGGGGCGCACCTTCAATGAGGTAGAACTGATGATCAAAGCCTCCAAAAAATACAAGGTAGCCACCCAGATGGGTAACCAGGGCCATTCCGAAGCCAACTATTTCCAGTTCAAAACCTGGAAGGAAGCAGGTATCATCAAGGATGTTACCGCCATGACCGCTCACATGAATTCTGCCCGGAGATGGCATGGATGGGATTTCAAGAATGCCAAATATCCCGAAGCTCAGCCAATTCCTTCGACGCTCGATTGGGAAACCTGGCATACGACGACCAAACTGCACCACGATTTTAACAAGGATTATGTGAACGGACAATGGCGCTGCTGGTATGATTTCGGCATGGGTGCACTGGGCGACTGGGGCGCGCACATCATCGATACCGTACACGAATTCCTGGAACTGGGACTTCCATACGAAGTTGAGTGCTTGAAAAGTGAGGGATACAACACCTATTTCTTCCCACAATCCACTACCCTCTCCTTCAAGTTTCCGAAACGGGGAAATATGCCACCGCTCAATATTACCTGGTACGACGGTGTAAACAATGTGCCTCAGGTTCCGGAGGGATATGGAGGAACTACTGCACTCGATCCCAATATTCCGGCAGCCAGCAATGGAAAAATCCAGCCTTCCAAGCTTAATCCTGGTAAGATCATCTACAGCAAGGAGTTGACTTTCAAGGGAGGATCCCATGGCAGCACCCTATCAATCATTCCAGAAGCAAAGGCAAAAGAGATGGCATCCAAATTGCCTGAGGTTCCAAAGAGCCCGTCCAACCACTACGCCAATTTCCGGAAAGGCGTCAAGGGTGAAGAAGTTTGCCGTTCGAGGTTCGAAATTGCCGGTCCTTTGAGCCAGGTATTCAACTTGGGTGTTTTAGCTCAACAACTGAACACTAAACTGTCTTTCGATCGCGAAAAGAAACAGATAACCAACAACAAGATTGCCAATGAGTTATTGGTAGGAGCGCCTCCCCGCCAGGGTTGGGAACAGTATTACAAACTCTGATCCGTCCCACACTTTATATTTTACACCCGTTGGGCGGATTGGTCCGACGGGTGTTTTACCTACCGGGATTTTCCCACCGGCAGGAGTCCAAGCCCCACGAAATGCAAAAATCTACCGGCACCTTTTTGATCCTCTGCTTCTTGCTGAATCTGATTGTTAACCCGTTACGCGCAGGAGATAAATCGAAATGGCCTTTTGCCAAAGATATTTACATCTGGGACGAGTAGCCGGTAAGGCAGTCCTGTCTGCTTTTTGCCGGAATCGCTTTCCAAAACGAACTGTACATCCAAACGTTTTTGAAGCTGCCGTCTAATCCCACCCATCCCGAAGTAATTAGAAATTTGCCAGTCAGGCATCCGGTAATCTGGCTTGGAAACATGTTTCCTCCAAGATGCAACTACTGATGATTATTTAGTAAATTTGAAAAAAAAGTAGTTATGACCCGAGAGATTTTGATAGAAAGTACCCTTAATAAAATCACGCAATTACCTGATATCAGGATAAAAGAGGTTAATGATTTTGCTGATTTTTTATTAAGTAAAATTGACGATAAAATTATCCTGGAAGGCAATCAGAAAATGATAACTGATTCAAAGACATTTGCCTTTTTACAGGATGAAGAAGATCTTTATACCGTCGAAGACTTAAAAGAAAGGTATCAATGAAAAAAGGAGACATAGTTTTAATTCCTTTCCCATTTACTGACTTATCAGGCAATAAAAATAGACCAACAGTAGTTTTGATTGAATCGGACGAGGATGTAACGGTATGTTTTATTACCACACAATTTAAGTGGATGGGTGAATTCGATATGATACTACAACCATCTGATTTAAATGGACTTAAAACCATCTCTCTTCTTAGGTTAAATAAATTTGCAACAATTGATAAGGATTTGATAATTGGACGATTGGGCTCGTTAGACCAAATGCAGGTTAAATTATTGAACACCAACTTAGCCAAAACGTTCAAAATCAATTAATTTACGGCCAGATTATCTAATGTGTGAAATTCGTTCACCCAAAGATTTGATTAATTATGGAGAGTAATAAAAAATTTGACAGCGTCAAAATGATGCGTGAAATCAAAGATAAAGTAAGTTCTGATATTAAGAATATGAGTCCGGATCAAATATTGGAATACATAAAAAAAGGTCGTAATGAATACGATGAACTAATTGCCAACCACCAACAAGCAGTCATTCGCCGTGGGGGTTATTAATGCGTAGGCTTTTTGCATCCAGGCTGGAAAAATTTGAAACAGTTGATCAACTTCTTGCCATGAAGAGTTTGCTGGAGAATGGATTGAGAAAATTAAAATTTTAAGATCATGGATAAAGCAGATGCTATAAATATCGCAGAAAAGTTTGCGGGTGCTGTAAAAGCAAATTATAATTACATCAAAATAATCCTCTTTGGTTCCTATGCAAAGGGGAACTTCAATGATGACAGTGATATCGATATTACTGTGATATTCAAGGACTATAGCAATTTAATTGATATGCAATTGGAATTAATGAGACTTAGACGTAAAGTTGACAGTCGAATTGAGCCACATCCATTTAGAGAAAGTGAATTTGAATCATCTAATCCTCTTGTGAGTGAGATCATTAAATATGGTCAAGAGATCAATATCAACGTGGCTTAACAAAAATCAATCATGTCATTAGCCAAATTCTCTTTTTTATTAATCGTGTTAATTGGCGTTTCAATCGCTACTTTCGCCCAAAACCCTCACGTACTGGTAAGTGAAAAGGACAAACAAGCAGTAATTGATAAAATCAAGACGCAGAAATATCTTAAAAACTTTTCAAACAACTCTAAATCTGATATTTATGAGATTAATTCTTTGTATTTTGTTTCTGCTTCCCTGGTCACTTTGCGCCCAGAAAGAAGCTACCAAACCGACAACTGAAAAACAATCCGCTACACCAGCCGGTAAATTAAAGGTAGTGAATTACGATGAGGCAAAAATTCCGGCCTATACGCTACCCGAACTTCTAACTGCCAAAGATGGCAGGAAGATCGCAAGCAGCAAAGATTGGGAAAAAATGCGTCGTCCGGAGTTGCTGGAACTCTTTACCTCACAGGTATTTGGCCGTATTCCCGCAACTGCTTTTAAAAAGACTGTCACGGTAGTGAAGGAAGACAAAACTGCGATGAATGGGTTAGCTACGCTGAAGATGGTGGATATCACAATCACCGCTAAGGGGAAATCACTGACAATTCATCTGGGACTTTTTATCCCGAACAGCGCGACGAAACCTGTCCCGGCGTTTCTGTTGATCTGCAACCGTGCTGCCGATAATATTGACTTCACCAGAAACAAAAAAAGTGAATTCTGGCCTGCCGAAGAGGTCATTGCCCGGGGTTATGCCATTGCCGCATTCGACAATGCCGATGTTGACCCGGATAAGGATGACGGATTCAAGAATGGAATACACGGATTGCTCGATAATGGCAGGACGCCTGAATCATGGGGGACCTTAGCAGCCTGGGCTTGGGGAGCAAGCAGGTGCATGGATTACCTCGTTACCGACAAAAGGATTGATGCACACAAAATTGCCGTAGTCGGACATTCGCGGGGTGGCAAGACCTCCCTTTGGGCAGGTGCCAACGACCAGCGCTTCGCGATGATAATTGCTAACGAAGCCGGTTGTGGAGGCTCTTCCATAAGCAGGAGACGGTTTGGAGAGACTATTTACGAGATCAACAGGGGCTTTCCTCACTGGTTCTGTACCAACTTCCGAATCTACAACAACAATGAAGACGCTCTTCCTGTAGATTTTCACATGCTGTTGGCGCTTTCTGCACCTCGGCTTTTATATATTGCCAGCGCCGAGGACGATCTCTGGGGAGACCCACACGGACAATACCTTGCGCTCCTAAACGCAGTTCCCGCCTATAATTTATTCAAGGATAAGTCAAATCTGAATGAAGCCATGCCGGCGCGGAACACTCCCGTCAAAAGCGGTAATGTTGCCTATCACATCCGCGATGGCAAACATAACCTACTTTTGAAGGACTGGAATTACTTCATGGATTTTGCCGACCTGCACTGGAAGAAACAATAACAATTTTCAAACTTGTATAACCCACGAGGCCCTTCGACTAAGCTCAGGGACCGGAGATCTCCCGGTCCCTGAGCTTAGTCGAAGGGCCAACACGCGAAGCGCAAACGACCCGCAGGGCCAAACATTTCAAACGCGCGAAGCGCAAGCATTTCAAACGGCCGAAGGCCTAAAACTGATCTTTCCCAAATGTGCTGTCCGTCTTCTGCGTGCTTTTTCCCTTCCTGTTAAAGGCGTAAGTCAGACCCAGTTCAACGATGCCACCTTTTCTGTAATAGGTGGTTTCCTGGTAAAATATTTCCTTGCCAGATTTGTTAAATGCCTGTGTATCTAATCCTTCTATGTTTGAACTGAATAAATCAAGTACCCTAAAAGACAAATCCCATCCTTTGAGTCTTGCCGGCGTATAGCTAAAGGAGGAGTTAACCAGATAAAACAAATGATTTTTCCCCTGGGCCGTTACAGTAGCTGATTTCAGGTTAAAATCAAGCGCCAGTTTGAGCTCTTTTGTAAATGTCAGATTCACATTGGACTTCAAACTCCAGTTCAAACTACTGTTATCTACCTGATAACCAAATATATTACCCTTTACGGCATAGTTAAATAACGATCCTCCAACGAAGAACTTGGCAAATTTACCTCCATCGATATTGGCATTCAATTCTGCTCCGATCGAAGTTGAATTACCGGCATTTGTGTAGCTGCGAATCAGTACTTCCTCTTTCGTAATAGCCAGAACAGCCGGAATTTCATTGGTAACGGTATTGACCCGGTTTACCGCATTGTTGACTCCTCGGTAGAATCCTGTTAAGGTGATATTGTGTTTACTGATCTTCCTATCGTAGGAAAGCTCGGCATTCAACAGATATTCCGGTTTCAACTGAGGATCTCCAACCTCATACACTTCCAGGTGACGCCGGTAAAGAAGGGGAGCCAGGTTCTTGACAGGCGGTCTGCTTACACGACGGCTGGCGGCAAAACTTAGCTTGTCTTTACCCGAAAGCTCGGACTCAAGGTGCAAGTTTGGAAAGAAATCGAGTCGACGGTCAGTATATTGAGACTTCTTCAGTCCATCAAACAGTGAAAAATAATTCGCAGACAACAGGCTGATTGACTGATCTGTATATTCCATCCTCAACCCGGCAATGTATTTGATTTTTTTATAGGTGCCAGAATAATCTGCATAGGCGGCATAGATACCCTTGGTGACGTCGATGCCATTCTGGAGATCCGTGTAAGGCAAAAACCTGGCGGTTTTAACATCCAGGGTATCGTATTTAAAACTTCCGGCGATAGAAAAATATTGGGGCTGGATACTCAGTCCCAGCCTCGATCCATTATCCAGAACAGTGGAATAATCTGCCGAAAAGCGGTAACCATCCAAAGGAGTTTCGTCGTTTTGTCTGTACTGCAGTGCAATCTGACCAACATTTTTAGCGTTATTGTCAAAACTAAAGTTCTGATTATTTAGTTCCCTGCTTAAGTTGGAATGCTCGTAAAGTGCCGATATTTTCAGGTCTGTCGTCTTGCTGAATTGATGCGAATAGTCAATATTGACATTGTGAAACTGACCAAAACGGCTATCTGAATTTGGATTGTAGATCCAGGTATCTTTTCTGTTGACTCCCGCGATAGTGGCTCTATTGACATCCGCATAATATATATTGTATATGTAGAAAGCCGACCGGCCCTCCGTCTTGTTGCCATAAAAATAGGAACCGGATAAAGTTGACTGCTTAGACAATTGATAATCAACACCTAAGTTGGCCGAAAAATATTCATACCACTCCGGTCGTTCACCATCTGCAACCATGTGACGGTAAGTTCCGTCATTCACCAATATTCTTGCATCTCCGACCCTCCGGCCGTTGACATTGCGGTCATTATAATTCAGCCCCCCTGAAATGGTGAGTTTATCCTTGAAATAAACCAGATTGAGACCACCTCCATAG
>DATCHD010000038.1:0-2917 GCA_036508555.1 Prolixibacteraceae bacterium
GTGCTGAAATCTTCTTTGGTTTCCTTTGAATACATCGGTTTGGTTACGGGGCAAACCAGCAGTGATTTGCCAAACATATACTGATCGTTGATATTCAGAACCTGTTTATCTTCCGGAAAATCCATCATCAAGGCCCGCATCATGGTTGACTGATTGGCCGTGACATCCCATGACACTGAATAAATATAGGGCAGCAGGCTATAACGCAGATTTATAGACTTTTCGATCGCATCGTACACCTTATCTCCTTTTTTCCCAAACTGGAAAATCTCGCGGGGAGCGTCTGTGCCGTGACTGCGCATCATTGGGCTGAACGCCCCGAACTGGATCCAGCGCGCATAAAGTTCGCGATAGTCAGGATCGTTAAGGGTATTTTTGAAATTCCACAGGAAGAATCCACCGATATCGCTGTTCCAATAGGGGATTCCGCAAAGCGAGAAGTTCAATCCTGCCGAAATCTGATTCCTTAATGCGTCCCATGATGCCACAACATCACCGGACCAGGTATTGGCTCCGTAGCGCTGCTGGCCGGCAAATGCTGAACGGGTAAGGATAAAAACACGCTTATCGGAAGTTACGGCACGCTGGTGCTGGTATAAACCACCAACTGTCATTAACGGGAAAGCATTTCGTACTTTCCGGAATGAACCAAGATATGTTTTATTGTCAAAATCGGAAGGTTTGAATTCCAAATGGTCGGGTTCTGACGAATCCATCCACCATCCGTCTATCCCGAGAGAGAAAAGACCGTTATTAAGATATTTCCAGTATATATCCCGCGCTTCAGGATTATAAGGATCGTAAGCTCTTACTCCTGACGGGTAATCTGGATTTGGCGGCCACTTTTCCGAACCGGATTCCGGCCAGGTTTTAAAATCCATGAGCGCACCTATCTTATCCAACTCCTTGTACTGTTTTGTCTCTGGACCAAATGAATTCCAGATTGAAATAATCATGTGAGCGTGCATGTTGTGTATGTCATCCACCATCTTTTGAGGGTTGTTGAAGTCTGCATTGAGGAATTCCATGGCATTCCAGAGGTAATTGTTCCCCCAGTATTGCCAGTCCTGGATGATACCATCAAGTGGTACTCCAAGTTCACGATACTTCTTAACCACCCCTACGAGTTCATCCTGGCTTTTATAACGTTCCTTGCTTTGCCAGTAGCCAAATGTCCACAGCGGAAACATCGGCACCTGACCTGTCAGATCGCGCATACGTGCAATCACGCCATCGGCATTGCTTCCGTACATAAAATAGTAATCGATGCAGTCACCAACATCTGATTTGAACGAAGTGCTTTCAGGGTCATCCTCAAAAACAGTAGGGGAATAATTGTCCCAGAACAAGCCATAACCCTTTACCGAAAGGAAAAAAGGAATATAATCATCGGTATTCCCCTGTATCATATTTAATGTCAGGTTACGCTGGATCATTTTTCCTTGCTGCTGCTGGCCTAATCCATAAATGGCCTCATTTTTATCGAGAACAAATGCCTGAAACACACTGTAGGTTTTTGTACCGGCATCATTGAAATCGGTGAATCTGACACCTGCTTCTTTTTCACTAAGCAGCAGTTCTGACTCTGGAGTTTTAAAAGAAATCTTACCATTTTTAAGATTTAACAATACCAGAAGGCTTTCACTCTTAAGGATGAGGTCATCATCCTTTTGCTTAATGCTGAAGGTAGTTTTTTGAGGTGTCTTGATAACCGAAAGACTCTCCTTATTAAAAGGCTTTCCTTCTGGCCATTTCAGTATCCTTACAATTGATGGGCTAAAGAATTGAATTTCAATTCCGATAGTGTCTACCGTAGATTTGATGCCCAGATCGGTCCTGCTATAAGATTGTCCGTAACTGCCTGTGCTTATTATTAATACTGCGAACAGTAATGTATTAATATGTTTCATAATCAGTATGCTTTGTATCTTGGCTCAGGATCATCATCACGGACAGAAATAGTACAACTTTTCTCATAGTTTTATTTGTATTTGAGTTAATAATTATTGAACTGTGATATTCACCATTTTCAAATCTTTTGTGTCTGAACTGTTTCCATACCAGACCTCATATTCACCAGGGATCACAGCCATTTTATCGCTTGTCCTGTCGAAGAACTCAAATGCAGAATGAGGCAGATCAATGGTCACCTCAACGGTTTTACCCGCAGCTATTTCAGCCCTCTGAAAACCCCTCAGGGTTTTTAGCGGGCCATCGCTGTCATTTACTTTGCGGATGTAAGCCTGGACTATTTCTGTTCCATCACGTTTGCCTTTGTTTGACACCGGAACAGTAAGTTCAACGCTTCCGCCACTGTTGACCTCATTCTTGCTGACCTGGGCAGTCCCGATTGAGAAAGTTGTATAGCTCAGTCCGAAACCAAACGGGAAAAGAGGATCAGACATATAACGATACGTACGATCCTTCATTGAGTAATCCTCAAAATCGGGCAGCTGTTGGATGCTCTTATAGAAGGTTACAGGCAGTTTGCCTGAGGGGTTATAATCGCCAAAAAGCACGTCAGCAACGGCCTGTCCTCCCGATTCGCCGCCATACCATGCCTGTAGAATAGCATCACAGCTTTCGGTTTCAGGAACAAATCCCATCGCTGACCCTGAGCAATTCACAAAGATAACTTTCTTCCCTGCCTGTTTCAACATTTTTATGCAGTTACGTTGGGCTGCAGGTAATTCTATATCCGTACGGTCGCCTCCTCTGAAACCTGGCAGTGAGACAGGCATTTCTTCTCCCTCCAGCTCGTTGGAGAGTCCTCCTACAAATATCACAAGGTCAATCCCCTTTAGTTTCGCCACCAAACCTGAAAGATCCTGATCGGCCTCTCTTCCGAAGTCAAATTCAATGGCAGCCTGCCAGTTGTAAAGCTGGGTAAACCGTATTTCTATTTTGTATTTTTTAC
>DATCHD010000039.1:0-7292 GCA_036508555.1 Prolixibacteraceae bacterium
TTTTTTGCAGTCCGCTCTTTTACTTCGAGTGCGGTTTGTATCTGTTCACACAGTTCCATATAGGTAAGAAAGTGTTTGCTGGTGAAGATGTCACGGGGTCACAAATAAAAAATGCAAATAGCTTATTTATAGCCGTTTGCATTTTTTATTGGTTTTTTGAATAATGCTTGGGGGGTAATATGCGTTATTTGGAATGTCTTAGCCCCTATATCCCTGAAGAGATACAATTTTTGTCAATTTCTCATTTATTCAAAATTCCGCACTATCTTTATATAGAAAAATAAGGTATGGAATGAAAAAGATTTTGGTCATCGATGATATGGATGTGAATCTAAAGTTGATCAAATCTATTATCAATCGAGGTTATCCTGACTTTGAAGTAATACTTTGCAAATCAGGACAAGAAGGCTTAATCGTGGCAAATACAAAAGTGCCCGATCTAATTGTTCTCGATCTTCTTATGCCGGACATGGACGGTTACGAAGTTTGTCAACAGCTAAAAAGCCAGGAAGAAACCAAAGCGATTCCCATCATCATGATCTCAGCCGCCGGCCAGGATTCTGAAATCAGGGCCAGAGGACTCCGTTTCGGAGCGGATGCTTTTCTCTCTAAACCTTTCGATAAAGTTGAAATAAAGGAGCTCATCAATGTGGCATTACAGCACAAAGTGCGTGAGGATGTTCTACAAAAAGGGAACCTTGACCTCAAGCTCCTGATTGAACAGAGAACTGAAAAATTCCGAGAGATTGAAGAGTATAAGGAGAAGCTTAAGGTTCTGAACTCCACGCTCACCTTGGCCGAAGAAAGTGAAAGGAGAAGAATCGCAGAGATTTTGCATGATAATTTGGGACCTACCTTATCACTTGCCAATTTGAAAATCACTTCTGCAATCAATAAAAAATCGCTTGATGATATCCGCAGGTTACTATGTGAATCGACAATTCTCATTCAAGATGCGATTAGTCAGTCAAGATCCCTGACCTATGATTTAATCCCTCCAGTTCTTTATGAATTGGGTTTGATTAGTGCTATAAAATGGAAACTAGATCAGATTTCTGAAGCATACGAGATAAAAACATTTATAAAAAGTATGGATGTTAACTTTCCTATTTCAGACCCTTCCCGGATACTGCTCTATAGAATCATTTCCGAGTTACTGCTGAATATTATAAAACATGCTCACGCCACAGTCATCGAAGTAGAAGTCACTCTCACCACTGGTCAGATTTGTATATCTCTCATTGACAATGGAACTACTCCCAACACCTATATTGAACAGAGTCACCTCCAAAAACAGGAAGGAGTGGGGATGTTCCTGGTCAGGGAGCGCCTTGATTCTATTATGGGAACTATGATCATGGAAAAGGGGCATGATTCGGAAAACATTGTTAAAATAGTCGTCCCTATTGGAAAATAATTATGCCGATAAAAGTTTTAATTGCAGATGACCATCAATTGTTCAGGGAAGGGTTAGCTAACCTTCTCGTTGACGCCGCCGACATTGAAGTAGTTGCGCAGGCCGAAAATGGTTTGGCCGTATTAGAAATGGTCCGGGTTTCTGAGCCGGATATTATATTAATGGATATTGGAATGCCCTTGATGAATGGTATAGATACTACCATAGCACTTCGCAAGGAATTTCCGAATGTTAAAACCATTGCTTTATCCATGCATGACGAAAAACTCTATGTAAAAGGTATGCTGGAAGCTGGCGCCTGGGGCTATCTTTTGAAAAACTGTACGTACGATCAACTTGTGGAAGCAATCAATAAGGTTTATAATGGCGAAAAATATCTCGATACTTACGCAACTAAGATTATCATACAGGATTATCTGAAAAACGACTCCGGAGGAATGACGAAACTTACCGAACGGGAATCCGAAATCCTGAAGTTGTTGGCTCTGGGGAAATCTATCCGGGAGATTTCTGAGGAACTTTTTATCAGCATTAAAACAGTCGGTAGCCATAAACAAAGTATTTTTGATAAACTTAAGCTTGAAAATATGGCACAACTTATTAAATTTGCATTAAAGAATGATATTATTCCCTTATAATTGCTGATCATGAAATTATCATATCTCATTCTTCTTCTCTCATTTGTTCTTTTGTTCTCAAGAGGAATGGTGACAGCGCAGGGCAAAAACACGGTGGAGACACCTATCGTATTTACAATTCCTGCTATTGCCCTTGTTGATTTTGCAGGATCTGATGCTCGTATCACTTTCACTTCGGGCAATGGAGCAGAGCAGATCATTACTCCTTCTACCCTTGATAAAACCTGGATCAATTATTCATCCATCGTCGAAGGAAAATCAACCAACATTATATCTGTCAATCTAAGTTCGGGGTATTTACCAGCTGAAGTCAAAATAAATCTGGATGTTGGGCAAGATGTCGGTGCAGGAGCCGGTACAACCGGGAGACCAATAAAACAGATCGCACTTACCCCATATCCACAGGAGATTATCACCGGAATCGGAAGTTGCTATACTGGAAGGGGTATTCAAAAAGGTCACCAGTTGACTTATTCATGGGAATGGATGCCTCCTTATGATGTTGATCATTCATCTATCGATAAAATTGAAATTTCCGTAACTTATACTTTTGCCACTGCAAAGTAATTTTTTCCCCTACTGAAAAACCAGCAATTATTACCAAAAAATCAGCAAAAGACATTTCGTAATAGTTCGCATATTCTCTAACTTTGGCATAGGATCTTTAATGATGAACAGATTTCAGTTTGCACTTTTACTCATTTTGGTGTCGTTCCTTTTCCCCGCAAGAGCGGTTGCCCAGAGTTATACTGCCGGAGATTTAATTACCCTGCAGGTGCAAGACTTTAGTCTGATTGATACCAACCACGCTCCTGTTAGTCTGACGTTATCCGCCTCAGTAGCCGGGAATCCGGTACAGTCCGTCTCGAATTCGAATATGTATGTAAAAATCTCATCCATTGTCCCTGGCGGTACTCATCGTTCGATCACGGCTCGTATAGCAAGTGGGACAGTACCTGCGGGCACCAATTTATCTTTGGTTGCAGCTCCAAGTACCACTGCCAATAGCGGGGGGAGCCTTGGAACAGTTGTTTCGACCCCTATGATCCTAAGTACTACAGACCAGATACTTGTCAATTTCGTTGCCAGCTGCTACACAGGTACCGGGTACAACGACGGCTACCGACTGACCTATACCTGGTATCCCTATCTACCGGCCACAAATTATAATCTTATTGCGGCTACAACGACTCCGACAACAATAACTATTGTATTGACGATTACTGCACACTCAGGGAATTAATGAACCACTCCTGTAATCGTCCTTCAGAAATACTGACTTGAAAAATCAGGATTTATGACCTTAATTTCAGCATATCGCTGATAGTATTCCGGTTTCTAATGAGTTACCTTTGAATATCAATTTATTACCATGAGAGGATATTCAACATTTGTATACTCATTAAAAATTTGAACTTATGAAAAAATCAATTTTTGTTTTGATGATTGCCCTAATGGGAACTCTTTTGGGTTCCAGCATTATGGTTCAAGGTCAGACTAATGCGGCAACTAATGGCCTGTCGTTAGGTTTGCCGGAGCTCAATCTTTTGAGCAGCGCCTCAACATCTATTAATCTTCAATTAACGACCGCCGTTGCAGGGGCAGCAGTTAAGTCAAGCATATCCGATTCAACAGCGAGGGTAAAAATTTCGTCTGTAGTTGCAGCCGCAGCGACACGTAAAATTTCTGCAAAAGTAACCGGAACAATACCCGGTGGTACCAAACTTCTACTGAGAGCACTTAATCCTAATTCCAACTTTGGCGGAAATATGGGTAACTTAATAGGTTCAGACGTTCAACTCTCGACCTCAGATGCTGATATAGTTACTAATATTGGTTCTTGCTATTCAAGTACTGGGAGTGATGACGGATATGTTCTAAAATACACTTGGGGCCTTAATAATCCTGCTTCAACCTATGGAGATGTTAGGGCGACAAGCGGTACGGCTATTACCGTGACTTTAACACTGTCGGCTGGTTCATAATGACTTCTGAATAAGGATTCAAGAATCAAATGTTAGTCTAAACCTCTTAAGCAAATATTTGTCACTGCAATCAATTAAAATATCGGTCACCATAGGCTATGAAAGTTTATGGTGACTATTTTGTAGCGCATTTAGATGCAACTGAAACAATGCAGCAAATTAGGTTTCTCAAGAAATGTTCTATATATTTGTATATAAACTGAGTATCGGAGAGGTAATTTTTTAGTTACTATAAAAATCAAGTGAAATGAAAATTTGCAGATTATTCCTTTTTATTTCCATCCTTACCGCTTTTTCGCTGGTTTCCAATGCTTCTGTTGAAGTCCTGGGAAGTTTGAAACATGTGTTGAACGGAAAACCTGGAGATGTAATAAAGGGCGAAATCAAGATTCAGAACAACGATGTAACGGACCAGGAGGTAAAGGTGTACCAGACCGATTTATTATATAATCTGCAGGAAAACACTTTTTATGACGAACCAGGTAGTCATAAGCGCTCCAATGCACGTTGGATTCAGTTCAGTCCCAAATCGGTCATTCTCAAAGCCAAAGAAATCAGAACGATCCAATACGAGATAACTATTCCAAAAGCCGATACATTAAGAGGTACCTATTGGAGTGTTCTTATGGTAGAAGGCGTTGTCCCTATAGATCCTAACCAAAAGGGTGATCTTAGTATACGAACGGTAACCCGGTATGCGATTCAGGTAGTAACTGAAATAGCCAATAAAGGCATAGGGTCATTAAAATTTCTGGAACCCACTTTGGTCAAAGAAGGGAATAAGCTCTTCCTTGCTATCGACCTGCTTAACGATGGAGAGCATTATATTGCACCGGAAGTTTCGATAGAGTTGTTCGATGAAAAAGGAGCATCGGTTATGGTTCTCTCTGCACCCAAGAAAGGGCTTTACCCCACCACATCAAGTAGATTCAGATTTGATCTTGAAGGCGTTCCCGGGGGAAAAACCTATCAGGCCATGATCGTTGCTGCCGGTCAGGAGAATGACGTTTTCGGGCTGGAATACAAATTATTTTTTTAACCCTGCAACATTCATATAGGAGCACATGAAAGTTGAAAGTGCAACAGCATTACCTTTCTTTTTTTTTTTTTCATTCAATCAACATTAGCCCGACCAGGTGATCTTGAGGTCAGGTTGCTCAACGAAAAAGTAAAAGAAATGGTAGCAGGATCTACTTCTAATGTTCTCGTAGCATTTATTAACCATTCTGACACTTTAAGAGAGGTTCAATATAAACTCAAATCACCGAACAACAACTGGAGGCAGATTACTGATTATTCATCTATACAAATTGAAAAAAACTCCAGTATAAACAAAATATTAAGTATTCACGTCCCGGAAAACACCAAAGCCGGCAACTACTCCATCGAACTGGAGGCATCTGAAAAGCTAGGAAACCAACCCCTCGGCAAGGTGAACATTCCTATTTATGTCAAGCCCAAATATGAGATCCGCGTAGATAAGTTAAAAGCTCCAAATTATTTATTTCCAGGTGATACGCTGGGTGTAAAATTTATTATCCGGAATTTATCAAATTTGGACGTTACAGTAGCTGCCTCCATAATTAATAATAAGAAACTTGAAATCAGAAGCTTCAGTATTCCTATGGATTCATCCATTACTACGAAGGTATCTGTATCTATTTCTAAAAACCTCAGCTATTTCACGCAGCAAAATGTTATCCTGGCAGGGTCCATCACAGACAAACCGGAAACAGAGAGTTCCAGCTCCTATTCGTTTGATATCCTCCCTTCAGGAAATGTTAAATTTGATGGATACAATCGGATGCCCGTGAAAGTTTCGGGTATTCTTGCAACTAACAATGGCAATGAGAAAGGGGGTTATGGCTCGATGTTTGACATCCGTGGAGGAGGGCTTATCAACGAGATAAAAAATCAAAAGCTGGAGTTTCATCTTCGGGGACCTGATAGAGGCGGAAATCCAATTCTTGGTTTGAATGATGAATATTATCTTACGTTCAGCACTCCCCGAACCGAAATTTTTCTCGGTGACAATAATTATCGATTAAGCGATTTGACAGAATCATCAAGAAGTGGCCGTGGGATAAAACTCCAGTACAACCTTGATAAACTGTCATTTGGTTCTTTCTTTCATTTTCCAAGATATTTCCCTGGAATCAAACAGATCTTTTCATTTTATACGGACTACACAATAAGCGAGAAAGTTCGGCTCTCGGCCGGGTTCATTGCTAAGTTCGATACTTTAAATAAAAATGCCAAGTTGCTTTCCTTCTCGGGTTTTATCAAGCCGTTTTCGTGGGGGAAAGCGGAATTTGAACTGGCGACCGGGCTACAAGATCAAATGACCAAAGCTTTGAGGTCGAATCTAAATATCAACTATTCCATCTTTCGTTCACAACTAAGCTTCACATATTCAGACCCAAATTTTCAGGGGTATTCTTCCAATTCAATGCATATCTCATCCGGAATCTCAGCAGATCTGACAAAGAAAGTGAACCTGTCTCTGAACTACGACGTTAACCGTTCCAATTTAGCTTTGGACACCCTGTATGCAAACGCCCCTTACAGTAAAAACATCTACTTTCTGACGAACTATCGGATGAATCCAACAAATTCTATCAGTTTGGGTGTATATATGATTGGCCTCGAGGATCGGGCAGCGATACCTCTCTTCAATTATACCAAATACAACGGAAGGATTTCTCTTCAAAGCAAATTTCGGCGAATTAGTTTGAATATTCAAGGCGACATGGGTAAAGTCGAAAATTTCCTTGGATCAAAAAACGGGGACATAACAGATTTTTACAATGGCTATTTTACGTTGAAATATTCGCTCAACGAATCAATAACAGCCAGTGGATTTGTGAATTACCAGGGCGGGCAACAATACCTTATTACGGGTTTTCACCGATTTTATTATGGCGGGTCACTTCAGGCCAGCTTGAAAAAGAAAACCTATGTTTCGCTGGATTTCCAGAGTAACTATGAATTAAGTGAATATTTTCGAGAAAGAAGTCTTTTGTCATTCCAGGTGCATCATCGGTTTAATACTAATCATGAATTTGAACTGAGCACAAATTACAATCTTGCAAAGAATTCATTGGACAAGAAGGAATTAAGTGTCCAACTTCGCTACACTTACACCATCAATGTCCCTTTGTCCAAGAAAAAAGATATCGGCAGCTTGAAAGGGAAAGTTCTCAATATGGGGATTGGACTTGTTGAAGGCATCATATTTAATCTGAACGGAAA
>DATCHD010000040.1:0-63813 GCA_036508555.1 Prolixibacteraceae bacterium
CGGGCAGTCGTAAGATGCATAGTGAAGCAAACCAGCTGCTGGATAAACATTGAGTGAAGTACCAATAATACACAGAATATCAGCTGATTCTACAAAAGGAATGGCTTCTTCAATGGCTGGAACGGCTTCTCCGAACCAAACGATATGCGGTCTCAGTTGACTTCCTTTTTCGCATTTTTCGCCGAGCCGGATCTCTTTTTCTCCAATGGTATAAATCAGAGAAGGATCAACCGAACTCCTGGCTTTAATCAATTCGCCATGGAGGTGCAGCACACTGGTTGAGCCTGCCTTTTCGTGCAGATTATCTATGTTTTGTGTAATAATCTGAACATCAAAATGTTTCTCAAGCTCAGCAAGAAGCTTATGGCCTTTGTTCGGTTCGCATGAAAACATCTGTTTTCTGCGTTCGTTGTAAAAGCGAAGGATCAGTTCCGGATTTTTTCGCCAGCCATCGATGCTGGCGACCTCCATCACATCATATTCTTCCCATAATCCGTTGGTATCGCGGAAGGTCCGGATGCCGCTTTCGGCCGACATCCCCGCACCGGTAAGAATAACAAGACGTTTCATCTGACATATTTCTCAAAGAAATCCGCCATGGTCACCTTGAAATATTCGTTTACTCTGAGGTCGACATCCATCGCGTGGGGCCATCCAGGTACGAGACAGTAAACATTCGGTACACCCAGACTGTCAAGTTTGTGCTTCAGCAATTCCGCCTGAGTCCAGGAAACCAGCATGTCCCTGTTACCCTGAAGGATAAGGGTGGGAGGGGAGTTCTTACTAACATAGATAATCGGGGAAGCTTCGACGAATAATTCGGGGGCTTCCTGGTAAGTGTGTCTGAGAAATCCGGTAATTAATGAGTGATTTCTGGCATATTCTGTGGTGAAATCTGTCGGACCGTAAATTTCTACAACTGCCTTGATTTTATGTTTATCACTGATGGTGGAGTCTGCTGGCGCATCCTTTTTCTTCCATCCGTAACCTGCCAGCATGGCCAGATGAGAACCGGCAGATCCGCCAATCAGGCAAATCCTGTCGGGATCATAATTGTATTTCTCCCCATTCAGGTACAGGAACTGAACGGCATCCCTGATATCCTCAACGCAGGCAGGGTAGGGAGCGATGTCGGTTAGACGATAGGAGACTGTAGCAGTAACATAACCCAGTTTGGCAAAGTGGGTAAGATAGACGAGATAATCGGAGCGCTTGCCACTTTTCCAACCGCCTCCGTGGATGAATACCAGTAGAGGCGCGGGTTTGGCGAGTCCCTTGGGCTGGTAAATATCCATTTGCAGGGATTTACCGTTGATATTTTTGTATTCAATATCCTTAGTCTCGAGAACATTTTCAGGCATCGGAGGATTTCTGTCGATCATTGATTCGAGTCCTGTGACAAGGGCAATCATGGTCGGTATTTCAAAATAATAACCCATGGGTGCTTTCTTCGGATTCATAGCCGACCAGATCCTCGGAATGGACATCAGAACCGCGAAAAGCAGTAAAACAGCGAGAAAAACCAACAATACCTTTTTAAGAATTCTTTTAATCATAACGGTGAAATTAATTTGTCATAAATATACAAAATCCTCGTTAATGAATCTCCTTTAAATATCGCGTCATTCGGGGTAAATTATAAGTTTGCCGCCACGCCCAAATCAAGCTATTTTTCTCCATATTTAGAAAAATCAAACGCCAAAATAATTTTTTGAAAAAAACGAGTAGCTTTAGTGCCTGAATTGCAATAATAACTGCTACTACAAAATGAGAAATTTTTACTGCCTCCTGACTATCCTCGGGGGATTTTTTCTATGCTCCTTTTCGCCTGCTTACCAGGACAGTCCTTTCCTACAAGAGTACAGCATCAGGTATTACGCCAAATCTGATACCATTCATCTGTGGAAAGTCGGCTGCGATAGAAATGGCGACATCAAAATCATGACATCTGCCGGGCTTTTCAAACCTTATGACGGCCAGTTTCTTTATCCGGGAACCCTGGAGAAGGATCATTCCTACCGACCTGTTGAAAAAAAGAAGCTCACTGATATGCTAATTTTCAAGGATCAGTTTGTGTATCTGGACGACCAGGCTGTCTTCAGTAATGCCTGGGCCGGTAAACTATTTGACAAACATGAACTTGCCGGTGCCAGACAGTTCGAAGCAGGAGAAGATTTTGATTTTTTGGTGACCGATGGGAAAAATATTTGTCTGATGAACAACACCGGAACGCTTTGGAAAGGAGCCTTCCCGGATACGAAGATCCTGTCTGTCAGGTATGATTCTTCGCGAAAGATTTACTGGTTACTGGGCAGCACACAATTGTGCAGTTTTGATCCTTTAAAAAAAGATTTAAGAAGTCTGTTCAAGGCTGAAAACATGACCTGTTTTGACCTGACCAAAGACAAGAAAACAGTTTTTATCGGTACTAATAACGGTTATATTCGTTTGGATGCCAATGCGTTAAAACAGGATGGTGCTACTGTTCGGAGAACACCCTGCAACAATATCACTGCCCTTAAAGAGGTGAATGGTCAGATGTGGTTTGGTTCTTCTGAAGGTGCCTTTCAATTGAGAACAGATGGAAAGTACAATTTCTACAATGGCGAACGCTGGCTTCCGGGTAACCTGGTGGTCGATTTTGCCAAAGGAGAAAATGGTTCGGTTCTGATACTCACCGATAAAGGGCTGACCGAAATGGCTTACAAGAACTGGACCCTCGCAGACAAGGCCGAATATTACGAAAAACAGGTTCGCTTACGCCATATCCGCAATGGTTTCAACTCATCGTATGACAGCATGGAAAAAGGAAATCTTTCCAGTGGAAGACTGAGTGATTCGGATAACGACGGACTCTGGACTTCCATGTACCTGGCAGGCGAGGTATTCAGGTATGCGGTGACCAAATCTGAAGATGCGCTCCAAAATTGCCGCGAATCGATGGATGCTATGGAAAGACTTTACAGCATCAATGGATTGAAAGGTTTCCCTTCCCGTTCTTTTGAAAGAAGTGGCTGGATGAAACATCTCTCAGATCCGGATCGATGGAAGAATTCCCCGGATTCGGAGTGGGACTGGAAAGCCACCACGAGCAGTGACGAGGCAATCGGTCATATTTTTGTTTGTAGTGCTATGGCAGAGCTGATTGGAGATTCTGATCTGAAAAGCCGTTCTATTCACTTGATCGATATTCTGATGGATCACATTGTAAGAAATGATATGTATCTGATTGATTATGACGGCAAACCAACCCTGTGGGGCAAATGGAATCCTGCCTATGTCAATGCCATGCCAAAGAACGTCGGAGACAGAAAAATTAATTCTTCCAATATTGTTGCCATGCTTCAAACGGCCTATCATTTTACTCATAATGAGAAATATAAGCAAAAGGCGTTTGAGCTGATGAACAAATATGGTTACTATGAAAACCTGATGAATAAGATGGCAAATATCGGCCAGGCGGATCCCTCTGGAGATCAGCTAAGCAGAGAGCTTTCCGGAGACTGGAACCATTCGGATGATGAAATGTATTTTCTTGGCTACTGGGGTTTGTACCGTTATGCTTTTAATGATACGCTGAAAGCCGGATTTAAGGTTGCAATCATCGATCACTGGCAGATAGAAAGGCCAGAAAAGGAAGGCGCCTGGAATATCTTTACGGCCCTGACGGGAACCCCGGATTTTGATCTCAAAGAAGCAGCCTGGTGGCTCAGGGAATATCCAATGGATATGATTGACTGGGTGATCGTTAACAGCAACAGGAAGGATATTGATCCGATCGGACTGAATTTCAGGAGACAGACTCTTAAGGAAGTGCTTCCTCCCGACGAGCGCCCTGTTTCCAGACACAATGCGAATATGTTCGACCTGGATCGCAAAGACGGTAACGGAACCTCCGAAAATGGTGCAGGCGATATCTGGTTGTTGCCTTACTGGATGGGAAGATATCTGGGCGTAATCAGTGCACCATTAAAGTAGACAGTGCACAAAGGGACCGCAAGCTTATGGACCGTTCTCTCTCGCTCCAGCGGATTTGCAATCCGCTGGTAAATTTTCACCAACGGATTACAAATCCGTTGGTGCGATTCTTCATTTTTCATTTTTCATTTTTCCCGGTTGATAACTTCTATCCACATTCGGTTGCCCGCATAAATTTTTCTCTTATTTTTGAGGATCGCTTATGTGATCATTTTGCATGGAACATTACATCGTATCAGCCCGGAAATATCGTCCCGACACCTTTTCAACGGTAGTTGGTCAACCGTCCATTACTTCTACCCTGAAGAATGCGATCCGGAGCAATCACCTGGCTCATGCCTATCTGTTCTGCGGTCCGAGAGGGGTGGGGAAGACTACTTCTGCCCGTATCTTCGCCAAGACAATTAACTGTTTGAATCTCACTTCCGATACAGAGCCCTGCAATCAATGTGAATCCTGCATTTCCTTCGGCGAGAATCGTTCTTACAACATTCACGAACTCGATGCTGCATCCAACAACTCAGTCGAGGATATCCGTTCGCTGGTCGACAAGGTGAGAATCCCGCCACAAATCGGCAAATACAGCGTTTATATCATCGATGAGGTCCACATGCTCTCCTCGCAGGCTTTCAATGCCTTCCTGAAAACACTGGAAGAGCCACCGGCACATGCAATTTTCATTCTTGCCACTACCGAGAAGCAAAAAATCATCCCAACCATTCTGTCGCGCTGTCAGATCTATGATTTTAACCGAATTAGCGTTTCAAATATCGAGAAACATCTGCTGGATGTAGCCGGAAAAGAAGGTGTGAAAATCGAGTCAGAAGCCTTAAACGTGATCGCGCAGAAGGCGGATGGCGCCATGCGTGACGCCTTATCCATCTTCGATCAGGTGGTCAGTTTTTGTGGTGATTCCGTCACTTACCAGGATACCATCGCCAATCTGAATGTACTCGATTACGATTTCTATTTCAGACTCACAGATGGATTCATAAGAGGGGATGTGTCAGGTAATATGATGATTTTCAATGAGATATTGTCAAAAGGTTTTAATGCTCATCATTTTATAAACGGTTTATCCCGGCACTTTCGTGATCTCCTGATCTGTCGCGATGCAGTCACCCTGCCGTTGCTGGAGGTGGGTGGTGAAATCAAGGAACGCTACAGGAAACAAGCTTCCCAGTGTTCCGAAGACTTTCTGACCTCCGCTTTGATACTGGCGTCTGAATGCGATATACAATATAAAAACTCCTCCAACCAGCGTTTTCTGGTTGAACTTACCCTGGTAAGGATCGCTCAGCTGGTTGAGCAATTAAAAAAAAAACAATTGACGAAGCCGTAAGCTCTTACGCTTTCCTGCCAATTTTTAATGCCGCTGATGATTCTAAGGAAAGTACGCTGGTCGGGATTTGCAATCCCGACCCCCATAATTCTGCCAAGCCGATAGTTCCGGAAAGACAAACCAAGCGTCATCGCAGCGAAAATCTTTCCACTCCTTCTATTTCCAGAATGTTAAAAGGAGAAAGTCTTTCCGGGGTTTCAGAGCCTGATCCCAATTCTGCCACCGTCAACGGTGCAATCATGGAACAACAATTCGATCAGAACCAATTGATTAAGGCTTGGAAGGAATTTGCTGAAACGGTGGAGGCTGCGCAATTGAAGTCAGCACTTTCTGTGAGAGAACCTTTATTGCTGGATAATTTTATGGTAGAATACAGTCTTGATAATGAGGTTCAGCGAAAGCGTATCGTGCTGGATCTCAAGCCAAAGCTACTGGCTTATCTAATCAGGATGCTTCATAATGATGGCATCTCCATTGAATTTAACGTATCTGAGAATCACCAGGAAATTTTAAACAAACCCTACACAGATCAGGAGAAGTTCAATGCTCTGTCTGCAAAATACCCCATGCTGGGTCTAATGAAGCAAAGATTTGGACTGGATTTTGAGTGATCTGCTTTTTTTCAGCTATCAATAAATTTCGTACTTTTATCGCTTCAAAAAAAAGAATTAAAATACAGAATTAGATGCAAAAAATTAAAGTAATAAATCCCGTTGTTGAACTGGATGGGGACGAAATGACGCGGATCATATGGAAATTGATCAGAGAGCAATTAATTTTACCCTACCTGGATATCGATATCAAATATTATGATCTTGGTATCGAATACCGTGATGAAACGAACGATCAGGTTACCATTGATGCGGCCAATGCCATCAAGAAATACCATGTTGGAATCAAATGTGCCACCATCACTCCTGACGAAGCACGTATGAAAGAGTTTGGACTCAAAAAGATGTGGAAATCACCTAACGGAACTATTCGTAACATCCTGGATGGCACGATTTTCCGTGAACCTATTGTTGTTAAGAACGTACCAAGGCTTGTTCCCCAATGGACTGCCCCCATCATGATCGGGCGTCATGCCTTTGGCGATCAGTACAGAGCCACTGACATTGTGGTAGACCGTCCTGGTAAGTTAACCCTTTGTTTTAAGGCGGATGACGGCACAGAACAGGAGATCCATGAGGTATTTCATTTCGACGGACCCGGCGTCGCACTGGCTATGTACAACACAGAAGAATCTATCCGCGGGTTCGCACACAGCTGCTTTAAGATGGCTTTAACCAAGAAGTGGCCGCTCTATCTGTCGACCAAAAACACCATTCTGAAGAAATATGACGGTTTCTTTAAAGATATTTTCGAAGAGATATTTTTGAAGGATTATAAGGCTGATTTTGATAAGGTTGGCATAACGTATGAGCACCGGCTGATTGATGACATGGTGGCTTCAGCGCTTAAATGGCATGGTAATTTCATCTGGGCCTGCAAGAATTATGATGGTGATGTTCAGTCTGATACTGTTGCTCAAGGCTTTGGATCACTCGGTCTGATGACTTCCGTGCTTTTGACCCCGGATGGCGGAACAATGGAAGCCGAGGCTGCGCACGGTACGGTAACTCGTCACTACCGCGAGCACCAAAAGGGTCGTCCGACCTCTACCAACCCGATTGCATCCATTTTTGCCTGGACCCGTGGATTGGATTTCCGGGGTAAACTGGATGGTAATCAGCCTTTAAGGGACTTTGCCGCACTCGTTGAAAAAGTCTGTATCGATACAGTTGAATCTGGTAAGATGACGAAGGATCTGGCGCTTACAATCTATGGCAACAAACTGACTTCTGATCATTATCTCACTACCGAGAAATTTATGGAAGCACTGATTAAGGAGCTGAATAAGAGGATGAGTTGAAACTTTTAAATCATGTATTATGTTAAAAAAATCAGTTGAAGCAGCAATAAATCAGCAGATTAACGCTGAATTTCATTCCGCATATCTCTATTTATCCATGTCTTCCTACTGTCAGTCAATTGGCATGGCAGGATGTGCGAACTGGATGAAAATTCAATACCAGGAAGAGTTGGCGCATGCCACGCATCTTTTCGATTATGTTCTGGAAAGAGGCGGCAGGGTAATTCTTACTCCGATTGCTGAGGTTGAAGTTGATTTCAAGAGTGTAGTGCATATTTTCGAAGAAACTTTGATGCATGAAATCAAGGTCACAGGATTGATCAACAATCTGATGGATACAGCCATCCACGAAAGTGATCATGCAACCAAAAGTTTTCTGCAATGGTTTGTGGATGAGCAAGTTGAAGAGGAAGCCAATGTTGAGCAAATACTCAATAATTTAAAGCTTATCAATGGTGAAGGTCAGGGTTTACTGATGATGGACCGCGAAATGCAGGCCAGGGTCTTTGTAAATCCGTTTCCTGCAAAACCCTAGCTCCGGTCCCTGAGCCTGTCGAAGGGTTTAGCCAGTCAAACGGTCCCTGAGCCTGCCGAAGGGCCGAAGTCGAGTTTTTTATTTTAAAAAGTAGAAATACTAAAATATTGATATGTCAATTTTTGGAAATTTATTGAAGGGTCTTCTGGGCAACAAATCAGACAGGGATATCAAAGAAGTTATGCCTGTCGTTACGTTGATCAAAGAAGAATACAACAGAATCACCGGTTTCAGCAACGATGAGTTGCGTGCAGAATCGGTCAGGATAAAGCAAGTTGTAAGCGACTTCATTAAGGCGGAGGAAGATGAGATTGCCGAACTGAAAGAGCGTGCAGAGAGTGGCGAAATGCCTATCGAAGAAGGAGAGAAACTTTACAACAGGGTAGATAAACTCGAAGAGATTATTACGAAGAAAATTGAAGAGGTGCTCCAGACCGTTCTTCCTACTGCCTTCGCCATCGTCAAGGACACCGCACGTCGTTTTTTTGAAAACAGCGAATTGGTTGTTTCTGTGACTGATTTTGACCGCGAATTAGCTGCTGCAAAGGATTTTGTCACCATCGACGGCGATAAGGCAATCTACAAAAACAGCTGGGTAGCGGGGGGTACGCTCCAGACCTGGAACATGGTCCATTATGATGTTCAGCTGATCGGTGGTTATGTTCTTCATACCGGAAAAATTTCTGAGATGGCCACAGGTGAAGGTAAAACGCTTGTTGCAACACTGCCGGTGTTTCTGAATGCCCTTGCCGGGCGTGGTGTCCATATCGTTACGGTCAACGATTATCTGGCCAAGCGTGACTCCGAGTGGATGGGACCAATTTATATGTTCCATGGAATCTCGGTTGATTGCATTGACAAACACCAGCCAAACTCCCCTGAGAGGCGAAAAGCATACAATGCGGATATCACCTTCGGTACGAACAATGAATTCGGTTTCGATTACCTGCGCGACAACATGGCGACAGAGCCTTCTGATTTGGTACAGCGTAAGCACCACTACGCCATCGTGGATGAGGTCGACTCAGTTTTAATTGATGATGCCCGTACGCCTTTGATTATTTCAGGTCCTGTTCCAAAGGGTGAAAATCAACTCTTTGATGTATTGAAAGGTCCTGTTGAACAACTAGTTAAGACACAGCGTGAACTGGTGAACCAACTGTTGGTCGACGCAAAGAAGAAGATTAGTTCTGGCAACAAGGATGAAGTTGAAGAAGGATCAATGGCACTGCTCCGCGCTTACAAGGGATTGCCAAAATACAAGCCACTGATCCGCTTCCTGAGCGAAGAAGGCAACAAAGCCAAGATGTTGAAAACGGAAAATTTCTACATGGCAGACAATAGCAAGAATATGCATATTGTTACCGATGAGCTCTATTTTGTCATTGAAGAGAAGCAGAATTCCGTTGAACTAATGGATAAAGGAATTGATATCCTCTCGACTAACAATTCAGACCAGGGTTTCTTTATTTTGCCTGATGTAGGAGCTAATATAGCTGATATTCAGAATGATATATCACTCACTGATCCCGAAAGACTGGAGAAGAAGGATCAATTGATGCAGGATTATGCAGTAAAATCTGAAAGGGTTCACACGGTCAATCAGTTACTCAAGGCCTATACCATGTTCGAAAAGGACATTGAATATGTCGTTATCGAGAACAAGGTGAAAATTGTTGACGAGCAGACCGGCCGTATCATGGAGGGCCGCCGTTATTCTGACGGATTGCACCAGGCCATCGAGGCCAAGGAAAGGGTGGTTGTAGAAGCTGCTACCCAAACATTTGCCACCATCACCCTGCAGAATTATTTCAGGATGTACCATAAACTGGCGGGTATGACCGGAACCGCCGAAACGGAAGCCGGTGAGTTATGGGATATCTACAAACTGGAAGTAGTAGTAGTTCCGACCAACCAGCCGATTACCAGAAAAGATTTCGAAGATCTGGTCTACAAGACTAAAAATGAGAAATATAAGGCCATTATTGAAGAAATTGTCCGCTTGAATAAAATTGGACGTCCGATGCTGGTAGGTACCACTTCCGTGGAAATTTCCGAATTACTTAGCAGGATGTTGCAGATGCGGGGTGTCAAACACCAGGTACTGAACGCTAAACTACACCAACGGGAGGCGGATATCGTTGCCGAGGCCGGTAAACTGGGAACAGTTACAATCGCTACCAACATGGCTGGTCGTGGTACTGACATCAAGCTTACGCCTGAAACCCGTGGTCTTGGTGGTTTAGCGATCATCGGTACTGAACGTCACGACTCCAGGCGGGTCGACCGTCAGTTGAGAGGTCGGGCCGGTCGTCAGGGCGATCCGGGTACTTCACAGTTCTTCGTTTCCCTCGAAGATGATCTGATGAGACTCTTCTCCTCAGACAGAATCGTAGGTATCATGGACCGTCTCGGACTCAAGGAGGGCGAGGTCATTCAGCATTCAATGATTTCTAAATCAATTGAAAGAGCCCAGAAAAAGGTCGAAGAGAACAACTTCGGCATACGTAAACGGCTGCTCGAATATGACGACGTGATGAATTCCCAGCGTGAGGTAATCTATCGCAAAAGAAAGCACGCCCTGTTCGGAGAGCGGATTGAGGTAGATATCCTGAACATGATTTATGATATGGGTGAGATGCTTACTCAGGAACATCAGCCCAATGGTCAGGTTGCATACGAAGATTACCGTATCGACCTTATTAAAGCGCTTTCGCTGGATTGTCCCGTGAGCGAAGAGGAGTTCACTAAGATGAAAGAGGATCAGGTAATCGATAAAGTTTACCATGCTTCTATCGAAAACTTTACACGGAAATCGCAGGCTATTTCAAAACAAGCCTGGCCGGTTGTGAAAAATGTATATGAGACTAAATCTCACATTTACAACAATATCGTTGTTCCTATTACCGATGGACACCGCCTGTTCAACATCGTTACTAACCTCGAGAAGGCTTATAAGACGCAAGGTTCGGATCTGGTAAGATCTTATGAAAAGCAGGTTATTCTTGCTACGATCGATGAACACTGGAAAGAGAACCTGCGAGAACTGGATGAATTGAGAACCTCAGTACAAAATGCTACTTATGAGCAGAAAGATCCGCTTTTAATCTATAAACTCGAGTCTTTCAACCTATTCAGGGCCATGATGGAGCAGATAAACAGGGGAGTGGTTTCCACACTGATGAAAGGACAAATTCCTATCAGTGAGGCTGATGAGGTAAAAGAGGCTCCTGTAGCCAGACGTGCCCATGATCGCTCACAATACCGCGAAGAAAAGAGCGATGCAGGTGGTCATGGTGGCGAAGCCCAGGAAGAACGCCAGGCTCCGCAACCTGTCCGGCATGCGCCAAAAGTTGGCCGCAACGAATCTTGTCCATGCGGAAGTGGTAAGAAATTCAAGAACTGTCACGGTCGGGAATAATTAATGTAAATTCATGATAATGAGCACTATACTTGCCATTCACTGGAATGTTAGTCCGGAGTTTTTTAGTCTGGGCCCCATCGCCGTCCGTTGGTATGGACTGATGTTTGCCCTGGGATTTCTCTTCGGCTACCAGATCATGTTTAAGATGTTCAAATTTGAATCATCCAATACAGAATGGCTCGATAAGCTATTCATTTACACCATTGTAGCCACTATTTTAGGGGCTCGTCTTGGACATGTTTTCTTCTATGGATGGAGCTATTATTCCCAGCATCTGTTTGAAATAGTTTTGCCGTTTTCGAATGGAAAATTTGTGGGTTACCAGGGGTTGGCAAGTCATGGAGGTGCGCTGGGAATCGTGATCGCGATCTATATTTTTTCTAAGAAGGTTACCAGAAGATCGATGCTCTGGACACTCGATCGCCTGGTTATTCCTACCGCGCTGGTAGGGGCCATGATAAGATTCGGAAATCTGATGAACTCCGAAATATACGGTGTAGCTACCAATCTGCCATGGGGATTTATCTTCGAACGCAACCATGAGACTCTTGCCAAGCACCCCACTCAAATTTATGAAGCATTCTGTTACCTGATGGTTTTTGCAACATCTCTCTGGTTATTCTTTAAAACAAAAGAGCTGAGAGACCGCGAAGGATTTTTCATCGGTTATGGATTTGTCGGTATCTTCCTCACCCGTTTCTTTGTCGAATTTGTCAAGGAAAACCAGGAAACATTTGAAGCAGGTATGGCACTGAATATGGGGCAACTTCTTAGCATTCCGTTTATTCTGGCCGGGGCATTCCTGATTTACAGGGCCATGAAGAATCCTGTAAAAATATACCGTTAAACTGGCCTTGTGTTAAGCATCCCGCATCCTGCATCCGGCGTACCGCTATCCCTCGTTTGAAACGAGGGATGGCAGCTATAATCAGGGGATTCCGAATCAAGTTCAGAATGACGGAACTCTTGAAAAACAGCAACATAGAATACGTTGTGTTGATATTCACAACACTGTATAAAATACTTACAATACTCTTAAGCCCGTATAAATCAACCTTATACGGGCTTTCTAATTTTTTACTGCTTAAATATTCAACACTTATACTGCATAAATTCTCCATATTCAAATTTTTAAAATCTTAATTATCAGGCATATATGAAATAATATTCTGAATGGCACAGGTTTTGACAAGTAATAATTAGAAAGTAAAATATTTGTCAATTTCTTAATCTCTGCCATGAAAAACTTTTCACTTTTATTGATCGGGTTGTCACTTTTGATGTGCGATACCACAACCTTCTCTCAAAACAGGTCTGACAATCCCAAAGAAGTACCAATAGTTCAATCCGAAGCGAAAATCATCCATGTTTCCAGCTCCTCTGAATTGTACAATCTGGCCGAATACTGGGTCAAAGAATTTTGTCAGTCAAATCCTTCTACCAAGATTAGTCTTGATCAAAATCTGAATCAAAAATCACTGACGATCAACAACCTGAGTCTTGTTTCAGATGAAAACAAGGCATTAATCAATAATCCGTCCTGTTGGAAAATGGTTGTAGGAAGAGATGTAATCGTTCCGATTGTGAACTCAGGGAATCCCATGCTAAATATTTTGAACCAGCAGGGAATATCTCAGGATGAATTTTCGAGGCTCCTCAATGATCCTTCAAAAAGGAACTGGTCTGCTGTGGTTAATAATGGACTCAATACACCGATCGTCCTATGGCTGCCGGAAAATGAAGAAGTGATGGCCGGAATTAGAGAATTTGCCCAAACGGACACGAATTCTTTGAATGGAATGAAGGTTTCCAATTCTTCCCTCGTTATAGACGCTGTAAAGAAAGATAGGCTGGCCATCGGATTCTGCAAACTGAGTGATTTAAGAAATGAGTTAGCAAATGGAGGAATGACAGGCGTCAGATTGCTTCCGATCGACAAAAATGGGAACGGCCGTCTGGATAACTTCGAGAAAATTTACGATAATCTGGATGAATTTACGCATGGTGTTTGGATAGGAAAGTATCCGGCTGACCTGAGTAACAACATTTACGCGGTATCTGCTGCAAAACCTGCCAATGAAAATGAACTGGCATTTCTTTCCTGGATTTTGAACGACGGACAAAAATTACTGAATGTATATGGATTTTGCGACCTCACTTCCAGCGAGATACGGTACAATTCTGCCGTTTTAATGAACAATTTTGCAGGTGAGATGAAAGAAGTAAAAACCGCCTCTTCTCCTCAATCGTGGCTGATTGTCATTACCATGATATTAATAGTTGGATTATTCACAGCAATTTTCTACTACAGCAGAAGAACGGGCAAATCCGAAATTAAGTTACAGGCGATTCAGATTGCTCCTTTATTGTTTGAGAATGTCATACATGCGCCAAAAGGCCTCTATTTTGACAAGACACACACTTGGGCCTTCATGGAACAGGACGGAAATGTAAGAGTGGGCATTGATGATTTTTTACAACACATTACTGGTAAGGTGACCAAAATCAAGATGAAGGAAGCCGGCGAAAAGGTAAGAAAAGGGGAAATAATCATGACCCTTATTCACGAAGGGAAACAACTGAATTTATATTCACCGGTTTCAGGTACAATCCTGGAAAACAATGAAATGTTGCAGACCGACTCATCCATCATAAATTCTTCTCCCTTCTTTAAAGGCTGGGTCTTGCAGATTGAACCTACCAACTGGCTCAGGGAAATACAGTTCATGTTCATTGGTGAGAAATATACAGAATGGTTAAAAGATGAATTTATTCGCCTCAAGGATTTCATTGCAGTCTCTATCAGGACCGACAAAATAGTCTACGAACACGTCGTGCTTCAGGATGGTGGTGAGTTGATTGATAATGTATTAGCCGATTTTGGACCTGAAGTATGGGAAGAATTCCAAACAAAGTTTATCGATACCTCCAGATAGTGTTCCTCAACCAAATAATAATCATCATTAAATATTTTTGATATGGGTTTAGATCGCCGTAACTTCTTTAGAACCATTTGTGTTGCAGGTGCAACGCTCGCAGTGGGAAACAGTTTTGCAGCTGTTAAATCAGATGAGAATGCAATAGAATTTCAAGGAATGCTCTATGATTCAACCCGTTGTTTGGGATGCAGGGCCTGCGAAAGAGTGTGCGCAAAAGCCCACAACCTGCCGGAACCTACAGATGAGTTGAAAGCCGGAGTAGTGCGCAAGACAAGTGAATCCCAGCGCTCTGTGATCAATAATTGCATTACTTCCAAAGGTGAAGTTTTCGTCAAAAATCAGTGCATGCATTGCAATGAACCTGCCTGCACTGCTGCTTGCCTGACCCAGGCCATGTACAAGACCAAGGAAGGTCCTGTGATCTGGAGGGGTGACAAATGCATGGGGTGCAGGTATTGCATGGTCTCTTGTCCTTTTGATGTACCTAAATTCGAATTTCACAGTGCGAACCCCAAGATCCAGAAATGTGATCTATGTTACGATAGAATCAAAGAGGGAAAAATTCCGGCATGCGCCGAAGCCTGTCCAGGGGATGCCCTGACTTTTGGGTCAAGAAGGGAATTGATTGCCGAGGCAAGAAAAAGGATATTTGAAAATCCGAAAGACTATGTTAATCAGATATTTGGAGAAGAAGTGGCAGGTGGTACCGGACTCTTATACCTTTCTCCTGCGCCTTTTAAAGAATTAGGCTTCAATATGAAACTTCAAAATTCATCTTATCCTGCTTTGACAAAAGGATTTCTTTACAGTGTACCATCCGTTGATGTACTCTTACCACCACTCCTGCTGGCCATCTATGAAGCAACCAAAAATAATAAATCAAAAGAAGAAGACAATGAATAGTAAGGTACAACCATCATTTAAAGACAACGACGGAAGTTCTGTTTTCAATTTTATTAAAAGTGAACTTAAACCCAAGAGTAAGCTCCTTACTCCCTTCAACATCATCTCTTTCCCAATTGTTCTTCTTGGTTTGGGACTGATTATATTTAGATTCTGGAAAGGTTTGGGATCGATTACAAATCTGTCACAGGAGGTTCCCTGGGGATTATGGATTGGTTTTGATGTTGTAACTGGTGTCGCATTTGCGGGAGGGGCTTATGTGCTTACTTTCATGGTGTATATTTTAAATATGAAAAAATACCATTCGATTGTAAGAGTGACCATTTTGAACGGATTTCTAGCTTATGCCTTTTATACTGGTGCCTTACTCCTGGATCTGGGTAGACCTTGGAATGTTGTGAATCCAATCATTGGCAACAATTTTGGCACCAGTTCAGTTCTTTTTCTAGTTGCCTGGCATTTTTTGCTCTACATGCTTGCCGAATTGTTTGAATTTTCACCCGCTATTGCAGAATGGCTTGGTGCCAGACGTGCGGCGAAAATACTCTCTGGTATGACTGTCGGGGCAGTAATATTGGGAATAACACTCTCTTCCCTTCACCAGTCAGGACTTGGGGCTCTTTATCTGATGGCCAAAGATAAAATCCATCCTTTGTGGTATTCTGAATTTATTCCCATCCTTTTTTTAGTATCCAGTGTCTTTGCAGGACTCTCAATGGTGATTTTTGAGGGATCAATTAGTCAGAAGGTTTTTTTCGACCAAATCAGTGAAAAGAATGCCAAAGAGCATGATAATATCATTCACGGATTAGCTAAAATTTGTGCCGGTTCTATGTTTGCTTACCTATTTCTGCAATTTCTGGTATTTCTTCATGGTAGAAACTGGGATTTGTTAAATACACCGATGGGATACTGGTTTTTACTTGAAATGATTGGATTTGTTTTGATTCCGATGATGCTATTTTTCTATAGCTACCGCAAGCGTAATATTTTGACCATAAAAATTGCTGCAATTCTAACGATGGTTGGTGTAATCCTAAACAGACTCAACGTGACGGTGATTGGTTTCAGGTGGGATGCGGCAACCCATTATGTACCATCATGGATGGAAATAATAGTAACCTTCGCTGTAATCTTTACAGAAATCTGGGTATTCAGATGGGTAATCAGAAGAATGCCAGTATTACGGGATTCCCCCGCATGGGCCAAGGATCACGATTAAACAATATGCCCTTCGACAGGCTCAGGGACCGCAAGGTCTCCGGTCCCTGAGCCTGTCGAAGGGCCATCTCAAACATTTTCTCACATTTTAAACATTTCAACCATGGACGGATTTACCTACCACAACATTTTCGAAACAAAAGGAATCGAGTATCTTGCTATCGTTGTATTTTTTGCTTTGCTGATTCCATTCTGGATTGTTTTGAACAGACAAGTTAAAGTGACTAAGCAATTACAGAAGAAATTGGGAAACCTAACTGCCGCTGCATTGAGAATCCCGCAGGGACTGTTTTTCAGCCCAAACCATACCTGGACACATCTCGACAAGGAAGGCGTGGCCAGGGTAGGAGTGGATGATCTTCTTCTTCACCTAACAGGGGATGTCAGCGTGCGGACACTTAGAAATCCCGGCGATATCATTAAAAAAGGGGAGATACTCATTGATATCGAACACAAAGGCAATTCGTTGAAGATTACATCTCCCATAACTGGGGAAATTATGGACAACAACCGGACATTGCTCGAAAACCCGCAACTCCTGAACGAGGATCCCTATCAGAAGGGATGGATGTACAAGATCAAGCCCTACCGATGGGTCGCAGAGACGAATACTTTCTACCTCGCGGAGGAGGCTTCCAACTGGTCGGCTAAGGAGATCGAGCGCTTTAAAGATTTTCTCGCGACATCCGTTGAAAGGTATACTTCTGATCCTTCTGGCCTGGTACTGCAGGACGGTGGTGAACTGATCGACCATCCGCTAACAGAACTGCCGTCGGAAGTCTGGCGGGATTTCGAACATCGCTTTCTGGGTACTAAACCCAAATATCCCCATTTTCAGAGTCTGGGGAAACAGGAGTACGGACCAGAATTCTTTTGAATATTTGAACCATTCTTTAAAATTTTAAGATTAATTTAGCTTCTTGTATTTTAGGAAAATAATAGATACTCGAAATCACAATGGGGTGGAGAAAAAAAATATCAGATAATCCCTATGTTGGCAGACCCATCATCAGCGGATATGTAAAATTTCGGTCTTCCATTTATGGGAGAGTAGTGATAATCATCACTATATCCTCATTTTTTCTGTTTTTGTCGTTCGGATTAATTTTCCGTTCTGTCAATGAAGAATACATGAAATCCGTTATCCAGCAGAACGGAAATAACCTCGGTATGATCGTGGAGGGCGCGCTTTATCGTTCGATGCTCGAAAATGACAGGACTGCACTTCAGGGTACCCTGGATGTGATCAATACCTTGTCGGGAATCGACGATGTCAATCTCTATGACAAAAAGAACAACCTGGTTTATTCGTCCATCAACAACGATACAACCAACCATAGCGATCCCGACTGCATCGCCTGTCACAAGAATTTCGGTACGATGTTTTCATCCAAAGAGAAATCATACCGGATCATCGATATCAATAGCGAGTGCAGTATGAATCACAACAACAACAATGTCAGGCACTTGCTTATCAAATCTCCCATCCTGAATAGACCTTCCTGTTCAACCATCTCCTGCCATGCACACACGCCAGAAGAAGAGGTACTGGGTTCGCTGATCATCAAGATGCCGCTTGGGGGCCTGGATCTGGCGCTTAAAGATTCGACTACCAACTACTTTCTCCTTGCCTCTTTCGCAACTGTTCTACTGCTGCTGTTCCTGTTTTTCTTCACCAGGAAGAAAATTAAAGATCCGCTTAATGCGATCATCAAGGCAAGCGAGGCAGTAGCAAAAGGGGATCGAAGTACCCGACTGGAAATTAAACCGCAACAGTTGTCGGATATGCGAATGGTTTCTTACGCTTTTAATGACATGCTTGATAACCTGCAGACCGCCACCAACGAACTGCACAACTGGTCGCAGCAACTTGAATATAAGGTTCAAAAGAAGTCCGAAGAACTGGGTCAGGCTCAAAAGGAGTTAATCAACGTAGAAAGAATTGCCTCTCTCGGTAAGCTCTCTCTATCCGTTGCACATGAGATTAACAATCCCTTGTCAGGAATATTGATCTATGCGAAACTCATTCAAAAACAATTAAGTAACCAGGATCTGGATCCTGCTAAGAAGGCGCTGATGCTGAAAAATTTAAAACTGATAGAGAATGAGACCAAACGCTGCGGTGATATCGTCAAGGGTTTGCTCGATTTTTCCAGAAAGGATCAGGACGGATTTGAACCCAAACATCTACATGAAATTCTGATGGAAACGTTTGAACTCATGACCCATCCGATGAAGATCGCGAATGTCAATTTTATTTCCGATTTTTCTGCAAAACCCGATATGATCCTATGCAGTCCCAACCAAATCAAACAGGCTTGTATCGGAATGCTGGTCAATGCTTCCGAGGCAGTCGCAGAAAATGGGGAGGTCATTTTCAGAACCTTCAATCCTGACGAAGATCACATCCGGATTGAGATATCAGACAATGGAGTAGGGATCTCGGAAGAAGATATCCCTCACATATTTGAGCCATTCTTCTCTACCAAAGAGAATGCAAGCGGTATCGGATTAGGCCTGGCGATCGTTCACGGCATCGTACAGAATCACAAAGGTAAAGCCGAAGTGAGATCTGAACGTGGAAAAGGAACAACTTTATCTATAACTTTACCGTTGTTAAAGACATAAATTTTGGTGCCATGGTCAGGAAAATTTCCATACTAATTGTTGATGATGAAGATTCTGTCAGGGATTCGTTGTATAACTGGTTCATCGAGGATGGTTATAAGGTTGAGTGTGCCGAAAATGCGAAGAAGGCCTTGTCCATCCTGCAATCTGAAAATTATGACATTGTACTGGCTGATATTAAAATGCCCGGAATGGACGGACTGGAGATGCTTAGACGGATCAAATCCCTCAGGAAGGACTCAGTTGTAATCGTGATGACTGCCTTCGCGACTGTTGACACGGCCGTTCAGGCCTTAAAAGACGGTGCCTATGATTATGTCACCAAACCATTCGATCCGGATGATCTGTCTCACCTGATTCGCAATGCTTCCAGACAGATTTCACTGGTGGAAGAAAATGAAATACTCAAGGATAGGGTGGTTTCACTCGAAAACGTGGAGGATATCGTGGGAAACAGTGTCGCCATGCAAATGGTATTCCATGAGATTGAGAGTGTGGCTAACTCAAATGCCTCAGTCATCATTACAGGAGAAAGTGGTACCGGTAAAGAGCTTGTAGCCAGAGCTATACATGCAAATTCTCCACGAAGGTTCTTTCCTATGGTAAGTGTACATTGCGGTGCACTGACGGAGAGTTTGCTGGAGAGCGAACTCTTTGGTCATGAAAAAGGTGCCTTTACAGGTGCAGTTTACAACCGTAAGGGACGCTTCGAGATGGCAGACAGCGGTACTATTTTTTTGGACGAAATCGCCACCATCTCAGCCAAAATGCAGGTCGAACTACTTCGAGTCCTCGAGACAAAGAGCTTTGTAAGGGTTGGAGGCAACAAAGAAATCAACTCCGATTTCAGAGTGATCTGCGCGACGAACAGAGACCTTAAAAGTATGGTGGACAAGGGTACATTCCGCGAAGATCTTTACTACAGGCTAAATGTGGTGAACATTCACGTACCGCCGCTACGGGAACGCCCGGAAGATATCCCGTTGCTGGTCGACCACTTTATCAATAAATATTGCCTTTCCATGAATAAGGCGGTCATGAAGATTGATACTTCAGCCCTGAAACGTATCGAAGAGTATGCTTTCCCGGGGAATATCCGGGAACTTGAGAATATGATAGAACGTGCTATCGTGGTAGGTAATGGCAAGAAAATCAGCGTTAAAGATCTTCCTATTTGGAAAGAGACTTCTACTCCGACGCTCGAAAGCCTCGACGATCTGGGCAAGAAACATATTCTGCAGATACTGAACAAATACAACTGGAATATTTCGGCTTCCGCTAAGGCACTGCAAGTCGACCGGGTGACACTCTACAATAAAATCAAGAAATACGATCTTAAACCGAATAAATAGGGTGTGATAGCACTGTTTTATTGTCGCACAGAATGAACCTGGATAGCATCATTTTAATCTCTTTTGGCCATTTTGAGAAGGATCTTCTTGAAATGATCGTTCAGGATGTTGAGTATGAATTTCTCTTGCCTGTCAGGACCAGGGAAGGTCATCTCGACCTTAGCGAGTTTTACAATTCCGGGAGAAGACAATACAATGGCTTTAATCTCCTGAAAGAGGTAGATTTGAAATTTGCTTCAAACGATACAAAGACCCTGGCACTATTCGATGTAGACCTTTTTATTCCGATTCTGACCTATATTTTTGGACAGGCATACCTGAACGGCCGGGCTGGAATTGCCTCTATCTTTCGGCTCAGAAACGAAAGTTATGGCATGAAAAGGGACGATAAGGTACTGGTGGATCGTTTCAGAAAAGAGGTTATTCACGAACTGGGGCACGCCTTTGGACTGATTCATTGCTACGACCAGACTTGCGTCATGCGATCGAGTACTTATGTTGAAGATATTGACCAAAAAAATCACCATCTCTGCAACAAATGCAGCGCCCAGATACTCTTCTAAAATTCCGAAGTAAAATGAAACTTGATTTTCGGGAAATCCCTTTGCGCCATATCCAGAATAAAAGCCGAATCAGCCAGGAAAACATCCCGTCCCTGCTTGTCAGAGGCCATCTTGTTGTATTTCCGTTTCTTAAAATCATCCAGGACGGCCCTGTCTTCGCTTTCGATCCAGCATGCCTTATGCAGCGAAATGGATTCCCACCGGCACTTGGCGGAATATTCATGCTCCAGGCGGTATTCAATTACCTCGAATTGGAGCGCGCCGACAGTACCAATGATCTTTCTCCCATTCAACTGACTTGTAAATAGCTGGGCTACCCCTTCATCCATCAATTGGTCTACTCCCTTTGCCAACTGTTTGGACTTCATGGGATCGGCATTTTCGATATACCTGAAAATCTCCGGTGAAAAGGATGGTATCCCTTTGTAATGCAGGATTTCTCCCTCGGTGACGGTATCCCCGATTACGAAATTCCCGGTATCGGGTAAGCCAATGATGTCTCCCGGGAAAGCGTTTTCTATGACCTCCTTTTTATCGGCCATGAAGGCTGTCGGACTGGAGTATTTAAAGGTCTTCGCCAGACGAATATGGCGGTAATTCTTGTTTCTTTCGAACATTCCCGAGCAGATCTTGACGAAAGCTATTCTACTGCGGTGATTGGGATCTATATTGGCATGGATTTTGAAAACGAAGCCCGTAAAGGTCTCTTCCTCTGGATGTACCATTCTTTCTTCGGCCTTCTTTGGGCGGGGGGACGGGGCCAGCTTGACAAAAGTATCCAACAGTTCCCGGACACCAAAATTGTAAAGGGCGCTACCAAAAAAGACAGGAGCCAGTTCGCCGTCGAGGTACTGGTTAGGATCAAAATCCGGATAGATACCTTCTACCATTTCCAGGTCTTCACGCAATACAACCGCATCATTACCAATGAGTTTGTCGAGCTGCGGATCGTTCAGGTTTTCGAATCGAATGCCCTTTTCGATATCTGTAATGCTTGGATTGAAGAGACTCAGGCTGCTGTCGAAGATGTTATAAACCCCTTTAAATTCTGGTCCGTTGTTAATCGGCCAGCTCAGCGGCCTGACCTTGATCATCAGTTGTTTTTCAATGTCATCCAGTAGGTCAAACGTATCGCCTGCTGGTCTGTCCATCTTGTTGATGAACACAATTACCGGAGTCTTCCGCATCCTGCATACGTTCATCAGCTTTTCTGTTTGCGGTTCGACCCCTTTGGCAGCATCAATCACAATGATAACGCTGTCTACAGCCGTCAGGGTACGGAAAGTATCCTCCTGAAAATCCTGGTGACCAGGTGTATCCAGAATATTTATCTTATATCCGTCATATTCGAACCCCATCACGGAAGTGGCTACCGAGATTCCTCTCTGACGCTCAATTTCCATGAAATCGGAAGTTGCCCCTTTCTTGATCTTGTTGCTTTTTACGGCGCCCGCAACATGAATGGCCCCGCCAAATAACAATAGTTTTTCGGTCAGGGTGGTTTTTCCTGCATCGGGATGACTGACAATACCAAATGTTCTCCGGCGTAGTAGCTCTTCTTTAAAACCCATTATTCCCCGATAATCACAATTTTTTCGATCTTGTCGCCCTGACGGATAGCGTCGATCACGTCGAGCCCTTCATATACTTTGCCGAAGCAAGTATGCTGGCGGTCGAGGTGCTTGGTGTTGGCTCTGCTGTGACAGACAAAAAATTGTGAACCACCGGTATTTCTTCCGGCATGTGCCATCGACAAAACGCCACGATCGTGGTATTGATTTTCACCATCCAGTTCACATTTGATGGTATATCCCGGTCCGCCTACGCCTGTACCTTTTGGACAGCCACCTTGTATGACAAAATCCGGAATGACCCTGTGAAAAGTCAGGCCATCATAGAATCCTTCTTTGGACAGTTTAATAAAATTAGCGACCGTGCCTGGGGCATCATTATCATAGAAATTAACTTTCATTACACCTTTTGCGGTATGAATCTCTGCTTGTGACATATTTTGAATTTTTGTTTGCGCAAAGATATCTCTTTCCGAAAGATATCTCTTCCATTTGCCTTATATTTGTCGGATTATCTTTCGAAATTTTCTGCATGATCCGACGATTTGGATCCATTTTTAGCCTGATTCTTTTGCTGGTACTTAGCGAAGGATGTACTGTTTCGCATCAGACCAGACTTGCCAACACATCTTTCGATAATGGCGAATTCTTCAAGAGTATTGCGGCGTACAGAAAAGTTTACGGCCAGACAAAAGGAAGGGATAACAAGGCCGCTATCCAGTTGAAAATCGCGGATGCCTTCTACAAAATTGGGCAATATCGCCAGGCGGAGAGCTACTTCAAAAGTGCTATTTATAAGGATCCGGCTGATAAAACAACGTTTTTGAGGTATGCGGAAGTCCTGAGGGCCAATGGAAAATTTGAAGAGTCAATCAAAAATTATCAGAAATTTCTTTCTTTTAATCCCGGTGATGACCGTGCGCTGAACGGCATCACTTCCTGCAATACTTGCATGCAACTTATCAGGAATCCTACGAAATATACCATTGAAAATCTGAAGGAGATTAACTCCAGATTTTCTGATTATGCTGCTGTTTATCCAGGTCTGATCGAGACAGAAATCGTCTTCTCTTCCTCCCGGGATGATGCAACAGGGAAAAAGAAGAATCAGGTAACAGGCGAGTACAATGCGGATATTTATCGTTCCATTTTCAATGCCGAAAGAAAGAAATGGGATCCACCAAAGCGGATCGATGAGACCTTCATGATCAATACCATCGATGAAGAAGGTTCACCCTGTTTTGATAAAACAGGAAACACCATCTACTTCACTCGCACAGTCTCGGAAAAAGGCGCCGATGCCAAAATCGGAGTCTTCGAGTCCATGCTTGTAAGCGGAAGCTGGGGAAGAGCCGTAAAACTTTCTATTGGCAATGACAGTCTAATGGTGGCGCATCTCTCCATCTCAAGGGATGGCGATAAAATCTATTTTGTCTCCAACAGACCCGGCGGATTTGGCGGTAATGATATCTGGATGGCAAATCGGGCAGGTGAAGGCAAATGGAGCCGGCCGCAGAATCTCGGACCTCAGATAAACACTGCCGGGAATGAAATGTTCCCGTTTATACGTGAAAACGGTGAGCTTTATTTTGCTTCAGATTCCCATCCTGGTCTGGGCGGTCTGGATATTTTCAGGGCAACACCTACGGAAAACAAAAATTGGAAGGTTGAAAACATGGGTGCTCCCATCAATTCCACAGGAGATGATTTTGCCATTTCTTTTTATCCGGGAGAAGAAAAGGGTCTCTTTACCAGTAACCGGGAAGGTAGCAGGGGAGATGATATCTATACATTTATATTGCCGCCAAAATCCTACAGCGTCGAAGGGAAACTCTATAATAAAGAGACCAACGAGCTCGTTGATGGAGCCTCAGTAAAACTAATCGGGACCGATGGCACCATGCTGCGGCTGAAATCTGAAAATTCCGGTTTTTCTTTCAAGCTAAAACCAGAAGTGGAATATCTTGTCACTGCCTTTAAGAAGGGATTTCTGAATGCGAAGGCCTCACTTTCGACAGTCGGTATAGATCAGGGAAAGAATTTTACGGTCAGGATGGATTTAACGCCTGTAGACCAGCCGATTAATGTAGATAATATCTTCTACGACCTCAATAAATGGGATCTGCTCCCGCAATCTGTTGCGGCCCTTGATTCACTGGTTTCTCTCCTGAAACTAAACCCAACTGTTGCGATTGAACTGATGTCTCATACCGACTGCAGGGGAAATGATGCGGATAATATTATTTTGTCTCAGAAAAGGGCACAATCGGTGGTAGATTACCTTGTTTCAAAAGGTATCGAGCAGGGAAGGCTCACGGCGAAAGGGTACGGAAAGAGTATTCCAAAAACGGCAGATGTTAAGTTGATAAAGCGCTATCCGTTTTTGAAAAAGGGACAGGTACTGACTTGTCAGTTTATCGAAGCATTAAAGAAAGAGGAGGAGCGCGAAATTTGCCACCAGCTCAACCGCCGCACAGAGTTCAAGGTTATTTCCCTGGAATATCGCGAAAAATATAAGGAGTAGCTTAGCGAAAAAGTTGCTATTTTTGCCGAATTATTATGAGCGACAATCAGCGATATATAAAAAGGGGCGTTTCTGCTTCCAAGGAAGATGTGCACCTGGCAATCAGTAAGATAGATAAGGGCTTGTTTCCCAGGGCTTTCTGCAAAGTTGTGCCGGATATTCTCGGTGGCGATCCGCTTTATTGCAATGTCATGCACGCGGATGGCGCGGGGACAAAATCTTCCCTTGCCTATCTCTACTGGAAAGAAACAGGGGATATTTCAGTCTGGAAGGGAATAGCCCAGGATGCCATTGTCATGAATCTGGATGACCTGATTTGTATCGGTGCAACCGAAAATATTTTACTTTCTTCCACCATCGGCCGGAACAAACTACTGATACCTGGGGAGGTCATAGCTGCAATTATCAATGGCACGGAGGAATTTTGCAGTGAAATGCGGTCACTGGGAATCTCCATTTTTCCCACAGGTGGCGAAACCGCCGATGTAGGCGACCTTGTTAGAACCATTATCGTGGATTCTACCGTTACCTGCCGGATGAAAAGATCTGACGTCATTTCGGCCAATAATATTAAGCCGGGAAACGTCATCGTAGGCCTCGCATCTGATGGCAAGGCTTCCTACGAAAAGGAATACAACGGAGGCATGGGCAGCAATGGACTCACCTCTGCCAGGCATGATGTTTTTGCTAAATATTTGGCAGAGAAATATCCCGAAAGTTTCGATCCATCCCTACCGGGAGAGCTCGTATATTCAGGAAACAAGCGTCTGACAGACTCAATATTCGCTATCGGCATGGATGCCGGCAAGATGGTTTTGTCTCCCACTCGTACCTATTCACCTGTGATTAAGAAGATGCTTGAATCATTCAGAAAACAGATCGACGGGATCATTCACTGTTCGGGTGGAGCCCAGACGAAAGTGTTGCATTTTGTTGATAATGTTCATGTTATAAAAGATAATCTCTTCAGTGTACCCGAACTTTTCAGGGTAATTCAGGAACAAAGCGGAACCTCCTGGCTGGAGATGTACAAAGTCTTCAACATGGGCCACAGAATGGAATTATACGTCAATCCTGCGATAGCATCAGAGCTTATAGCCATTTCCGGTTCTTTCAACATTGATGCCCAAATCATTGGTCGAGTTGAGCCCTTCACTGGTAAGAAAGTCACCATTTACAGTCAATTCGGCACGTTCGAGTATTAGCTCAGCCGTATCATCAGCTTCGTTCAGTTATTTTCCTTTTTTAACCATCAAATTCAATTTCCAAATAATGTCCGATAATTCATTACTCGAAAAATACGAAGGCATCAAAATTCGCTTCGATGAGGTAAGTCAGCAGATCTCCGATCCCGATATCATGAAAGATATGAAGAGGTATGTCAAGCTTAACCAGGAGTATAAACAGCTGGATGCCCTGGTACAATCATTTACCCTCTATAATAACTATCTGAAGAACATTTCCGATGCCAAAGAGATCCTCGAAAATGAAACAGATGAGGAGCTTCGTGAGATGGCCCGCGAAGAGCTCGAAGAGGGAACACAAAAGGTAACCGCTTTCGAGGATGAGATCAAGTTGTTACTCATTCCTGCCGATCCCGAGGATAGCAAGAATGCCATCCTCGAGATTCGCGGTGGTACCGGCGGAGACGAGGCCGCCATCTTTGCGGGAGATCTTTTCAGAATGTATTCCAAATTCTGCGACCGCATGGGCTGGAAACTGGAAGTTACCAATACCTCGGAAGGTCCTTCCGGCGGCTACAAAGAGCTGGTTGCCAAAGTCTCCGGAAAGGATGTCTACGGCCTTCTTAAATATGAATCAGGCGTTCACCGTGTGCAGCGAGTCCCGCAAACAGAAACGCAGGGAAGGGTGCACACATCAGCCTCTACCGTCGCGATACTTCCTGAAGCTGAGGAGTTTGACATCGATTTAAGGGATAGTGACATCAGAAAAGATACCTATTGCTCCTCCGGTCCTGGCGGACAATCCGTTAACACAACCTATTCAGCCATCCGTTTAACGCACATTCCTACCGGGATTGTCGTAACCTGTCAGGATGAAAAATCGCAGATTAAAAATCTGGCAAAAGCGATGACAGAATTACGTACGAGGATCTATAATATGGAACACCAGAAATACCTGGATGAGATTTCCTCCAAACGCAAGACCATGGTTTCGACCGGCGACAGATCGGCTAAAATCAGGACTTACAACTATCCGCAGGGGCGTGTTACGGATCACAGGATTGGCCTGACCCTCTACAACCTGCCTGCTATCATGGATGGCGATATTATTGAAATCATTGAGAAACTCCGTTATGAGGAAAATGCCGAACGGTTAAAAGAAACAGAGTTATGACCAAATCACAACTTTTCGAACAGATAAAGAAGAAGAAATCCTTCCTTTGTGTCGGATTGGACACTGATATTCAAAAGATTCCAGAATTTTTACTGGACACTTCTGACCCGCAATTTTACTTCAACCAACGGATAATCGATGCCACAGCCCCTTATACTGTTGCCTACAAACCCAACCTCGCCTTTTATGAATCAAATGGTCTGGAAGGATGGAACAGTCTGGAAAAAACTGTCCAATACCTCCGCGAAAAATATCCCGATATTTTCCTGATCGCAGATGCCAAACGGGGTGATATAGGCAATACCTCCGCGATGTACGCCAGAACCTTTTTCGAAACTTTCAATTTCGATGCGGTAACCATCGCACCTTACATGGGTGAAGATTCGGTTAAACCCTTCCTGGGTTATGATGGTAAATGGGTGATCCTATTGGCGTTGACTTCGAATAAAGGAGCTTTTGATTTTCAATTCATGACAGACACGCAAGGCGAAAAGCTTTTTGAAAAAGTATTGCGTACTTCCCAAAAATGGGCAGGAGCAGAAAATATGATGTATGTAGTGGGTGCAACAAAGGCAGAAGAGCTGCAGGGCATCCGCCAGATTGTACCAGACCATTTTCTGCTGGTGCCAGGTGTAGGCGCCCAGGGAGGAAGCCTGAGCGAAGTGGCGAACTTTGGAATGAACAATCAATGCGGACTATTGGTCAACTCTTCAAGGGCAATTTTATACGCTTCAACAGGAGCAGATTTTGCCGAAAAAGCAGGAGAAGCGGCAAAAGAGACCCAAATTGAGATGAAAAATCTGCTGAAAGAAAAAAAAATAATATAAAATCTGGTTTTTATAGCTTTACCTGATTCCCAGCGATTTAGAACTTATCCGCGAAGCTAAATATCTTGATATAGTCTAAAAATGAAAACGTTACAAAACGTTAAAAAGTGTTTATTATCAGATTTTCTAAGGATAATGTGTATTTTCGTTCAGTTTTTGTACTAAATGTGATAGCATGATTGGTAAAATGTTGACCTTGGTTCTGGCTTGTCTTCTTCTGATGGAAGGAAACATTCTCGGGGCAAACCCACAACAGCAAAAGGAGAAATCCAAGACATATCCGTACTTAGCATACCTGCCGAACGGATATCAGGAGTCCATCGGTAAAGAATGGCCTTTGATTATTTATCTTCATGGTAGTTCATGTAAGGGAAGTAACCTGGAGAAACTAAAAAGATATGGTCCCCCGTTCTACCTCGACCGCGGTATGCAGGTGGATGCCATCGTCATCTCTCCCCAATGCCCGTCTAACCGTAACTGGGTGATAGGCGACTGGTTTGAATCTTTCTATTCAGAAATTCTTGAAAAATATCACGTAGATCCTTCGCGGGTTTATCTGACAGGAATGAGCCTCGGTGGTTTCGGTACCTGGAGTCTTGCATCGCGATATCCCCAGTATTTTGCTGCTATCATGCCTTTATGCGGCGGTGGGAAGCCCGACATGGCCGAGACGATCAAAGATCTGCCGACCTGGGTTTTTCACGGCGAAAAAGATAGAAAAGTACGTCTCAACCGCTCTGAAGAGATGGTGGAAGCCATGCAGGATCAGGGCTCAAGGCCAAAATTCTCTGTATTAAAAGGGGAGGGGCACGATATTCACCATGTTTATGCAGAGCAGGGTGTATACCAGTGGTTATTGGCTCAACATAAGAATGTATATGAAAAATTGGTGAACATATCCTTCTGGTCTCCCAAAACTGACTCCGTTATCTCGCAGAAAAAGCAGGAGATCATCAAGGAGGTTAAGCAGTCCACTATTGCAAGTAAATTCTTGATTAAGAGCACTTCACCTACCGAGACTGCCGCCAAATCGTTTTTCCTGAAATTCTTCAAACCGAAACCGTTCGAACAGTCTTCTTTGAAATAGGGGTTTTTATTCAATCTTACTTCCATGACAAGAACCTTCTCCTGGGGTATTCTCGCTCCCGGAAATATTGCCTCAAAATTTGTATCTGAACTTAAGTCTGTACCTAATGCCAGGATTCTGGCAGTAGCATCCAGAGAGCTTTCCCGGGCGGAAAAATTTGCATCTGCTTATGGCATAGAGCGTTCTTATGGCTCTTATAAGGAGCTGGCAGCAGATCCTGATCTCGATATTATCTATGTAGCTTCCCCTCACGCCTTCCATGCCGAACATACAATTCTCTGTCTGAGGCATAAAAAAGCGGTACTTTGTGAAAAGGCTTTTGCGCTGAATTCCGAACAGGTTAGAGAAATGATTCGTACTGCCCAAGAGGAAAAGGTCTTTTTAATGGAGGCATTCTTCACTCCTCACCAACCCTCTTACCAGGAAGCCCGTAAAATTCTTGCTTCCGGACTTTTAGGCGAAATTAAGCACCTGAATGGCTGGTTCGGCTTCAACAAATCTCCTTACGACCTGAAAGGCAGGCTCTACAATCCGGCTTTGGGCGGAGGCGCCCTGCTGGACATAGGTCTATATCCAATTTTCGATGCACTCTGGTTCATGGGAAAACCTTCAGAGGTTAGTGCCATCGCAGATATTACACCTCAAAAAATTGACCAGTCCGTAACGGCTATGTTAAAGTTTGAAGGAGGCAAGAGTGCCTCAATTTTTGCCTCCTTTCTTTCCGCCGTTGGCGTAGGAACAGATATTTTTTGTGAAAAAGGCACCATCAAACTCAGAAGAAGTTCCGCTTTGGATCAATCGTTGGAGATCCACCTTCCCGGTGAACCGGTGAAGATTTTGAATTGGGACGAGGGTAACTGCGGACTAAAACTCGAGGCAATAAACACGATGAACTGCCTGGAAAACAAACAGTTGGAAAGTGATATCAGGAGTCACCACGACTCACTTGCGCTGATGAATTTGCTTGACATTATCCTCGAAAAAATTGGTTTGAGATAGGCAATGTAATAACATCCTTTTTTATTACTTTCGGCAGCTAATTAATCTTCTTTTGATTGCGAATTCCTTCAAATGATTCAAGGTTTATCTGTCGTTAGTGATTGAATATTGAACAGTTTATGGGTTTTCTGCAGATATTATTTCATTTATTACCATGAATTGTTCAATACGGTTACTGTTTCTGTCTCTTTTGATACCTGTTTTAGGTTTTGCCCAACCTTCCGTCAAAGCTATTTTCATTGATAAAGCACCAACGATAGACGGTCGCTTGAACGACGATGCCTGGAAGAAAGCCTTTCTGGTAGATCAGCTTGTCCAGCGGGAACCAAATATCGATCAGCCAGTCTCTGAAAAAACCAACTTTTATATTTGCTATGATGCTAATTATCTGTACGTTGGTGTCAAATGCTTCGATGATCCCAAGAAGATCACTGCCAAGGAAATGGCCAGAGACGTGAACCTGGGCAATGATGACAGAGTCCAGATTATCCTGGATACCTACCTGGATCATCGTAATGGATACTGGTTTCAGATTGGTCCGCGCGGTTCGATAGGAGATGCTACAATCAGCGAAAACGGCGCCGTTTTCAACAAGCAATGGGATGGACTTTGGGAAGGAAAGGCCCGCATCGTTGCCGATGGATGGGAAGCCGAAATGGCCATTCCCTTCAAGACCATGGGCTTCGACAAATTTAATCCAAACTGGGGCATCAAATTTATCCGGCACATTAAGCGAAAATTGGAGATGTCCTATTGGCCTTCTGCCAATGTGAACAGTTATAAATTTCAAGTCTCGGATGCAGGCTTACTCACGGGCCTGAAGGGCATCACCCAGGGCATCGGTCTCGACGTATCTCCCTATATTGTCGGAGGGATAGATACCAAAAAAGATGCAGCCAACAAATATCCTGTTAAGGGTGGATTGGATGTGTTCTACCAGATTACCCCAAGCTTAAAATCTTCCCTGACCATTCATACAGACTTTGCCGAAACGGAAGTAGATGACCGTCAGATCAACCTCACGCGCTTCGATCTTCTTTTCCCTGAGAAAAGGGATTTCTTTTTGGATGGTGCCAGCCTCTTTTCATTCGGCATCCAGGGAGAGGATGCCAATACCTACGGGAAGAATATTATTCCTTTTTTTTCACGCCGGATGGGTCTGGATAACAGTGGGTTACCAATCCAGATTAACTACGCTGCAAAATTGACCGGGATGATCAACAAATGGAACATCGGTGTTATGCAGGTCAATGATGAACATACAAACGGAAATACAAATTTCTCGGTAGCCAGGATTTCACGAAGCATCGGTTCTGAATCGTCGGTCGGCGTGATTGGAACCTATGGAAATGCGGTTTCGGCTGCCGAAAATTATGTTGGTGGAGTGGATATGAAGCTGGCAACTTCAAAATTCAAAGGGAACAAGAATCTCTCCCTGATACTATTTGGATTAAAATCCAACACCAAAGGGCTATCCGATAATGATTTATCCTGGGGCGGTACAATTTCGTATCCAAACGACTTTCTTTCATTTAGTCTGGGTCACTATGAAATTGGCCAAAATTTTGTTGCAGGAATGGGCTTTGTTCCAAGAACCGATATCAAGGATACTTATGGAAACATTCAGATTGGACCCCGTCCGAAGATTAAGGGGATATTACAGGTTTTAACCGGAGTAGGTTTCAATCATATCGTCGATTTTTCCAATATTCTGGAATCACGTCAGTTGAATTTTACGCCACTGAGAATCCGATTCAAGTCTGGGGAGGAGTTATCCTATACGATCAACAAAAACTATGAATACCTCGAAAAGAATTTTAATATTTTCTCTTCCTTCGTCATCCCGGTAGGAAGCTACGATTATTTCAGGAATACCCTGAGTCTTATCACAGCCGGAAGCAGAAACCTGGCCGGTGACTTGTCCTGGTCATGGGGCGATTTTTACAATGGTTCACGCAAAGACCTGAACGTGGGTATTAACTACAAAGTTGCAGTACCCTTTTTCGTTGGGGCAAGATACAGGCAGAATGAGGTAGATTTACCGGATGGAAGTTTTACGGCTCGCATCTATTCCGTGAATGCAAATATTCTCTTTAATCCGGCTATTACCTGGTACAACTATTTGCAGTACGACAACAATTCAAAAGTCATTGGCATCCAATCCAGGTTCCAATGGATCTTCAAACCGGGTAATGTCATCATCGTGGCCTGGACCACAAAACTTTCGCAACCACTGGAGCGGTATGTCATGGACGAAAGCGCCTTACGATTCAAGCTGAAATATAATATCAGGTTCTAAAACTTCATCTCACCAGATTAGTGTTGTGTTAAGCTTTACATATACTGCTTCATGCTGAACACAGCTATCCCTCGTTTGAAACACACCGCTATCCCTCGTTTGAAACGAGGGATGACAGCTATAATCGGGGGATTCCGAATCAAGTTTACAATGACATTACTCCTCGGAATGAAGTTCCGTCAATTGGCACTTAACACAACACTAGTTCTGCTAGATAATCCATTCTTTACAAAACTTTTTAGCCGTACGATTCCTGAGATTTTTACCGGTCCATTATATAACAGACTATTAATTGAAGGCTCTGAACCGTCTGTTGTATAGCGGATTTCCAATCCTGGAAACTGGACATTTGCATAAAGCATACCGTCCTTGACTAGGACTCCGGACATTGGAACCCGGTAGTTGTATCCTCCATTCATCTTGCTGAGTCGTGGCAGTTCCCTGGCAGCCAGTGCATTGGCAATGATATTCCAATCCTTCGACAACAGCAGGTCTCTTTGGCTTTTATTTTCAACTGTTTCCCATTTTCTTTCCGGAGACCAGGCCGTTTCGGAAAAAGCGATCAGTCGTGGTAAATAATAATATTCAAGCATTTCGGGCCCTTTGATCGTCTCGCTCCAAATCTGAGCCTGGACACCCAAAATATTTATTCGTGCTTCAGGCCTTAACCTTACCTTGGAAATGTATTCTTTATCGGTATCAATATTTCTTCCCATCGGCGTTTTGATGGTCGTCTTAAAAAGATCGAAAGGAGCGAAAGCATAACAGTCTTTGGTATCCAGAAATCCGGCCCAGTAATTGCCGGGTTCCTTCGGATCCTTGTCGTATGGAAAGTCGAGGTAGAAATTAGAGACATCACAGAGTACAACTTTGTAACCAGCGTTTGCAAGTTTGTAGCCCAGGTCCTCGGCCCCTTCCGTGTTATTCCATAAATAGGGCAGGAGTCCTTCCCCGACAAATTCAAAATTGGGCACAGGTTTACCGTTGGCATCCGATAACAAAGCAGCCTCTTCCCATCCGCCGATATCCTTCACACCATTCTTTTTCAATATCTCCGAGATTCTTCTGAAACAATATGCCTGTAAACTCTTTTCGTCGGACTTGATCTCAGGATGTTCAGAGATCAATTTTTTCACCATCGGTGAACCGTTCCATGCGCCGATGGCCACCTCATCACCTCCTGTGTGGAAGATCTCCATCGAAAGTCCGGCCTTCTCATACATCTGCCGGATTCCTTTCACAGCAATATCATAAAAATGAAAAACTGATTCTCGTCCGACATTCACCACATTGTCGTGATACCCCTGAGCTGAGATATACCTGGAAGTATCGTCCGGGTCAATCAACCTGAATTCATTGGCTTCTGTCTCTTTACCTTCCTTCATAAGCCGCTGATACCTGAATTCCATGGACTTAATGGCAGAGCGGACATGCGCTGGAAAGTTTATTACCGGGATAACAGTAATATGCCTTTCCTTGGCAAATTTCAACATTTCAACAAACTCATCCTGAGTAAAATATCCGCTCCCATAACCTTTTTTTGAATCCGCAAACGGTCCGCTGCCGTACGAAGGATGTAGAAGAGGATCGCTCACTTTACCATGCTGTCTGCGACTCCCAATCTCTGTCAGTTCGGGTAACCCCGGAATCTCAACCCGCCATCCTTCATCTTCCATGAAATAGAAGAGGAAATGGTTCAGTTTGTAAAATGCCATGATATCCAGCATTTTTAGAATAGTCTCTTTGCTTTGGAAATTTCTGGCCATGTCAAATTGAAGTCCCCGGTAGGAGAATCGCGGAGCATCGCTGATTTTTAATGAAGTGGTCCTGATTGATTTTCCGCTAAAAGCAAACTGCTCAACAGGCAGTGAAGCCAGAAAACTCTGAATGCCATAGAAGACGCCGGCCGCATCTGAACCAACTACAGAAAGGCCTATTTTAGGGCTGATATTTAAGTGATAAGACTCAGGTTTACTGATTTTATTTGTTTCTTTTTGAAGCGAAAAAGCAGGCGAAAGGGCAGGTCTTCCTTTTACCAATCTGAAGTCTGTCCCCGTCAGAGATTTCAGTTTTTTAACGAGGTAACCAGCTTCCATTTCCAATCCTTCGCCAAAATAAATCGGCCAGGAAGGATCGATTATTACAGAATCTTTGCCACTTTTCATCGAGACAGGCGTAGGTAGCAAATTTTGCTGTTCATTTCCAGGCAAAATTGCCAGGTATTGGTTTTCCTTGTATCTGCTTTCAGGAGTTGGAACAATTGATTTATCTGATTCTGTTCGTTTTAGCTGTTCCGGACGCATAAATGGAGCAATGGTTTGTTTACCAACCGGAACGATGGCCAGTTCTTTGCCATTTGAATCGTAGAAGACAAAATAAATGCCCAGGGCAGCATCGGTTTCTTTGATATTGAAACCGGTACCGCAGTATCTGATCGTAATTGAGTCTCCTGGTAAGAGCCTGAAATTTTTTGTCGGAACAAGTTTAAACCAGTCGCCGTTCAGGTGAATTACCTTGGCTGCCCTAATAGAGTCCTCGATAATCGGAGTAGGCGGCATTTGGGAATAATACATCTCCCAGCCCTTGTTTTCCAGGGTCATCTTGCTATGGTTATAGATCGTGAAAGCAGCAAGGGCGCGTTCTTTGCCCTGGTACAAATTGGTGATTAATTCCCATTTAACTGCCAGGTCGGACGATACGGGAAGGGGCAAAGTGCGATCCATCTGACAACCGTAATATTGAAAAATAATACTCCAAAGCAGAAAACATTTAAAGATTTTTGTCATTTTGATTAACTTTAAGGAAAATTCAACCCCATTATTCTCTCTAAAATTAACAAATCTGTTTTAAACTATTGACAATGGCTGAAACAAAAAGACTTATCTCCTTGGATGTTATGCGTGGGTTCACCGTAGCAGCCATGATCCTGGTCAACTATCCCGGTAGTGAGCAGTTTTCCTATGCGCCTTTGAACCATACCAAATGGAACGGGCTTTCTCCAACGGATCTAATTGCCCCAATATTTCTTTTTGTGGTGGGCGTTTCCATCGCTTTTGCCTATACCAGAAGACTGGAAATGGGATTGCCGAAGGCCGAAATGTACAAGAAAATTTTGTGGCGTTCGCTGAAAATTTACCTGGTCGGAATATTTCTGAATCTCCTGCCAGATTTTAATTTCGCCGATTTACGTTATACCGGTACGCTACCGCGGATAGCCCTCGTATTCTTATTTTGTGCCTTTCTTTTTCTGAACAGCGACTGGAAAAAACAGGCATGGATTGGCCTGGGTATATTGGTTGCCTATTGGTTAGCAATGCTTTACATTCCAACACCCGGATACGATAAACCTATGCTGGAACCCGGAATTAATCTGGCAGCCTGGCTGGATACTAAATTTTTGCCAGGGACGATGTGGCAAAAGACCTGGGACCCTGAAGGAATACTTAGCACATTTCCCTCCTTTGTAACCGGAATAACCGGCATGATCGCTGGTCGACTGTTGCTGAGTAATCTCGAAAAAAGAGACAAAGCGCTCTACCTGATGGTGGGAGGTTTCGTTTCCATTATGCTGGGTTACTTATGGAATCTGCATTTCCCGTGCAACGAGAATATTTGGAGCAGTTCATTCGTCCTGATCACTTCCGGAGTAGCAGCACTGGTACTGGGAACCTGTTATTACCTGATCGACATTTTGGGAATGAGTCGTTGCACAGAAAGTGGTGTCATTTTTGGGGCTAATGCAATAGCCGTTTATTTTCTGGCTGATATCTGGGCGCTTTTCTTTTATGGAATGAAGATTGGCGGCTCCACTTTAAATGATCATTTTCTGACACTGTTTTCTGCGATTGGACCCTCTCCACAATTTTGGAGCATGATCTATGCAATTTTGTTTGTAATGATTAACTTTGTACCAGCCTACCTGCTTTATAGAAAAAGAATTTTCATCAAACTTTAAATATCAATTACTTATTTTAGCACTCATTATTCTGGTATAATTATCAAACATGATTTTCCGCAGGTCTTCATCCTGCAGTTGCAATACACCGCATAAGATCTTGTAGATCTGGATAATTGATATTTCGGCGATATCTGTTTCACAAAAAAGGGAAGTGTGCGGAATCAGATTAACGGCAGAAAAAACCTTGGAACCAGAATTGAGAATAGCCTTACCAATGGAAAAACAAAATCCGAGCTTCAGCAAGCGCTCCGTTAACTGAATGCCCCCATTGTAGCCATGTAATATTTTGATTGACTTGTAATTAGAGGATATTTCAATTAACTCGTCCCATGCTTTGACACAGTGAATGATCACCGGCTTCCTGTTTTCAGAAGCAATTTTCAATTGAAATTCGAAGACATCCTTTTGTAAATCCATGGGAGTCTTGCAAACCTTGTCCAGGCCGGTTTCGCCGATAGCAACCAGATCAGGGCTGACCAGACATTCATTAAGTCTTGCCGACAGGGTTTCAAGAGAAAGCTGATCGGCGTGCCAGGGGTGAAGTCCTGCAGAAAAAGGATGCGACGGTAGGTCTGTAGTTTCGTTCAGCATCAGGTTATTTACAGAAACAACCTGACCCCATTGAGTTTTCCTGTGCGTATGCAGATCAACGTAAGGTATCACAAATTTAAATAAATGGAATCGTTCTTTGCTCTCGATTGCTTTCCAGGCACGCTTCCAGAACCCTGATGGTCATTAACGCTTCCTCAGGTAAAACCATCAATGGTGCTCCATCCCTGATAACAGCGTAGAGATTGGTATAAAAATGTGAATAATTACCCGGAATGGTCTCAATGTTGCCTTCGAAATGCAGACCACCCAGGCTGGTGTTAAGCTTTCCCCAATCGCTTCGGGGTTCTTTTCCCCAATCCTGCTCATCTGGCAGGTGGTGGATTTTCAGCAATCCTTCCTGTGGATCGGTTCCCATCTTAATAAAAGATCCTTCCGTACCATGTATGATAAACTGAGGTCCCATTTCCCTTACCAAATAGGAACAGCGCAGAATGGCATCAAATCCCTCATAATGCAGCCGGATGGAGAACTGATCAGTGGTTCTTCCACCCGTTCTCAAAACGGACAAATGAGACGTCACGGCTTTGGGTTTTCCAAAAAGCACCAATGACTGGTCGACGACGTGGGATCCCAGGTTGAATAATACACCCGTTCGCTCATCTCCATCTTCCTTCCAGGAGCCTTCCTGAATGAAATTGCGATAACGATCATAGTGGCATTCAAACTCCACCATTCTTCCCAATAGCTTATTTTCCAATATCTTATGTACTGTTAAGAATCCTCCGTCCAACCGGCGGTTCTGATAAACTGTCATTAATACCTTATTCTGCTTTGCAATTTCAATCAGTTTAACCGCATCTCCACTTCTTTTTACAAACGGCTTTTCAACGACGATGTGTTTGCCTGCCTCCATGGCCATCTTTGCCATTTCAAAATGCAGATAATCAGGGGTGTTGACTATCACCAACTCAATATCCGGATCGTGCAGAATCTCGTCGAAATCCTTCACGATAGTGGCCTGAGGATAATGTTTTTCGGATATTCTCAGATTCCTTTCCAGTATCTTATGGATTCTGAATTGCGGAAGGATTTTCAGCGAAGGGCCGTGAAATACCTGGCCCGACATGCCAAAAGAACAAATTGCAGTAACGATAGGCTTCATATTCTTTAGTTTATATTTAATTCGCTAGTGCAGATTTGCAATCTGCACTCATCATAGCCACTTTTTTCGCCTGAAATAGAACAGCATAAATATCGTTGCTCCAATACAAATTGTCCAGAACAAGGCATAGCCATAGTGCCAGTCTTTTTCAGGTAAATAGGAGAAGTTCATGCCATACACTCCCGCCAGGAATGTCAGCGGTATGAATAAAGCAGAAAAAATCGTCAGCACTTTCATGATTTCATTCAGTTTCAGGCTAACGCTGGAAAGATACAAATCCATCATGCTGGATGTCAGATCTCTCAGACTGTCAAGGGATTCAATAATTTGAACGGTATGATCGTAAATGTTTCTGAAGTACATCCGGCTCTCCTCATGGATCAGTTTATGATCGGAACGCTCTATTTCATTAATCAGTTCTCTGACGGGCCAAATGGTCCGGCCAACGTACACAAGTCTTCTCTTAATCCTGTATATTGTCTCCTGGTCGGCACTACCTGGATTAATAATAAGTTCACTTTCAATGCTTTCTATTGTAGTACCAATGTCTTCCAAAACGACAAAATATTGATCAATCATGATGTCAGCAATGGCGAAGGCAAGATAGTCGCTCTTCATCTTCCTTACTCTTCCTTTTCCTGTTAAGATCCTGGTACCCAAGGAATCAAATAATTTCGGCTCAGTCTCATGAAAAGAGAGGACGTAATTTTCACCCAAAATAAGACTGACCTGTTCGATGGCTACATCCTGATCTTCTTGATTTATGATTAAAGCCTTAAATACCATGAAGATATAACTGTCCCGTTCCTCCATCCGGGGTCTTTGAGAGGTATTGGCGATGTCTTCCAATTCAAGTTGGTTGATATGAAATAAATCTCCCAGTTTCGCCATCAGTTCAATATCATGAACTCCGGAAACACGTATCCATTTAATCTTGTCTGAAGCGATGTATTTCTTTAATTGATCAGGTTTATCTATTTTGTATTCAGCTACTTCAGTCTCATTAAATTCAATCACATCGATCCTGGTTTCTTCTGAACGCGGCTTACCAACATATTGAACAGTCCCTGGAGGAGAATCTTTGCCAGATGCCCTTGGTACGAATTTTCGTACGTCAATTTTCTTGAATTTGCTCTTTCTCTTCATATCGTTGAATATTAAAAAGCCATTAATGCTTCATCCAGTTGTTTGATGATTGGGGCGACCGATAACTTATTCCCAACTGCTCCTTGCATCCAGATTTGAGGAATGAGTCTACCCTGTTGATAAATTCTGTCGATTTCATCGGAGAAACGCTTGCCCACTAAGTAGTCTTCTATCTGAAATTCAATGATTTGACCATATGAATAAGCTGCCAAATACAATGGATTGGAAATCATATGGGAATAAATAGCTAGAATCGGCTGGTCTTTGATCCCAAAAACCGGAGCGAAATAAGTATTCCATACTTCTGTAGCTATCTGAATCACTGCCTTCTTTAGTTCTTCTGCTTTAGCATTCGGGTGACTGTACATCCACTTCCAGGTGCGCATGTCTACCAATCCAACACCCATGATCTCCATCAAAGACCAGGAAGTATCCAGCATATTAAGGTTCTTTTGATTCTTGCTCTGGCCGGATAAACCTAAAAGACTAAGATCGCGGCTCTGGAAAATAAAAGCGAGGGCTTCCGTAAATGCAGTGCTTGGAACACCGTTCATCATGTAATAATCCACGTCGTACAAAGAAATCGTCTGCTCCACATTGTGTCCAAACTCGTGAACAGCAATGTTATATCCTTTGTAATCCATGCCGGTATCGGCTATCCGGGTACGGAGGTGGGCTTTTTCACCTTTCATTCCTGCTCCCCAGGCATGTCCTGAACCGCGGGCGGGGTCAACAACCATCTTATCAGCCAGGTAGGCCGCCCTTTCTTTACTCCAGCCAAGTTTACCCAAAATAACAGGCATATCTTTTTCAAATGCCTTAGGATCAGGATATTTGGAGGTGGTCATTCCGTCGAGCTTCTCCTGCGGAAATTCACTCCTGGCCTTAAATCCGTCGTACCAAATATCGAATGCCTCCAGTTTTCGCCCGAGCCGATCAGCAATTATCTTACCAATTTTTACGAGCCGCGGCGATTTCAGGTAGTTATCAAAAAGCGCCTCCACCTCCTCCTGCGGAATCTCCATTTCACCTGAGAACTTTCGCAAGATAAAGGTGTTCATCTCCGGTTGAAAAGGATCAACGGCTTGCTGAGCATGGAAATTATTGAGTATCTGCTGGTACCTCGCGTTTGGCTCGGCAGCGCAGGGTACCACCTTGTCGTTTTGTAATACCTGGTTGGAAAACGGCTTCCAGATATAAGCCGGATTGTTGATAACCTTACTAGGAATGTCTTGATTGATAATATGTTGCATAATAAAGTAGATCATCTTCTGCTTGACAAGTCCCTTGTCCTTATCGGCATAATCCGCCTTGATCTCATCCCGGAGATTCCAGTGCGACAACAAGGACATCTTATCCGGAAATAGCTGCTCACCCTCCTCCGTCCGGAGTGAACCCATCTGAATATTGTATTCTGAAATGTAAATATCCGCATCGGCTTCCGCCTTGGCCACAGCCTGTGTAACCTCTGCCGGTACCCTTGCCACAAACTGATCGCCCATCCGGGCAGCAGCCCATTGCTCCCGGTTCCAGCCCATTCCAAATGTTTCCTTCTCTTTTAAGGAATAGTAGGGAAAATTCAAGGCAACCATAAAGGCAATCTTGTTTTTGTAGAGATCCTCGTTCAGGTGTGCTCCAACAGAATAGCCACTAAAAATTTTATCTATTTCAAGCAATTCACCATTGTTGAGATCAACATTTTGACGGAGATCCAGTGTCATTTTATTGAAATGGCCTTCGATGGATTCAAAATAGTTGGATAATTTTTGGAGAAGCAAGGATCTTCTCTTCGGATCACCTACATAATTTGCTGAACAGAAACTGACGAATTCAGCTTCCGTACCATCGCCGGGGGTCCAAAGGGAGGCCGCATGCTTGACACCTTTTTGAATGATAGCACTCAATGCTGTTCCATGCTTAATGACAAGTGAATCAGCAGCATCTTTAATGGATTTTTCAGAAATACGAAGATTATTCATCTTTGGGGGTTCATTTTTCACGGTAGTGGTACAAGAGGCCAAAATAAGGACTGAAAAGAGAATTAGCGATTTCATAACAAGTTTATATTTGTGTTTTCACAAGGAACTAAAACACTTCTATGGCAAAATTAGAGAAATAAATTACTTTTAATCTATAATAAAGTGTCACATGAAATATCTGTTGCTGATTTTCGTTTTCTTCACCTTAGCAAGCTTCGGAGGTGAAAAATTTTCGGTTTCCAATCTTCGCTGCGAATCTGTGGCTAATCCTGTCGGAGTATCTGTAATAGCCCCTCGTTTCAGTTGGTGGATTACATCTTCCTATAGGGATATCAGGCAGTCAAACTATCACATCATGGTAGCTGAAACGACAGAAGACCTTAATAAAAACCGCGGTACCAGTTGGGATTCTAAAGTTTGTACCTCGGATCAATCTACCCAGGTGGCGTATGCAGGCAGGAAACTTGAAGCGGGCCGTAAATATTTCTGGAAAGTAAAAGTTTGTGACCGGTCGGGGCATTCCTCCGAATGGAGCGAAACAGCATGGTTTAGTACCGGACTTTTGACCTCCAAAGATTGGGGTGAGGCCAGGTGGATCGCTTATGAAAATCTTCCGGACTCGATGAGAGTCGTCCCAGGAATACATGGATCCGGCAATGACCTTGGGAAAAAAGCCACTGCCAAAAGCGTTGTGCCCCTTTTTAGGAAGGAATTCGAGTTAAATAAAAAGATTGAGAATGCTACATTATACATCAGTGGATTAGGTCATTATGAAGCTTCAATAAATGGGGAAACTGTTGGAAAGAGCTTTCTCTCTCCCGGATGGACTGATTACGATATAACCTGCCTCTACAACACTTTTGATGTGACCAGTATGTTTCAACAGGGTAAAAATGCGCTGGGAGTAGTCGTTGGTAACGGTTTTTATTACATCAACCGTCAAAGATACCGAAAACTGGTGATCGCCCAAGGCTTTCCAAAATTGATCTGTAAAGTGAAAATTACCTTTGCAGATGGTACTTCTTCGGAGTTTGATTCCGGTCCTGACTGGAAATGCACGCCGTCTCCCATAGGATATTCCAGCATTTATGGGGGAGAAGATTATGATGCAACACTCGAACAAAAAGGATGGAATCGTCCCGAATTCGATGACTCATCTTGGAAATCAGCTATTTACGCAACAATACCCACAGGAAAATTAGCCGCAGAGACGGATTATCCGGTAACGGTCAATCAGACTATCCCGGTCCGAAAAATCCTAAAAAGGGAACCTGGCAAATTCCTTTATGATTTTGGTCAGAATGGATCCGGAATCGTTGAGCTAAAGGTTAAGGGAAAGCGGGGTTCTGTGATAAAGCTGACTCCAGGTGAATTAATTACGTCGGACAACGAGATTAATCAAAAGGCTTCCGGCTCACCTTATTTCTTTACCTATACCCTGAAAGGAGACGGGATGGAGACCTGGAGACCAAAATTTTCCTATTATGGTTTCAGGTACGTGATGCTGGAGGGGGGTGTCCCGGAAAAAGTGGCAGAAAACAATGATTTGCCGCTGGTTATGCAGCTTGACATGCTTCATACTTGTAATTCTTCTCCTAAAAGTGGTGACTTTTCCTGTTCCAATCAACTGTTTAACAGGATTTATACCCTGATTGACTGGGCCGTAAGAAGTAATCTGCAAAGTGTCGTAACGGACTGCCCTCACCGGGAAAAACTCGGCTGGCTGGAGCAGACTTACCTGATGGGCGCTTCGCTGCATTACAATTACGAGCTGGCCCCTTTGTACAGGAAAACTATCCTGGATATGATTGATGCGCAGTCTGCGAATGGCCTGGTTCCGGATATTGCACCCGAGTATACGCAATTTGTCGGAGGGTTTCGTGACTCTCCGGAGTGGGGCAGTGCCGCCGTGATCCTGCCCTGGATGCTTTGGGAATGGTACGGAGATAAATCGATTGTGCAGGAAGCATTACCGATGATGGAAAAATACGCCAGTTACCTTGGAACATTGGCTTCAGATCATATTCTATCTCATGGATTGGGCGACTGGTTTGATTACGGTCCCAAGTCACCGGGAGAGGCTCAGCTTACGCCCAAAGCTCTGACTGCCACTGCTATCTACTATTATGATCTGCAGCTTCTTGGTAAAATGCAGAGACTCTGTGGTAAGGCTGTAGAAGCTGCTACTACAGACAAACTTTCCGCTCAGGTAAGGACGGCTTTCAATAAGAAATTCTTTGATCCGGCAACAAAAGTATATTCTACAGGAAGCCAGACTGCGATGGCCATGCCTATGTGTGTCGGATTGGTCGAAGATAAGTTTCGAAAAGAGGTATTCAGAAATCTCGTTGGATCGATCGAAAAATCAGGTAAAGCACTGACTGCCGGTGATATAGGATTTCATTTTCTGGTAAAGGCACTCGAAGAAGGAGGTGGTTCTCAGTTGTTGTTTGATATGAATTTCCGGGACGACGTTCCCGGCTACGGATTTCAGCTGAAGAAGGGCGCCACTGCGTTGACAGAATCGTGGCCCGCTTTGGAACAGGTTTCAAATAATCATTTGATGTTGGGGCACCTGATGGAGTGGTTTTACACTGGATTGGGAGGAATCAAGCAGGATCCCGGAAGTCAGGGGTTTGAGCGTATTATCATCAGACCGGAAATAGTCGGCGATCTTACTTTCGCGAAGGCCGGATATAATTCTGTCCACGGAAGGATCAGAAGCGAATGGAAGCTTGAGAAGGATGAAATTACCATGGAAGTTGAAATTCCGGTTAACACTACCGGAACGATCTTTTTCCCCGTTTCGGCGGGAGCTCGGGTGATGGAAAGCGGTAAACAAGTAACCTTGTCGGTCACTTCCGATGGAAAATATTTCTGTAAATTTGGTTCCGGTAGCTACATTTTTAACATGAAAATAATTAAAAACATAAACTGAAAGCAATGAAAAAAATATTTCTTTTGTTGATAGGCTTTGGATTTACATATTTATCTAATTCCCAGACAGTTGATCCCGTAAATCTCCAGCATTTTTATGTCGGAACTTATACCGATCATGGAAGTGAGGGCATATATCGGTTTGGTCTGGATACCAATACAGGAAAGTTGCACAGCAACGGATTAGCCGTTCTTTCGGAGAATCCCTCTTTTTTAGCTTTGACCAGCGACAAGAAATTTCTCCTGGCCGTAAGGGAGACGAAAGATGAGAAGAATCAGAGCATGGGCTACGTAGAACTCTTTGCAGTTGATGAATCCGGGAACCTATCCTCTGTAAATAAAGTCGCTAGTGGTGGAGCTCATCCATGTCATGTGACTGTAAATGAGGAAGGTATGGTACTTGCATCCAATTATACGGGAGGAAGTATTGCCTTAATGCGCATTGATCCTTCCGGAGAATTGTCAGAAGTTCTTTCTGTTTATCAACACAAAGGATCCGGTCCGGTGGTAGGGCGTCAGGAGACACCTCACGTTCACAGTGCTATTTTCGAGCCGAAAGGTAAAAGGATTTTTGTGGCGGACCTCGGAATTGACAGGGTTAAAGTTTATACAATCGATCCTACCGCCCTCGTTTTAAAACCGTTTAAATACCCTGAAATAAAACTTGCGCCGGGGAGTGGTCCCAGGCACATGGTCATTCATCCAAACGGAAAATTGCTGTATATTGCTAATGAACTGGGGTGTTCCGTAATAGTAGTTCAGCTGCTCAATAATGGAAGTTATAAAGTATTAGAAACAGTTTCTACCCTTCCTGCAGATTACAAAAAATCAGCTGCCCCCGCCGATATTCATCTTTCTCCTGATGCAAAATTTCTTTATGTATCCAACAGGGGAATGAACAGCATCGCCATTTTTGCAGTCGATGAAAAAGGCAGCAAAATCAAACTGATCGGCCATGAAGATACAAGAGGCGAGACGCCAAGGAATTTCACCCTGACTCCGGATGGAACCTTCTTACTGGTAGCCAACCAGAACACCAATAATATTGTGGCCTTCAGACGCAACAGCGAAACCGGAATGTTAACCTTTACCGATCAGATAAACGCCTATAAACCAGTCTGTCTGTTATTTAGCCATACGAATCAATAGCGCTATCCCTCGTTTGAAACGAGGGATGGCATGACTTTGTCAGGTACCAGTCACCCTGAACTTGTTTCAGTGCCCCCTGCTATTTAGAGAATTGTTCCAGTTCAGAAAAGAAAAATGATCCTTCCAGGAGCGCATTTTCATCACTATCGGAGCCATGCACAGCATTGGCAGTCATCGATTCGGCAAATAAAGCACGGATAGTGCCGGGAGCAGCCTTTTCAGGGTTTGTATTGCCTATTAATTCACGGTAATTAGCAATAGCATTATCTTTTTCAAGGATAGCGGCAACAATCGGTCCGGAGGACATGAAGTTAACGAGGTCATCGAAAAAAGGCTTGCCGGCATGGATACTGTAGAATGCCCCGGCATTGGCCTTTGTCATACTGGTAAGTTTCATCGCCTTAATCCGGAAGCCATTGTCAGTTATTATTTTAAGAATTGCTCCTATGTGATTGTTGCGTACAGAGCTAGGTTTGATCATTGTGAAAGTAAGATTCTGTGCCATGTTTTGTTTGTTTTATACGTTATGAAATTTTTGTTCAAAAGTAGGAATAATTCATCGAAACGCTTTGAAATGGGAAGTAACCTGACAGGAAAGTGCTTTCAGGGTACTTAAATGGGCGTAATAAATATATTGATGAAGAATAGACTATTTTTGTGGTTATCGAAATTATAAAGAAATGACCAATATCAACATTGAAAACTGCCATGAATTGTTGTCATGGATGCAGGAAAAGGTTAAAAACATTGTGATCCTGACGCATGCCAATCCGGATGGAGATGCGCTTGGGTCTTCCCTCGGGCTGAACTGCCTGCTTCGCAATGCCGGATTTAACTCTACTATAGTGTTTCCGACCGGTTTTCCACAGATTGTTCCGGGATTGAAGGATTATACTGACTGGGTCATATTTGAACGCAATGAAAGAAAAGTTGAACAGTTATTCAGTAGGGCAGATCTGTTTTTTATGCTTGATTTTAACGATCTGAAGCGACTTGGTAAGTTAAAGAGTAAAGTGGAAAGTCTGACTAAAATGGTTGTATTGATTGATCACCATCCTCAGACAATGATTGTTACACCCTATTTATTCTCTGATACAAGAGTCAGTTCTACGGCAGAATTGGTATATGATTTTATCGTTAAGATGGGATGGGAAAACCTGATCGATGCGCCTGCTGCAACCGCTTTGTTAACGGGTATTATTGCAGATACGGCTTCTTTTAGCCACAATGCAAAACGATCCGAGCTATACAAAGCCACTGCAAATCTGATTGCACATGGGGCCGATCAATATAGAATTCAGGAGGCTTTGTTCAATACAAATACGGAAGGAAGGTTGCGTTTATTGGGATTTGCACTGTCCGAGAAAATGGAAATATTCCCTCAATACCATGCTGCCGTCATTGTTTTATCAGGAGATGAACTTAAGCGATATAATTTTAAAATCGGTGATACAGAGGGATTTGTCAATTATCCCCTCTCGATAAAAGGAATTATTTTTTCTTGTTTATTTATAGAGAATGAAGACAAAATTAAGATTTCATTTCGCTCAAAAGGTGGATTTGCTGTCAATGAGTTGTCAGCCAGTTATTTTAGCGGCGGAGGCCATCTGAATGCAGCAGGAGGTGAATCCAGGAAATCTCTGAGAGAAGCCGTGAAGGATCTTATCGACTTACTTCCCAAATACGCTGGGATGCTTGAGATAGAAAGTATAAAGGATGCTTGATTTTTATTGATTCTCGTTTGGCTTAGGGTTAAATTTGGTTAATTTTGCAGAGATCAATTCAAATCGACTTGTCAAAAGTTGAGAAGATCGTGAACATTTTGTATCCTTGCACCCGGATTCCCGGGTTTCACCCAAAAAAGTTAATAAAATTCTGATGAGGTTGGGAAAATATATATTTTTTGTTATCGTAGCTATTCTGGTTCTGGGTCTTGCATCCTGTAAGAAAACATCTCTCCAGATTGCCATTGCAGACGAAAAAGTCTTGTTAGCTAAATACATCGATAAATACCACAAGGGTGCAACACCCACTGCTTCTGGCTTATATTATATTGAGACCAAAGCTGGCAACGGGAATGCAATAGTTGCCGGCAATTATGTTAAAATTTTCTACAGGGGATATATGATTGAAGATAATGATTCATTGGGAGTTAAGGACGGATATAATTTTGCTGGTTCTGGTAATTATGAACCTTTTGGTTTTTCTGTCGGCAGCAGTTCGGTAATCTCCGGATGGGATGAAGCAATTCTCCTGATGAAAGACGGGGGAGAGGCCAAATGGATTATACCCTCGAAGGATGCTTATGCTGGTCAGGCACAGGACGCTATTCCAGCTTATTCATCCCTGGTTTTTTATGTAAAGGTCTACAAAGTGTACCGCTCTACAGATACCCTGAAAACCATTTTGAAGGTGCCGGCTGTTCCCTTAAACTGATTTAGAAAGCCTTAAATCAGGGCTCCTTCGCACTGAAAAATATATCAAACGCTCAGAATCTAAGTAGCTCCTCGTAAAGTCTTTGTATCGGAAGTCCCATAACATTAAAATAAGATCCTTCAATCTTTTCGATCGCCACATAACCAATCCATTCCTGCACACCATAAGAACCCGCCTTGTCATAAGGTTGGTAATGCGTCAAATAATAATCAATCTCATCATCCGATAAAGTCTTAAACCAGACATCCGTATGGTCGGAGAAAGTGACCTGTTTAAATGCCGAAGTAAGGCAAACTCCGGTAATAACGACATGCTTTTTCCCTGAAAGTAACCGCAGCATTTCAAACGCATGTTCATAATCCAATGGTTTACCAAGTACTTGACCATCAATTAATACAATGGTATCAGCAGTAATGAGTAAATCATTCTTCCTGAAATCCGCCTGGAACGGCCTACTCTTTAAGGAAGCCAGAAATTCAGGAACCTCCAGCGGATTCATCTCATCAGGATAAGTCTCGTCGGTCTCCCTGACTTCCATCGAAAAAGGGATATTTATTCCTGCAAAAAGCTCCTTTCTTCTTGGTGACTGAGATCCAAGAATGAGTGAAAATCCGGAAAGATGCTCAGATAATTTACTGTTTTTCAAGGTATTTATTTCTTAGATCAGATAATGCAAATGGAATTTTTGCATTCTGACAGCGATGTAGTTGATAATTCTGGGAAAATCATTCTGCGTGACGGTCCTGTCCGGGCGGTCTGAAAAAATTCTCTTAACCGGTATTTTATTGTTCTTAATAATGGTCAAAGTGTAGAATTCGGATAAGGCAATGCCGTCCTGTGTCATCTCCGGGACCGAAATCTTAAAAGGTGTACCTGTTTTGCTTTCCAATCCAGGTACGAGCATGGGAGATATCACGGGATATACTCCCAATTGCCTCTGAATCATTACTTTATTATTTGGAAGATGTCTTTTTCTGGTCCACCAGATCTCCCTGACAGCTTCCATCGCCTGATAAGTTTCTTCTTTGGTCGAAACTGCTTCCAGTTCCCTAAGGGTCCTCTTGATGATTTCAGTAACCGCTTGTTCAAAAGGCAATTCACTCTGTATAGCTTCTATGGCTATCTTGCTCCCCAGCAGGTTTGAGTATGCATCTTCAACAGAAAAACTGGAGAATTTCTCCGAGACCAGCGGAACGGCAGAAGCGCCGAACCACGAAGTGATCTCATGCCAGATAGACAAATCGTAAGCAATTCTTGAGGCAACCAGAAGAAGATTTTCTTCCTTTTCGGATGCAGGAATCTTGATGGCAATAGATTTCACGCCAGCCTCGAAACCCAGATGTACGAATACTTCGCCCTCATGCTGACTCTTCTTTTCGAGGTTGTAAAGATAGGCGGTCCAGTCGATGATGTCACGCAGGTGACCGAAATCGATAAATCCACCCCTCTTCGTATACAGAATTCCATTGTTTTCCGATTTATTTCCCAGGTAATGATGTGCTCCCAGGGTTTCTACGCTGGTCAGCATCGAATACCTGTAAAAAGGAACAATGGAAACCTTTAAATCAGTCCCAAAAGCACAACAGGTGCGGATAATTCTCGGTGGATGGTTAACATAATCCTTTTCAGAGAAAACAGGAGCCTTAGCAGCCAGCATATTGGCAAAACATAAGGCTATAAATATCAATATGGGTCTTTTTGAAACCATGCAATTAATTTAATAGGTTGGGCAAAGATATAAAGTTTTTGCCTCGCTAAAGTTTTCATTTTCTGCTCAACACAGGGTAATTCAGCAAAAATTTTGCAGAATTTTGTGTATTTTCATACGCTCATTTAAAAATCCAATCCAATGAAAAAACTACTGACCCTCTTGCTTTTGTGCTCCATTTATTCGCTTTCAGGCCAGAATGCCAATCCGCCGAGAGTGGATCGTGCCCATAGCTATTTTGGACTTCATTTCGATTTTCATGCCGGTCCGGACTGCAAAGAGGTAGGAAAAAACGTAAATGATACTATGGTCAATGATTTGATTGATAAGGTTATGCCGGATTTCATTCAAGTAGATTGTAAAGGGCATCCCGGTTATACGAGCTATCCCACGAAAGTGGGGAACCCCGTGCCAGGATTTGTGAAGGACCAGCTTCGGATTTGGCGCGATGTTACTGCTTCCAGGGGTGTTTCTCTCTACATGCACTATTCCGGAGTTTGGGATTCCCGTGCCATCGAGCTGCATCCCAATTGGGCAGCCATTGGTGCGGATGGCGTTCCGTCTAAAAACAATACCTCTGTTTTCGGTAATTATGCCGACTCGCTGCTTATACCGCAACTCAAAGAGCTTTCATCGGTCTATGGGGTGGATGGCGTCTGGGTGGACGGTGATTGCTGGGCCCATCAGTCCGATTATTCCCCCAGAACCCTGGAATTATTTACCAGGAAAACCGGAATCACAAACATTCCCCGCAAATCCGGAGATCCCGGTTGGAAAGAATTCCTGCAGTTTAACAGGGACGGTTTCAAGGAATATGTGACCAAATATGTCAATGCATTGCACGCTTTTAATCCAAAATTTCAGGTAGCCAGCAATTGGGCTTTTTCAACACTGATACCTGAAAAAGTTTCGATTCCGGTAGATTTCATCTCCGGCGACTTCTCCCCACTGAACAGCATGAACAGCGCCAGAAGCGAGGCACGCTTCATTCGCAATCAGGGCAAACCCTGGGATCTGATGGCCTGGGGATTCTCCTGGATTGGCAGCGAAGAGGGTACTCAATGCGTAAAGAGTGCCCCACAGATCGAAAGGGAGCTTGCCACAGTGATCTCATTGGGTGGCGGAGTACAGATTTATTTGCAGCAGAAAAGGGACGGATCCATTCATAACTGGATGATCCCGATGTTAGCGGAGGCAGCAAAATTTTGCCGCAAACGCCAGCCCTGGTGTCAGAATGTTACCGGAGTGCCACAAATCGGGCTAATCCTCTCGACCGATGCGTTATATGCCAAAACTAACCGGCTTTTCGGCGGATTTGACAGGGAACTTACGCCCTTGAAGGGAATCATGCAAAATCTGCTCGCTTCCCAATACGTGGTCGATATCGTGGCTGAACACCATTTGAATGATATAGATAAGTATCCTTTGCTGATCTATCCCGAATGGGAAACCATCACGCCGGAATTCAAGAAGAAACTGCTGGATTATGTGGCGAATGGCGGCAAATTGTTGTTGGTTGGCCCCAATTCGTCCTCGCTTTTCAGGGATGTACTGAAGATTACCGTTAAATCTGCTCCGGAAATAAAAAATAACGGATTGGAATACAATCATTGGATCGCAGAGTCTATGTCTCTATCCCAGGGCGTAATACCAGGAGAAGGAGTTAGGTCGTTCGGAAAATATTACCAGGCAATTAGCATGGACGGTCCTTCAGAAATTGCTGCAACCATCACACCTTATGGGAAAGGCATGATCGCAGCCACCCATCTTGAGCTGGGAAAAGCTTATGTGAACCGTTCTGCGCCCGTTCACAGGGATTTTCTTGCTGCCCTGGTGAAGGAATTATTTCCGGAACCATTGGTGCAGGTGCAGGGCTCTCATTATGTAGATGTAACGTTGAATAAGAAAAATAACATACTGATCCTCAATCTTATAAATGCCGCCGGACCCCACGACAATGAAAAGGTAATGGTGCATGACGACATTCCGCCGGTAGGACCGTTGCAGGTTAACATCAGGGTAAAGGCCAAACCTCAAAAGGTGACGCTACAACCGGAAAACAAACAGTTACTGTTCACCTACCGGGGCGGTTCCATCCAGTGTACCGTGCCGTCCCTTAAAATTCATGAGATGGTTGTGGTGGAGTAATTGGTTTCTTAAAGATAAAATCAAACGATAAATGTTAACGACTGGATTGCCGTTTATGTTAAACGATTAAATTTGCACCTCAATTGGTGAACAGATCGTCCTATTAACGAAATAATTCTGAAAAAATGGCTCAAGTAACATCTAAAAATGGAATAAAAATATATATCCCTTTATTCTTAATCATCCTGATTACCGGGACGGCATTTTGGTACTGGTACAGTAATTATACCAAGTATATTTCTACTGATGATGCTCATATTGAATCAGATAACGTGCAGATTGGGTCAAAGATTTTGGGCAGGATAGCTCACCTCTATGCTGCTGAGGGGGATACCATAAAGAAGAATACGCTATTGGTCGAACTCGACAGTCTGGATTTGCTGGCTCAAAGGAACCAGACACTTGCCATGCTGGAGCAGGCAAATTCACAGTTAGAGCAGACAAAGGCCAAGCTGAATTTCGACACACAGACTATCAAAGTTTACGAAGTTTCAAACGAAAAAGCGAAGGAAGATTTTGATCGTGCCAAAGTTCAGATTGCAGGAGATGTTATTACAAAAGAGCAGTTCGACCATTTCATGAAGGCATGGGAGACAACGAAGTCTCAAATGGAGGTTGCCAAATCTCAACTTTCCGTTTCCAGGGCCCAGATCGAAAGCGCCAATTCGGCTATTGGCCTTGCAAATGCCCAGATCCAGATGATCGAAACACAGCTGACGCACACCAAACTTTATGCTCCCTTTGATGGCATTATCGCAAAAAGATGGCTCCTTGCAGGTGATATTGTTCAACCCGGACAGTCAGTTTTCTCACTGACCGGTGAGACAAAAAGATGGGTGGTAGTATATCTGGAGGAGACAAAAGTGTCGGAATTACGAATGAACCAAACCGCAACATTCACTATCGATGCCTTTGGAAACAGGGTATTCAAAGGAAAGATATTCTATGTCGGCGCTTCAACTGCAGCCATGTTTTCGCTCATACCTGCCAACAATGCTTCGGGAAACTTCACCAAGGTAACACAACGCGTTCCTGTTAAGATTTCTATCGATAGTGATGAAAAAGGGTCAGACATAAAAGAATTAGGAATTCTACCGGGAATGTCCGTGGTGGTCAAAATTTTAAAGGATAAATAATGCGGAAAGCGACTGCTTCGCACAGGATCAGAAGTTTGATCAGAAACCGATATTCGAAGTGGCATCCGAGCCACGACTGGTATAAGTGGTTTGTGCTGGCAAACATCATGATCGGTACTTTCATGGCAGTACTGGATGCAACAATTGTCAATGTTGCATTGCCAAAGATGATGTCCGCTTTCGGAGTAGGTCTTGACACAATTGAGTGGGTACTAACTGCTTACATGTTGGCACTTGCAGTAATGCTTCCAGCAGCAGCATGGCTTGCCGATCACTTTGGATACAAGAAGATGTATTTTTGGGGTATGTTCGTTTTTACCCTCGGATCATTCATGTGCGGCATGTCGAACAATGAAAATATGCTAATCTTTTCCCGAATCATCCAGGGATTAGGCGCAGGCATCATTCAGCCGCTGGGTATGGCCATCGTAGTAAGGGAATTTCCTCCGAAACAGCGCGGAATCGCAGTCGGATTCTGGTCGATCGCTGCCGCAGCTTCCGTTTCCTTCGGACCATTGATTGGCGGTTTCCTGGTAGATAATTTTAACTGGCAACTGATTTTTGATATCAATGTGCCGATTGGAATCCTGGGAATGATCTTCACCCTTGTGATTCAAAGGGAGATGAAGCAGAAACGAACAGGAAAGTTCGACATCGTTGGATTCATTTCCGTGAGCCTTTTCCTTCCCATCATCCTTTTTGCCCTCACAGAAGGCAATGCAATCACCAATCCTGAAGGCTGGAAAGCTCCTTATATTCTGGTCTGTTTTGCCCTCTCTATCATCGCTTTTGCAGTATTTCTCACCGCGGAATTTGTGGTTGAGAATCCGATGATCGACCTTCGGTTATTGGGAAATCTCAATTTTGGGATCAGTTCACTTGTCATATTTCTGTTCGGGATCGGGATGTTCGGCAGCACTTTCCTGTTGCCCCTGTATCTGCAGAACTCTCTGGGATATACTGCGTTACAATCCGGTTCGGTGTTTCTGCCTGTGGGCATCATCCAGGGAATGATTGCGCCTTTATCTGGCTATGTCACAGGGAAAGTCAATGCCAAAATACCCATTATCATTGGGATTCTGATGATGTCTCTTAGTTTTTACCTCAATGCCCATCTTTCATTTCTGACAGAACATTCTGCCATCATGCTGCCGCTTTACATCCGTGGATTCGGAATGGGCATCGTCTATACCGCGCTGATGGCAGTCGCACTGGTTGATATTCCAAAAGATAAGATGGCACAGGCATCAGGTATCAATAATGTAATCAGGCAATTAGGTGGAAGCTTCGGAGTGGCTATTCTCGCCACCTTTCTGACCACCCGGGTCAATTATCATTCACAACAGTTTGGGGGCGCCCTCGATGCCAATTCCCCTGCATATCAAGCTACTGTAAAGAATATGAGCGCATCTTTCGTGCATTCATCGGGAAGCACCGTCGCTGCGGCAAGAAGTCAATCCCAATATATGATCGCCTCAAATGTCACTCAACAGGCTTATATTGAGGGTGTTAATGATGATTTTCTGGTCGCTGCGATTGTGACGCTTATCGGAGGCATACCTGTGCTCTTCCTGAGAGTACGAAAGAAGAAAAAAGAAATAAAAACATTACCATGATAAACAAACAGTTTCGTCAGATTTTGACAGCATTTTTGTTGATACTGGCCATCGCCGGAAGGGGATATTGTCAGACGAATGTCACTGATTCACTCGAGCTTACGCCATTGATCAACAAAGTCATTCAGACTTATCCAACCATACAGCAGGCCGCCGAGGCACTCACAGCTGCCGATCTGAAGATTGAGCTGGCCCGCTCAGCCTATCTTCCGAATGCCATGGTTTCGGGCTCCTTGTCCCACATTGGACCAGTGCCTTCGCTGACTTTGCCCGATGTTGGCAGTTTCTCTCTCGCCCCACATAACCCGGTAAATGCATCTCTGAACATCAATCAGACCCTTACAGATTTCGGAAAGACAAGGAAAAACATTGAATATGAGGAGAAAAGTAAGCAGCTTGCCTCTCTGGGAATGGAACAGATAAAGCAGAAGATGGCGCTTGCCGTCATCGGATGTTATTATAACCTGCTCTTTTACCAGGAGGCCGTCGTCCTGAAAGATCAACAACTCACCACCCTCGGCCAGCACCTGAAAAACGTCGAAATGAAGGCTGAAACAGGATCCGCCACCCAATATGAAATTCTCAGTACAAAAGTTCGAATATCCAATATTGAAAGTCAGAAAACAGACGTGATTACGGCCTTAAACTTTCAGAATTCCTATTTGAATATGCTGCTGGGTGAAAGCCCAACTTCACAACACCGGGTTAAAAACGCGCTGAGCACAGATCTGATTCCTTTCGGCGAAGATTCACTGATCAGAATAGCACTGAACAATCGCAACGAAATGAAGATCGTTGAAAAGAAAATGGTTGTTTCACAAGCATACCAGGATTTGGTTAAAACGCATGAAAATCCTGTACTATCCGCTTTTGCGACAGGTGGATGGAAGAACGGCTATATACCTGAACTGGAGAAGTCTAAGGCCAATTACGCCGTTGGTTTAAGCCTGCAAATTCCCATTTTCGATGCTAACCGCACGAGCCTGAATTCTCAACTGGCAGGCTCGGCATTAAGATCTGTCAGTCAGGAGGTTGATCTTACCAAGCGAACTATTACCAATGAAGTGATGGAGAGTATCAATACCTTGAAAGCCGCCATCTCCAAGACAGAACTCTTCAGTATGCAGCTTTCCCAGGCTAAGAGAGCCCTCGAATTGGCCGATTTGAAATACAAATCCGGCACCCTCACCAATCTTGATCTGCTGGATGCCGAGAACGCAGTGTCAGAGAGCAGTTTGCTGTATTTGAAAGCCAGAATTGATAGGGTAGTGGTTGGCTACAGACTGAAATCGGTGTTGGGAACCAATTTGTACTGATTGCGGATGCTGGATGCTTAAAGCTTAACACTACATTTGCATTTGCTAAAGACGATTCTTATGTTTACTAAACTTATCTCTTTGTTATTATTGTGCCTGACAGCATCGAATATTTATGCTCAGGATCGGGAGAAGGCCATTCGCACCACCTTCCATTCCATTTCAAGCAATGATATGATGAATGACGCAGCCGAATTAACCTCTTTAAAATATGGAGGCCGGCTCTCCGGATCACCTGGCTATCTCGCTGCCGCTCAATGGTTAGCGAGCGAACTTAAGAAGGCAGGAGTCAAACCAGGACTTAATGACAGCACTTATTTGCAGTATTTCCCGAATGCCTATTCGGATGTTCTTTCTCCCGGATCTGTCACTTTATTAGCAGGAAAAAACAATGCCGGCAAAGAGTACCGCTTCCCTGACGATTATTTCCCCGGCTCCAATTCAGCGCCGGGAAGTGTTTCCGGTGAAGTTGTATATGTTGGTTTCGGAATTTCTGCTCCTGAACTGGGGTATGACGATTACCGCAACATCGACGTGAAAGGTAAAATTTTGCTGATGGAAACCGGTGTGCCTTATGGTGCGAATGACAGCGTTCAGCGTAAATGGGAGCCCTACAGTTACCACAGATACAAGTTTCAGCATGCCAAAGAACTGGGTGCCGCCGGACTCTTGTACGTGAGCAAAATTGCCAATCCTAATACATCCTTCCTCAAAGGATTTGTTTACGCACACATTGGAGAACCAGTGGCTGAAGAACTCTTTGCAGGCACAGGCAAGACGTATGCAGAAATACACGCGGAAGTCGTAAAGAATATGCTACCCAATTCAATGGCCCTGCATAAGAAGGTGCGAATTACCGCTTCTACCAGATATTTTCCGGACAGTCGCTCCTGCAATATCGTCGGAATGATCAAAGGATCAGACCCTAAGCTGAAAAATGAAGCAATTATTCTGGGTGCCCATTTTGATGCGGTAGGTAGTCCTGGTTGTCTGTTTCCGGGAGCCCTCGACAATGCCTCAGGCTCTGTGGATATACTTGCCGCTGCAAAGGCTTTGGCAGCTTCAGGTGTAAAACCAGGCAGAACGATCCTGTTTGTATTCTTCGGTGGGGAAGAGTGCGGTCTGTATGGCAGTAAAATGTGCGTCGATTCTCCCTTTTGGCCCAAAGAAAAAGTGCTTTGTATGATCAACCTCGACATGGTCGGCAATGGTACCGGGCTCTTTCTGGCCGGTGGCAAATCGTACCCGGAAATGCTGAAATATTTCTCGGACGCCAACGACAAATATATCCACCGCGATTTCAGCGCTTCAGAAAACCATCCGACCTACAGCCGCCCCAGGACCGACGGGGCTATTTTCGAAAGGGCAGGGTACAGGACGCTTAGTCTTTATACCTCAGGAACAGTAAAAACTGTCTACTATCATCATCCGCTCGACAATACAGATGCCCTCACGCCAGAAATTATGGAAGATGCTGCCAAATTGCTCTACCTCGGTGTATTGGAATTATCCAATGACAAGACATTCGTCTCAAAATAATATCCGGCTATTTTCTGAACGGTCCAACAATATACTTTATCGAATAAGACCTTTTATATTGGGGGATTTGATGTAAAATTTTAGCTGTAAATTTTATCAGGTGCCGAGGACCGGAATGGAAAAATAAAATGATGTGCCAACATTCACTTCACTTTCGACCCAAATTTCGCCACCATGTTTCTCAACAAATTCTTTGCATAGTTGCAGTCCGAGGCCAGAGCTTCTTTCGCCTTCGGTACCTGGGCGGCTATTATTAACATTTAACTGGAACAAATTAGATGCCATTTCACTTTTCATCCCGATACCTGAATCCTTAATAATAACCACGGTTGAATTATGGTGTGTCAGATAGGTAGAAACAGCAATAGTCCCATTTCTTGGAGTGAATTTGACCGCATTTGAAAGCAAGTTACGTACAATGGATTGGAGTAAATTTGCATCGGCGAAAACTTCATGACTTTCAGATATAGCGATATCAACATTGATTTCCTTTTTACGGATAGAATCAATTTGTGCATTTAAACATTCATGAACTAACCCATTTAAATTGATTTTTCCAGGATTAAATGAGGTTTGTCCCTGCTGCATTCTGGCCCATTCCAGAAGATTTTCAAGCAAATTATATAAGGCTTTGGCTGAATGGTTTAGCTCTATTGTTAATTCATTTTTTTCATCAGGCGATAAATCTTCGACCAACAATTCCGTTATTCCCATAAACCCACCCAAAGGCCCTCGAAGGTCATGTGCTATTATAGAGAAGAATTTGTCTTTAGTAGCAATTAATTTTTGAAGTTCCTTACTTTGTTCAACCAATTTTTTGCTTTGATAACGTAGTTGAAGATGAGTTTTAACTCTTGCAATAACTTCTTCAGCCTGAAAAGGTTTAGAAATAAAATCTACACCACCAGATCGTAAGGCCTTTACAATATCCTGGGTATCATTCAAAGCGCTAATAAAAATAACCGGTATATCACAGACTTTTTTGTTCTCTTTCAGCAGTTTACATACCTCGAATCCGTTTAGATCAGGCATCATAATATCCAGCAGAATAAGGTCTGGTTCAGTTCTTTCCGCAACCTTCAGTGCCAGAACGCCATTTGGTACAGGCCTGACTAAATACCCTTCCCCCTTGAGGATTTCACCCAGGACCTTAAGATTAGCGGGAACATCATCTACAATAAGAATGTTCGCTCTATTTTGGCTTAATAATTCATCTGTACCCATCTTAATTACTCCTTCTTATTCAAAATCTGTTCTAATTGATCGTACCTATAATTCTCAGCTAAATACAAAAGGCTTGTTGAAAGATTAGAATTTTCTGATTTTATACCTTTTATTAGTTTAATCAGAAGATCCATATCTGCATCAGCAAGAGCATTCCGCAATTTAAACAATATACTTACTGGCAATTTTTGAATGTCCACGGCAATAGTATCAAGGTCCAGTATATTGTTTTTTTGTTCTACTTCTGTTGTCTTTTCATAAATGTAGTTAATTCCAAGTATCTTTCCAATGGTATTAAATAAATCATCTTCACTAAAGGGTTTGCGGATATAACCTTGCATCCCCAGTGCTTCAATCTTCTTTAATTCATCCTCAAAAGTGCTGGCTGTCAGTGCAATTATTGGTGTCTTCCTCCCTTTTTCGGTCGACTTAATCCGACGCGTAGCCTCATAGCCATCCATAACAGGCATACGCATATCCATTAGAATAAGGTGCGGACTCCAGGATTCGAATTTTTCAATAGCCTCTAAACCATTAACAGCTTCTTCGGTTTCAAATCCAACCAATTTGAGCAGGGTTCCTGCAACCTTCAGGTTATCGCTCTTGTCGTCAACAACCAAAATTCGATATGCTGTCATATTGTTTTCAATGCCGATCACTCCATTTGGAGTACTTTTTTCAATGGCGTCCTTGTTACCCTCCAATATTTCAACGGAGAAAGTAAAAACAGATCCCTTTCCTATTTCACTGGCTGCCGTAATATTTCCGCCCATCAAAATGGCCAGTTCACGGCTTAATGCGAGCCCAAGCCCGGTGCCACTGCCTTTATTGATACCAGAACTTGTTTGCTGAAATTGTTTGAATAGTTTGTCCATTTCCTCACTGGCAATACCCGGACCTGAATCCTGAACTTCAACTACCAGCATTTTTTTATTAACGTCTAATGTGTTGACGCGAACTCGGACAGCAATGCCACCTTCTTCCGTGAATTTGAGTGCATTGCCGATAAGATTGACAAAAATCTGCCTTAATTTGCTTTCATCTACAAATACAAACTGTGGAAGATCATCTTCTTTTTCGCACAAAAATTGAAGGTTTTTTGAGTGGATACGTTCACTGAATATCATTTGAATGTCATCCAGCAAGGCGTGCAAATCTACGTTTGTAGGATTCAATACAACCCGTCCGGCCTCTATTTTCGATAATTCAAGAATGTCGTTGATGAGTGACAAAAGATGCTCGCCTGCGTGGATAATGGAGTTATTGTATTCTTTTTGCTGATCAGACAACATCTTGTCGCGGTTCGTCAATTGCGAAAATCCAATAATTGCATTCAACGGCGTTCGAATTTCGTGAGACATATTTGCCAGGAAAATGCTCTTGAATTTATTCGCCATTTCGGCTTCCTGCTTGGCTTTAACAAGTGCCTGTTCTACCTTCTTCTGATCAGTCACATCCCGAAGAATTCCGACAGCATGCCAATGATTGTTCAGGTTAATTGCTGAAATGGAAAGCTGCGCAGAAATCTCGATTCCATCTTTTCTAACAGCCTCCAGGTCAAGCGTTTTACCCATGACTGCGCCTTGCCAGGTTTGTTGAAATATCGGAAAAGCAGCATGATGGGCCTGATGATAGCGGGAAGGCACGATTAGATTATGTAAATTCATACCCATCGCTTCGGATTTGGAGTATCCCATTATTCTCTCTGCAGCCGGGTTCCAATAGGATATCAGACCTTCCGGATCAATCATGATAATGGCATCATGGGCAGAGTCGGTGATCGAGCGCATGATGTTTTCACTTTCACGAAGAGCTTCTTCCGCCAGCCTTCGCTTGGTGATATCATGCCCGATACCAACGAGACCGATGATATTTCCATCTTTATCTTTCAATGGAAGTTTGGAAGTAAGGAGCCATTTCTTTTCTCCGTTCCCCAGAATGATGAATTCCTCTCTGTTCAGCAAGGGTTGGCCCGATTGTAGGACCAATTGATCGTCTGCATAGAATTCTTCTGCAAGTTCTTTCGGATAAAGATCAAAATCTGTTTTTCCTATAATTTCCGCTTCTGACTTTAATCCAACATTCCGCAAACTGGTTAGATTAGAAAGTGTTTTGCGGGTAGCAGTGTCCTTGCAATAAATCGAATCTGGAATATTATCGATCACAGTACGAAATAAAAACCGCTCATTTCGTAGTGCTTCTTCTGCATGTTTACGCTCAACAGCAATTGCTATTTTGCTGCCTGCGGAATAGAAAAATTGAATATCTTGTTCTGAATAGACATTCTCCTTCGTATAATGTTGAAGGACTAAGACACCAATAGTCTTTGAAGGCGTCTTCAAAGGCACTCCAATCCAGGAAGGGGAAGGAGAACCTACTAATACAGCCTCTTTTTGCTTCTGTAGTTTTAGGAATTTGTCAGGTGTTAGCAGTAACGGTTCCCCAGTACGATAAACATAAGAGGTAACGCTATTCTTCATAGCCAGCGGTTCCGGAGTAGGATCGGACTGATCTACAAAATAGGGAAAGCTAAAGAGGCCAGTATTGTCATCATATATTGCTACAAAACAATTCTCCGCATAGAGTACTTTCTTGAGTAATTGATGTATTGACTTAAGAAATTCATTCAGGTTTTCGGTTTCCGAAATGCCTTGTGTCATTTCAAAGATTACCTGACGTTCAAGTTCCAATTTCTTTTGTTCGGTTTTATCAGAAGTGACACCAATAAGTGCTATTGGATTTCCAAGGGAATCTTTTATAATTGAGGCAGATACAAATACAGGAAAATCTGTACCGTCCTTTTTTCGATTCAATACTTCGCCCTGCCAACCTCCCTCCAGGGTGGAAGGAAGAATCACTTCAATCAGATCGGTGTTGTTTTTGGGCGAGCGCACCATGCTAATGTTTTTACCCAACAGTTCGTGCTCCTCATATTGATAGGTCTTTAAAAAAGCATTATTGACAAAAATAATATTGTTATTCATGTCAGTAATACTCACGCATTCGCTGATGCATCTTATAGCATGAGCTAATAACTGGAGTTCATCATTTGATTTCATTAGACCACTCATATATTGCATTTTTCAAATTTATCTGCTCTCTTCATCAATTATCCTCGTGTTGTCCTAATTGCCTAATGACGCTGGACGCATAACGAGTATTATCCAAATGTACTCAAAACATATTAATATAATATTGCAGCGGTCCTTCCAATTTCTTTCGTTGGTTGTGATATAATCCAAGAATCAAAATTTTGTCCATTAGTTATTAATATTAATAGAAATATTGAGTAAAATGTAAGAAAATGATAGAAAGATCCTATTTACAGACCGTTATGTCCCGAATCTGCGAAGAGCGGAAGTTCATACAAGTAATAGTTGGACCACGTCAGGTAGGAAAAACAACGATGGTTGGACAACTTTTGTCCAAAATTGATATTCCTTATTTGTCAGAATCTGCCGATGCAATAATAGTTTCAAATTCAACCTGGTTGTCTCAAATTTGGGAATCTGCATGTTCCAGGGCATTGGCATCGTTAAAAACCTTTTATGAAGAAGCTCCCCAGTATCATTTAGTAGCTGCGGGAAGTTTGTTGGGAGTGACCATAAACAGAGATCAATTTTCATTCCCGGTAGGTAAGGTGGACGAACTTTTCATGTTTCCGATGGATTTTGAGGAGTTCCTTTGGGCAACGGATAAAGAGTTGTTGAGCAGAGAGATATCGTCTCATTTTGCGAACCTTAAAGCCATGCCTGAAGCGCTGCATATTCAAGCCATGGAGTTGTATAAACAATATCTTATCGTCGGAGGTATGCCTGCAGTGGTAGCCGAGTTTGTTGAAACCAAAAGTTTGCTTACGTCAACCGAAATTCAGGGGCGTATTCTGAATGAATACATTGCCGATATGGCAAAATATGCATCCCCGGCAACAAGTGTAAAAATAAGGGCATGTTACAATTCAATTCCGACACAACTGGCTAAAGAAAACAGGAAATTTCAATACAAAATAGTTCAAAAAGGAGCTACAACCACATTGTTTGGCGAATCAATCGAGTGGCTTAATTCAGCAGGAATCGTTCTCAAATGTCAAAAAATTGACCATGGCTTCATGCCCATCTCTGCCTATTCCGATTTAAGTGATTTCAGACTCTATATGAGCGATATCGGGATGCTTACCATGAAATCTGGCATGGCACAACAAACTATTTTATCGCCGCTGGAAGAAGAAAATGGATTTTTAGGGGTAATGAGCGAAAATTATGTGGCCCAGGCTTTGGTCTGCAATGGTTTTCCGTTGTTTTACTGGAAAAATGTGAATACGGCCGAACTCGATTTTGTGCTTCAGATTGAGGGACAGGTGATTCCTGTGGAAGTAAAAAAAGGCCTTCGGACAAAATCTGTAAGCATGACGATGTTTGTGAAGAAATACAATAGTCCGTATGCCATCCGGATTTCAGGAAAGAATTTTGGTTATGAGAATCAGATCAAAGCGATATCATTGTATGCTGTGTTTTGTATTAATTGAAGCAAACAAACAGTTGGGAATCATTTTACAAGAAATATTTCTGAATTAACACTAACAATTGTTCTTTCTTAATGGGCTTCGAGATATAATCATTACATCCTGCAGCTATTGCTTTTTTCTGGTCGTCGGTTAGTCCAAAAGCCGTTTGTGCTATAATGATAACTTCTTTGTTGAATTGCCGGATTTGCCTTGTAGCTTCCAACCCATCCATGACAGGCATTTTAATATCCATCAAAATCAAGTCAATGTCGGGGTTATTGCGGCAGCCTTCCACTGCTTTCACACCCGTTCTTGCATACAGAATTTCTTTGCTGAATAATTTGATTGCATTTCTGAGAAATAATTCGGATGTTTCGTCATCTTCGACAATCAGTATTTTCAGTCCCGAAACTTCAGAAACATCTTCATTCGTGCCCATTTTTTTTAGCCGTTCGTTATTGTAGGGAAGTGTAAAGAAAAATGTGGATCCTTTTCCTTCCGATATATCTTCGGGATCGCTTTCTACCCAAATTTTTCCACCAAGCATTTCTACATAAGCTTTCGCAATGGAGAGGCCTAATCCCGCGCCTTCAAATTGCCTGCTATTTGAAACATCAGCTTGCATAAATAGTTCAAATATAGACTGTTGTTTGTTTTCAAAAATGCCAATGCCGGTATCTTTTACGTAAAACTGTAGAGACGCACGGCCTGCCCCGATATTTCGGGGGCCGTGCGTCTCTACCATATTGCACCCAAATTCAATTGATCCGGCTTTTGTAAATTTGATAGCATTGCCTATCAAAATTGACAGTATGGTATTTAGTTTTGCACTATCTGTAGA
>DATCHD010000041.1:0-13749 GCA_036508555.1 Prolixibacteraceae bacterium
GAATTGAGCTGATGGTCAGCAGACGGCTGCCACACCGCGGATTGCCTGCCCGCTCCACCACAGTGCTCCGTAACGAATGCCTGATCCCTTTCCGGCTTGATCTTGCCGGCGGATGGCTAGATCAGCCTTATGTGTCCAAATATTACCCCGGACCGGTCATCACCATCTCCATCGAGCCGACCATAGATTTCAACGACCGTAGCGGCATGTCAAGCAGTACCCGGGCCAAAGCCATCGAACTCTGGCAGACGGATATCCCCGAAGGTGACAAGGGAAAACTCGCACACACCCTTTTCTGCGTGGAGAACCCTCCGGGTACGAAATGTGTAAGCGGTTCGCAGGATTCGATCGGCATCGTCTTCCCGGGGGTCAATAAGCTCAACTATGCGAAAGAAAACTACTGGCCAGTTTCGTTTGAATCACTTACTGATGAAGCAACGCTGCGCTGGATCGAGAACCACCTCTGGTTTATTAACCTCTCTCCACGCGATCAATGTTTTGATGTACTGGCCGGAACAAAAATAGATGAAGCAGGAGCCAAAGCGCTTGCGGATGCTGCAGTGGGTTTGTGGCAATCCATCCTTAACAAAAATCTACCCCAATTCGGCAAGTATTTCAGGGAATCCTTCGAGGCACAAATTGCCATGTTCCCCAACATGGTTACCCCACAAATTACAGAGGCCATTCACCAACATGAATCTAATGCCTTGGGTTGGAAAATTTCCGGTGCTGGCGGGGGCGGGTATCTGGTGCTTGTATCTGAGACGCCTGTCGGGAATGCGATGCAGATCAGAATTAGGAGAGGATGAGGGGACGACGGGGAGGACTTGGACGAAGGGGACGAGTCCTGACCACAAGCTTGCACCGGAACAAATCCTACCCCGCAGGGGTTAAATGTTTAAAACGAAAGCGGAGCAACGCAATACAGAATATTGACAAATGAGTAAATACCCAATAGAGCGAAAAGACGATATTGACCTAAAATTGATTAGCAAAATCATTCAGAAAGTGGATCAAATGAACTCCAAATATGTGGATTCGGAATCTGATCTCATCTTCAAACAACAACCTTTCCTAATATCCATAATTCTTGGGTACAAAATCGATTTGAAACCTGCGGAATTGGAAGAAGTCACCAAACTGATATTTTTGATTTGGGAATATTTCAAGGAGAATCCGAAAATAAAAACGACTCAGGTAACCAAAAGTCAGTTTGAAAGAATAGAGCGAAAAAATTTATTCCTTATAAAATATTACGAAGGCGAAACCACAGAGAAAGATAAAATGATTGTTCTCGCTTCAAACATGGAGCATTTAGATTCAAAAGGCTTACTAACTGCGATGTATTTAAGATGCAACACACAAATTCCTCTGGCAAAAATGGAAATTAGTACCAAAGGAATATTAATGATTGGATTAAAAAGTTTGATTGAATGCTTTGATGAAATCAAAAATTCGTAGAATTGTGAAATCGGCTGCGAAAACACAGCAATTCAGCTTACAAAGATGGTGAATTAAGATATTTATAGAAAATGACAAAAAATTAGTCCTATTTTCACCGTTATTAATCCCTGTTTGCATTTGTCTTCTCTTAACTGGCGAACATTATATTTTCTATTTTCAAAAAAGAGTTGGTTTCAAAAACAAATTGTTCGATATCTGGAAGTTTGCAACGATGCTGAAAAACAGCCCCAATATGGCTGGGGGTGCAATTCACGTCAAAGCTACTATCAACAATGTTATTCCTGGATTGACTGGAATCGGTTCCATCGTTTTCAGGGATGAAGAAAGGTTACTTTATGCTTATCTTCCTAACCGCATGGGCTATTTTGGTCCCAAAAAACGATTTAGCTTACATCGTTTTCAAAGATTTACCGGAGAGGCCGGAAATAATGAGCTAATGACCCCGGTCCCTGAGCGGAGCTCAGGGACCGGGGTACAGGGAGTAGGGAATCAGAATGACTAAAGAGCAACCTTCCGCGGTAGCATTTACAAAAACGTTAACAGATCCTTTGGGACGGAAGGGGTGAATCATAAGGTTGATTAACGAAGCCAAAGAAGCCGGAATCGAGGAAATCGGCATTATCATTCACGCATGAATAATCCAGTAATATTCGCAAAGATTTTTATAAATTTGTGAAAATATATTTTTATGGAAACGGTATTCAAATTAAAGGCAAAAGATTTGGACAGAAGTTTTATCGACTCGGTAAAGAATCTTTTCAAAGACATGGAAATAGAAATATCCATTAAACCAACGCAGGACGAAACGGAATATCTCTTCAATACGCCTGCCAACAAAAAGAAATTATTGGAGGCAATTAAAGAAGTGAAGCAGAATAAAAATCTGATCCGCTTTACAGGCAAAGAGTTTGAAGAATTGTATGAAAAAATGCTCAATGCATGATACACAATATCACTTTTGCCCCCAAAGCTTTTGATTCCTATAAAGAGTGGGCGACTACTGATAAGGAAAGCCGGAGCCATTAAAACATCAATTAATGGGTTGTTGGTCACGGCAAATTAATAAAGAACATCGTCTTGTTTATCAGGTTATTTCAGAAAGTGGAATAATTATCCTGCAATGTAAATATCACTATTGAATCCACTTCTAGCCCTAAACTCCTATCCACTTGGATCTTACGGGTGGATTACACCTCATTTTTTGTCCACAAATTCACATAAACAGCAAAAGCGGCAGTCATCGCTTCCGGTATTGTACCTCCCGGAATGGAAGGTGCAGGCCTGCCTTTAAGTCAATTGCTCGAAAAAATGGCTGGCAAAGGAAAAGGGATCGAATTTATTAGCTTCGCTGATTTCGCTTTGTATGCGTGCTACCGCCCAAACAGAAAGTCTATCTGGTATACTTAACGAAGACGAACGCCGATTAGTTGCCTCAAAAGCAATTTTAGGTGAATGGATTGGTGGCTCAGGCGGTGGCTGGCAGGATTCGGGTGGTGTCTGGCCCGGAATGAAATTAATAAAAGGAGTTCAAGCGTTAGAAGGAGATCCTGAATTTGGAATCAGCAAGGGTCGTTTGCTGCCTCAACATACCATTTTGGATGTTGAAAAAGTAAGTTTAGAGACCAGACAAAAGCTTCAGGATAGTCTGGTGATGGTGCATGGTGGAATGGCTCAGGATGTGGGTCCCATTCTGGAAATGGTAACCGAGAAATACCTGCTTCGGTCAAAGAAAGAATGGATTGGTCGCCAAAATGCCATTGCCTATTTTGATCTGTAAATGGGACTAATAGTTTGCAATTTGTTATCTTTGTAAAAAATAAAGCAAAATGGAAGCATATAAATTTGCAACAACTGTTTTGGAAAATGGGATTATAAAAATTCCCGAATTGAAAGGTTATGCCGATCAAAAGGTTGAGGTTTTTGTAGTATTAAAGTCTAAAAAAAGCATTAAACCCATCAATAAAACAATGGATGATTTTTTCGTGAAATGGGCTTGTGCTTTTTCAATTGTCCAAACTGATGATGTCAAATATAACTACCTGATGGAGAAATACAAATGAATAAAATTTTGTTGGACACCAACATTATTCTTGACATTGCATTGGAACGCAGGGAATTTTTTGAAAAAATCTAAGGGACATCAATTGACAATTTCTTTTTTAAAGAATCTTTTTGATTTTATTGATATAGCAGATGTAAGCAAAGAAATAATATTCAGTGCATTAAATTCTGAATTAACAGATTTTGAAGATGCTGTACAAACAGAATGAGCAGAACAAAATGGAATAAATGTTATCATTACCCGGAACATTGTTGATTTCAAAAAGTCGAAATTGAAAATATTCACTCCATCTGAGTTTATTAGTCAATTATCTTAAAATAATTGGATTAAGGTTGATTCCAACAGAACGTGATCTTTGTAAATACCGAACCTGTTTCTCAATGGCACGCTCAGACAATTAATGGAGGATAATCCCAATTTAAAATACCTGTTGCTGCACAACATTGATACTTTGGGAGCCAATGCTGATCCAGCAGTAACCGGCCAGTAGCTATGACGACAGAAATCAAAATAAAAAGACCCATCATTTCTGACAAGTCTTAGTTCTTTAACTTGGTTACGTTATCCGAAGACAAGAGCCATCGAACTATGCTATGGTATACCGCTATCCCCGAAGGAGACATGAGTATAGTCGGTCCCAGACCATTGGTCGATAAGAATTTTGAACTTTATCCAATTCATGTCAAAGCTACTATCAACAATGTTAAACCTGGATTGATAGGAATCGGATCTATCGTTTTCAGGGATGAAGAAAGGTTACTATCAGGAGCTTTGGTACCAGAAACGCCTTTCCTTCTATACTGATTTCATGCTTATCTTCCTGACAGCTTGGGCTATTTTAGTCCCAAAAAGCGATTTAGCTTACATCGTTTTTAAAGATTTGCCGGAGCGGCCGAAGATAATGTGCTAATGGCTCCGGTCCCTGAGCGGAGTCGAAGGGTCAAGAGGGGAAATGAGACCCTTCGACTGCGCTCAGGGACCGGAGCACAAGGAGACGGGGATCAGAATGACCAAAGACCAACCGTCCGCGGTAGCATTTACAAAAACGTTAACAGATCCTTTCGGACGGAAAGAGGGGCGAATGAGAAAGGAACTTGGGTAGTTCTGGATTTAAAATGTACCTTTGATAAAAAAAATGCAAAACATAATAATTACAACCAAGAGCAAACAATCAGTAGCTTTTCTTAAAAAACTTTTATCAAAGCTTGACGATGTAAAAAATATTGAAATCGTTGAAGAAAAGGGAGAAGTGCCTTTTGTTGTTTTATCTGAAAGTTCACTCGCAAAAGAATGGAGTAGCGAAGAAGATGATATTTGGGATAACTGGGCAAAAGAAAAACTGAAAATTGCACGTTAATGAATTTCTCTAAGGGCGATATTGTTATCATTCCGGTTCCTTTTACAGACAATAAAGGATATAAACTTCGACCGGCAGTTGTTATTTCAAACGATACGATTCATCAAACCGGTGACGTACTGATTGTTCAAATAACCTCAAAGTTAAAACAAGATAACCTTAGTATCACTATTACCAATGATGATATAACGGAGGGCTTACCTGTAAAAAGCTATATTCGTGTACATAAGATATTTGTCCTTGAGCAAAGGTTAATCAAAGGCAAAGTATCGAGCCTCAAAATTGCGAAATATCAGGAATTAATTCAAAGGATCAACCAAATCATCGAATAAATCGGACACCGTAATAATCCCATTTCTTCAACACCTTCCTAATCACCTTTTCGTCTGGATCTGGCTGGTGGTTGGCTCGACCAGCCTTATGTTTCTAAATATTACCCCGGTTGCATGCGCCGCACTCATCAATTGGGCAAAATCAGCAGGCGAAGCCGAAGATTATCGGGATAACTTATCTTCGCAGTGCATTCATCCGGTAGGTCATTGGTACGAGAGACCGAACCTGTTGCTGCACAACATTGATACTTTGGGAGCCAATGCTGATCCAGCAGTGCTTGGTTACCATATCCAGCAGCAAAAGGCCATGACGGTCGAATTGATTACCCGCAAGTTGGACGACCGCGGCGGTGGTTTGGCAAAAGTTAACGGTCAGATTCGTTTGGTGGAAGGTCTCGCTCTACCCGATGAGAAGATTGAATTTAATCTAAGCTATTACAATTCAAATACCTTTTGGATTGATATAGACAAACTGCTTACTGTATTTGGATTAAACCGTGATGATTTAATCAATACCGAAAAAGTCAAGGTTGCCGTTTACAAAATGGCATCCCGCATGCCCACCTATGTCACCATCAAAGAGGTAAAAAAACGTTGGGGAAAAGGTTCCCAGAATGAGGGGCCAGCAACTCAAAGAAGTTTCACAATTAGATGGCTGGTTACGCGATGGTTCCAAAGATTACATTGACTCAATTTGTAAATGGGATTAATAGTTTGCAATTACGGGCGTTGGGTGGATGTCCGATAAGTATGTGGTGAACAGTGAATTTTGCTCAGATAGTTAGGGGCGGCCTGCGTTCGGCCTATTTTATATGTTGACAATCCTCCCGGAACCAAATATGTAAGTGGCTTACAGGATTGTTGTAATCCCTCGTTGCAAACGAGGGATAGCAGTATCGCTGGCAGTGAGATTGCAATTTTTGTATTACAGGAATTTACCGTAACTTCGTGGTAAATATACGGTCATGAAAAAACTACTTATCCTTGTTTTTGTACTGCTTTTCTCCGGGATCCTGAAAGCCCAGGAGCAACAGGTGGTCGTGCCCTATACTTTAGCTGATCGTGACCGGATCATACGGCTTGAAGCAAAGATGGATGTAAAGTTCGAAAGCATCCAATTGCAAATAAATCAGTTGAGTACTTTATTCTATTGGGGGTTTGGTATATTGATTACCCTATTCATTTTTATGATGGGTTATATAATTTGGGATCGCAGGACAGCCTTGCAACCAGCTTTGGACAAAGCATCCGATGCAAATGAAAAAAGCACTACACTTATCCAGACGCTTCGTGAATATTCAAAAAAACACGCCGATCTGGCCGAAATCCTGAGAACACACGGAATTTTGTAACTTCGTGGTAAATATAAGGTCATGAAGAATTTGCTTATCCTTGTTTTTGTACTGCTTTTCTCCGGGATCCTGAAAGCCCAGGAGCAACAGGTGGTCGTGCCCTATACTTTAGCTGACCGTGACCGAACCATTAGGCTTGAAGCAAAAATGGAAGCCTTTGATGCAAAAATGGAAGCCCTTGAATCTAAAATGGATTCTCAAGAATCAAAGATGGATGTAAAGTTCTCAAAGATGGATGTAAAGTTCGAGGCAGTCAATTCAAGAATTGATTACCTATTTTGGCTACAAGGAGTAATTGTTGCTTTAATCTTGTTCATGCTCGGATATATGATATGGGATCGCAGAACAGCCTTGCAACCGGCATTGGAAAAAGCATCCGATGCAAATGAAAAAAGCACTACACTTATCCAGACACTTCGGGAATATTCAAAGAAGCACGCTGATCTGGCCGAAATCCTGAGAACACACGGAATACTCTAGCGGTTTAAAAATTGCACGCTTATGAATTGGAAACCTCCAACTGAAAAAGACGAACAACCTGAAAAGAAACAGCTCTCGTCACTTCCGTCCACAATGCAAAATAATACATTCAGCTAAAGCTTTCATTGCATTAGTCCTATTTTCACTGTTATTAATCCCTGTTTGTATTTGTCTTCTCTTAACTGGCGAACATTAAATTTTCTATTTTCAAAAAAGAGTTGGATTCAAAAACAAATTGTTCGATATCTGGAAGTTTGCAACGATGCTGAAAAATAGCCCCAATATGGCTGGGGGTGCAATTCACGTCAAAACTACTATCAACAATGTTAAACCTGGATTGACAGGAATCGGATCCATATCAGAATCTTCTTTATCACCTCAAGAGTTTTACCGTCTTCATATTGCTCCATACAAGGGAGAATTGGAGCTTTGGTACCAGAAACATCTTTCCTTCTATACTGATTTTATGCTTATGTTCTTAACAGCATGGGCTATTTTAGTCCCAAAAAGCAATTTAGTATATGTCGTTTTTAAAGATTTACCGAAGAGGCCTGTGATAATGGGCTAATGGTGCCGGTCCCTGAGCGGAGTCGAAGGGTCAAGAGGGGAAATGAGACCCTTCGACTGCGCTCAGGGGACCGGAAGCTCAGGGACCGGGGTGCTGGAGCGGGGAATCAGAATGACTAAAGAGCAACCGTCCGCGGTAGCATTTACAAAAACGTTATCAGATCCTTTCGGACGGCAAGCGAGGGGAAATATCCGACAGTTTCTTGCAATTTACGATTGCCAAAATATTTCATAACTTTACGAGATTCACAACAACAACATCAAATTATGGATATTCAGGCATTAAAATTAGATTTAGTACAAAAGATTTTAAGTTCTACTAACCAGACACTTCTTTTTCGTGTAAATAATATTCTAAAGAAAGAAGTAGAAAAAGATTGGTGGGATCAGTTGCCGCATGAAATTCAAGACTCGATTTTTGAGGGAATTCATGACATTGAAACAGGAAAAGTATTTACACATGAGCAGGTAATGGAGGAAGCCAAACAAAAATACGGATTCTGACATGAATATTATTTGGTCTGCAAAAGCAAAAATTACTTTTTTCCATGTAATTGATTATCTGAATGAAAATTGGACAAAAAAGGAAATTATCCAATTTAATCAGAGGACTCAAATCACGATAAACGTCATTAAGAAGAATCCCGGTATATTTCCTGCCTCAATAAAATACAAAGAAATTCGAAAAGCCATTATCGATAAAAACAACTCATTCTATTACAAAATAGACTTTTGCAGTCAAAAAATCCACCTCCTGGCATTTTTTGATTGCAGACAAGATCCTAAAAAATTAATATTAAACATCCGTTAAACATATTGGCTGCCGAAATCTGGCAATATCACTTACGGCAATGAAAGGAAAACGCGCTGCCGGTCGGATTGGGCTGTCCAAAAACAGGTTGCCAATCAGTACAACCATAACGGATGTAAATGAATCAGAGATAACCCAATCCAGCGTCATGCGTCATGCTGAATTTATTTCAGCATCCCCTGATTATAGCTGTCATCCCTCGTTTGAAACGAGGGATGACAGCTATAATCAGGGGATTCCGAATCAAGTTCGGAATGACGTCTCGGAATGACGGCACGTTGCGCTCATCAATTGGGCAAAATCAGCAGGTGAGGCCGAAGATTACCGGGATAACTTATCTTCGCAGTGCATTCATCCGGTAGGAATTGGTACGAGAGACCGAAAAAGTCAAGGTGGCGGTTTACAGAATGGCTTCCCATATGCCCACCTATGTCACCATCAAAGAGGTAAAAAAACGTTGGGGCAAAGGTCCCCAGAATGAGGGGCCAGCAACTCAAAGATGTGTCCCAACTGGACGGTTGGTTACGGGATGGTTCAAAAGATTACATTGACTCAATTTGTAAATGGGATTAATACTATCCGATCAGAAATATACCGGCATCCTGATTTTACTTTTTCGATTATTTACCGTAACTTCGTGTTAGATATTAAGTCATGAAGAAGTTGCTTATCCTTGTTTTTGTTTTGCTTTTCTCCGGGACCCTAAAAGCCCAGGAGCAACAAGTTGTAGTGCCTTATACTTTAGCTGATCGCGATCGCGCGATTCGTACTGAAATAAAGATGGAGGCACTCGAAGCAAAGATGGATTTAAGATTCGAAAGCATCCAATTGCAAATTAATCATTTGAGCGCTCTTTTCTATTGGGGGTTTGGTATATTGATTACCCTATTTATTTTTATGATGGGTTACATGATTTGGGATCGCAGGACAGCCTTGCAACCAGCTTTGGACAAAGCATCTGATGCAAATGAAAAAAGCACTACACTTATCCAGACGCTTCGGGAATATTCAAAGAAGCACGCTGATCTGGCCGAAATCCTGAGAACACACGGAATACTATAAAAGGACGGCCACCCCTCGGCTCCGCTCGGGGACCGGTTCATTTGTGTCTATTTGTGTGCATTTGTGGATAGTTTTCTTTTATTCTGTGGAAAAAAATAAATCCTAACTTATATGCAACAAAAAACTGCCCTTATCACCGGCGTAACCGGTCAGGATGGCGCCTACCTCAGCGAGTACCTCCTCAAGAAAGGATACATCGTGCATGGCATCAAGCGTCGTTCATCTTTGTTTAACACCGACCGCATCGACCATATCTACGAAGATCCTCATGTTGAGAATCAGCACTTCAAACTCCACTACGGTGATCTGACCGACAGCATGAACCTCACCAAGATTATCCAGGAGGTACAACCCGACGAGATTTACAACCTGGCAGCCATGAGCCATGTGGCGGTTAGTTTTGAGACACCTGAGTATACGGCGAATGCTGATGGACTTGGAACTTTGCGCATTCTGGAAGCCGTTAGATTACTCGGATTATCAAAGATTACGCGGATTTATCAGGCATCTACATCTGAACTTTATGGAATGGTTCAAGAGGTTCCCCAATCGGAGAAAACTCCTTTTTATCCCCGTTCTCCTTATGCGGTGGCCAAAATGTACGCCTACTGGATCACGGTAAATTACCGGGAAGCATATAATATGTATGCCTGCAATGGGATATTGTTCAACCACGAATCTCCCATCCGGGGTGAAACTTTTGTCACCCGAAAGATTACCCGTGCTCTCAGCAGAATCGTGCTGGGCATGCAGGAGACCGTCTTCCTAGGTAATCTTTCTTCTAAACGCGACTGGGGCCATGCCAAGGACTATGTGGAGGCCATGTACCTGATTCTGCAACAAGACCAACCGGAAGATTACGTTATCGCCACCGGCATCACCACCACCATCCGCGATTTCATCCGTATGGCCGGCCACGAAATAGGAATCAATATCGAATTCACCGGCGAAGGAGCCAACGAAAAAGGCTACCTCGCCTCCATCAACGAACCCCTCTTCCTCGAAAAAGTAGGAATTCAATATCTGGAATCATTAAAGTCCCGTCTCCGGAACTGCCCTTCGACAGGCTCAGGGACCGGGGTTCAGGGACCGGAGAGGGAGCGGATTATCCATCAACCGGTCGCTGAGCGGAGTCGAAGCGCCTGCCCCAAAGCGCTTCCGTTTGTAGCCGTCGATACCAAGTACTTCCGTCCCACCGAGGTCGACCTCCTCATCGGCGACCCTACCAAAGCCATGACCAAACTCGGGTGGAAACCCCGATACGACTTGCAGGGCCTCATTACCGACATGATGCAATCCGATATCCACCTGATGAAAAAAGATGCTTATCTCCGCGAAGGCGGTTACCGTACACTCAATTACTTCGAATGATAGGATTTCAATGTCCCATTCAGAATCCGTGTAATCATTTTTAAATCAGCGAAATCTATGATATTTGAAGACAAAATATATGTGGCAGGTCATACAGGTTTAGTTGGCTCTGCCCTGTGGAAAAATTTGCTGACCAAAGGATATAACAACCTCGTGGGTAAAACCATCGACGAACTGGATCTGATGGACACCAGGGCAGTCAATACTTTCTTTGCGGAGGAGAAGCCGGAGTATGTGATATTAGCAGCAGCTAAAGTTGGGGGCATCGTTGCCAACAACACTTACCGCGGACAATTTATATATGAGAATTTGATGATCCAGAACAACGTGATCCATGCATCCTACATACACAAGGTAAAGAAACTGCTCTTTTTGGGCAGCACCTGCATCTATCCACGTGATGCGCCCCAGCCCATGCCCGAGGATTGCCTGCTCACCTCTCCATTGGAATACACCAACGAACCATATGCCATCGCCAAGATTGCCGGAGTCAAGATGTGCGAGAGCTACAACCTGCAGTACGGCACCAACTTTATCTCAGTGATGCCTACTAATTTGTATGGGCCGAATGATAATTTCGATCTGGAGAAATCGCATGTGCTGCCAGGGTTGCTGCGGAAGGTGCATCTGGGGAAATGTTTGCAAGAGGGAAACTGGGAGGCTATTCGGGAAGACTTGAACAGAAGGCCAATTGAAGGGAGGACTGGAGCTGAGGATGGAAAGACGGAAGGATGGAGAGACGGAGAGAACGGAGAAAAGGAGAAGATGAGAAGTTGGGAAAATGAGAAAGCAATCATTAACATCCTTGATAAATACGGAATCCGCGTAAATTCGTCTGAATCCGTGAAATCTATTTCCGTGGAGATTTGGGGGACAGGTACTCCAATGCGAGAGTTTTTATGGAGTGAAGAGATGGCAGATGCGTGCGTTTATCTTATGGAGCAGGTAGATTTTGGGGATTTGAGGGGCCCTTCGACTGCGCTCAGGGACCGGCTTGTTCCTCTCGCGGTCGCTGAGCGGAGTCGAAGCGTTTCGCCTGAAGTACGAAATACACATATTAATATTGGTACTGGTAAGGAAATATCTATAAAAGACCTGGCGTTATTAATCAAAGAGAAAGTTGGCTTTAATGGAGAGTTAGTCTTCAACACATCCAAGCCCGACGGTACCATGCGCAAACTCACCGATCCTTCCAAAATACATTCCCTTGGGTGGCACCACAAGATTGAAATCGGAGAAGGGATTGAAAAGCTGTATCGTTGGTACTTGAAAAATTAATTAACTTTGTGGGTGAGTGATAATAAATAACTTTTTCAACATGCCTGAAAATAGAACAAAAGATCAGAAAAAAAACTATAAGGATTGGACTTTACCTGGAAATTCGCTAAGTCAGGATGAATTTCTGGACGGAATTCAAAAAGCTGAAGAGGGTCCTTTTATGACATTTGAAGAGCATCATGCAAAAATGGATAAATGGATACAAGAAAACTTTAGGTAGTTGTCTTTCCCGGAAATCTTGCCCACTATAAATTCTTTATCTTTGTGCATTGCAGAAAAAAACTTTGACCATGGCAACAGTAATTTTAGATACCAGTTCAAGCGAAGCAAAAAAAATGCTCGAGTTTTTAAAAGCAACCCGTTACGCCAGGGTTGTTGAAGAAAATATACCTAACGATGAAACTATAATGGCAATTAATGAGGTGGAATCAGGCAAAGTTAAGTCTTATGGATCGGCAAAAGAAATGATGTCAACCTTGAAGAAAAAAGCAGGTGTATAAAATTAAGACAACAAACAAGTTTGAGAAGGACTTCACTAAAGCTCATTTACTTTCTGGTAATTACAATGGCTATTGGGAGTGTCACATTAAACCAGATTGGTTGCTTATCTGGCGGCAAGACGATAAAACAAAAGTGATTGAATTAGTTCGAACAGGAACACATTCTGATTTATTTAGCTGATTTACAAAAACTCCGTTCGTGTGGATTCGTACTCCACACTTTTTAGCTCCGGTTCAGTATCCACTATCAAAATAACTAATAACCAGATGCTAAAGGATTGCCCGCTACACCTACTGTTGCCAAGCATCTTCGTGAAAATTCGTTTAAATTCGTGAAATTCGCTTTTATGAAAGTATTCGTATCCGGTTGTTATGACATGCTCCATTCGGGGCATGTGGCGTTTTTTGAGGAGGCTGCCACCCACGGCAATCTATATGTAGGATTGGGTTCCGATAAGACTATTAACCAATTAAAAGGCCGTAAAACCATCAATACCGACAAAGAACGCCTTTATATGGTGAAGGCCTTGAAGTCGGTCAAAGATGCATGGATCAATGTGGGTTCAGGCTTGATGGATTTCGAGAAAGAGCTGCGCGACCTGCGTCCGGATATCTTTTTTGTCAACGAGGACGGCTATACCCCCGACAAGCAAAATCTCTGCAAAGAGCTGGGAATTGAGCTGATGGTCAGCAGACGGCTGCCACACCGCGGATTGCCTGCCCGCTCCACCACAGTGCTCCGTAACGAATGCCTGATCCCTTTCCGGCTCGATCTTGCCGGCGGATGGCTGGATCAGCCCTACGTATCCAAGTTTTACCCCGGTCCGGTCATCACTATCTCCATCGAGCCGACCATAGATTTCAATGATCGGAGTGGTGTCGAGCAGTACCCGTGCCAGAGCCATCGAATTATGGCATACCGATATCCCCGAAGGAGATAAAGAGAAGCAGCCATGTTAAAAAATCAATGAAATTCCTCAATTATTTAATATTCTAATAGGAGATATGAGTATAGTAGGACCCAGGCCCTTAGTCGATAAAACATTCAATCCATATTCTGATTTTGTAAAAGCTAATATTTACAATGTAAAACCCGGCTTAACAGGAATAGGG
>DATCHD010000042.1:0-46333 GCA_036508555.1 Prolixibacteraceae bacterium
GAGGGTGTTGTCAATAGATGAGATATCTAAGGCCCTGAAACTGGCTAAACACAAAGACTTATCAGACGACAAGGAGATTCTCGAAGGTATCGTCAAATTTGGATCAAAAAGTGTCAATGAGATCATGCATTCCCGTCTGGACATGGTTGTCATTGATTTCAAATCCAATTTTCAGGAAGTTCTTGAAAAAGTCAGGGAGGCCGGATGTTCCCGCATTCCTGTCTTTGCCGCTACACTGGACGATATAAGAGGCATTTTATACATCAAAGACCTGCTGCCACATATTTCCAAGGGAATTTCATTCAAATGGCAGCAGTTGATCAGACCTCCTTTCTTCATCCCGGAGACCAAGAAAATTGATGATCTGCTGGAAGAATTTCAAAAATCAAAGGTGCATTTGGCGATTGCGATAGATGAATTTGGAGGAACGTCAGGCCTGGTTACACTTGAGGACATTCTCGAGGAGATTGTCGGAGACATCAGCGACGAATTTGATGAGGAAGAGAAATTCTTTACCAGACTCGGACCGGACGAATATTTATTTGACGGTAAGGCATTGCTGAATGATTTCTACAAAATTGTTGATTGTGAGGATGATATCTTCGATAATAACAAAGGTGATGCGGATACACTCGCCGGACTTATATTGGAACTTACTGGAGAATTCCCTCAGCTTCATGAGGATATTCCATGCAAGAACTTTATTTTCCATGTTGAAGCCATCGATCAGAGAAGGATAAAAGAGATCAGGGTATTGGTAAAACCGATAGCTGAAAAAAAACAAACCCACTGATGTTTATTTTTAGAATCCCATCGCTTGTCTTTATACTAGTCCTCTCACTGTCCTCCTGCAAAAAAGAGCAGTCGCCAAAACCCAGGGGATATTTTCGGATTACATTCCCGGATAAAGTATATGTACCAATGAACAAGCCCTTATCTTATGATTTTCTCGTGCCGGGCTATGCTTTTATCACACCCGATCTGCTGAGTCCAGATCAAAAGGAGTGGGTCACAGTGGAAATACCGGGAAATCACGCCCAGATTCATATTAGCTACAAAAAAATTGACCACAATCTCCCGCAACTGATCGAAGAGTCGAGATCCCTGGTGTACAAACACGCACAAAAAGCCAGCTCAATTGAAGAACAGGTTTTCATCAACCGTGGTAAGAGAACATTCGGAACGCTTTATACCCTGAAAGGTAATGCGGCTTCTCCGATGCAGTTCTACCTCACAGACAGCGTGACCCATTTTATCAGGGGAGCACTGTACATTAAAGAGGTACCCAACTACGATAGCCTGCGGCCAGTCATACAATTCCTGTCTCAGGACGTTATCAAAATGATCGAATCCACTGAATGGAAAAAATCAAATGGGAATTAAGTTCATAGAAGACACCTCAGAGGGTAGACTGGGATTCTGGGAGATCAATGAGACCACAGATCAGCTGATGTTATTGCTGAGACCAAGCGAAGATGAACTTGATAGCTACCTGCCCTTCAGAAATGAACTAAGGAGAAAAGAGTGGCTGGCAGCCCGGTTACTCCTGAAACAAATGATCGGAAGCAATTCATCCATCACTTACGACCCTACCGGGAAACCACTGCTACAAGGTTCGTCCGGACATATTTCCATTTCACATTCCGCCAATTGTGTGGTGATCTATTATTGTCATCAACTTCAGCCCGGAATTGATATCGAATTGATTACCCGAAATGTAGAACGGGCAGCGAGGAAATTTCTCTCCCCTGAAGAATTAAACGACTGTACTTTCAACGGATTGCTTTCCAACAGGGAGCTCATGCTGCGCTGGTGCGCCAAAGAGGCTGTTTTTAAAATGGTTCCATATACCAATATTGACTTTGCCAGCCAGATACTTTGTGAAGCCAGTCCATTGAATGCATCCCAAGGAGGATTGACAGCAATTTTCATAAACAAGGAAGCCAGACAAAATATCCGGCTTCATTACCGCCTTGTAGGCGAAATGTTAATGGTCTGGGGAATCTATTTAACCTGAATATCGAACATTTTTTTCTCTCCGATAAATCCTTCCAGACAATCGCCGATCGCTACCGGACCAACACCTGCAGGAGTACCCGTGTAAATAAGATCACCAATCTTGAGTGTTACATATTTTGAGACATACTCGATGATGGTATCGAAAGGAAAAATCATAAGTTGTGAATCGCCCGACTGGACTACTTCTCCATTTCGTTTCAAAGAGAAAAGTATTTTCCCCAAATCGCCAATCTCTTCTCGGGAAAGAAATTTACCCAGAACAGCAGAGGAGTCGAATGCTTTGGATTTTTCCCACGGCAAACCCTTTTCAATCAGATGTCTTTGTACATCCCTGGCTGTAAAGTCAATACCGATCCCGATTTCATCATAATATCTGTGAGCAAATTTAGCTTCGATATTCTTACCTAACCTGCTAATTTTAATGACCAGTTCAATCTCATGATGGATTTCTTTAGAGAAATCAGGTAGGAAAAATGGTTTATTATCCTTCAAAAGAGCTGAATCCGGTTTCATAAAAAATACCGGTTCAGTGGGAACATCATGGTTGAGTTCCTGGGCATGTTTAACGTAATTACGGCCTATGCATATTATTTTCATGGTAATTTCTTTGATATTATAGTTTTTGGTTCATCGCGCGCAGTTTGATCTCGGTCAGGACTTTCTTGGTATACAATGGAAACTCACCATTCATGATCCAGTTGTAATAGGAAGGTTCTTCTTTCAGCAGTTTCTCAACAGATTTTCCTTTGTGCTTGCCGAAATTGATAACTTCCACCTCATTTTCATCGTAAACAATCCTGCCAGCATAATCCACGTTCCTGTCGAAAGAAGAGAATTCCGAAAGATGATTGATTTCATTCACAACGGGAACGATTACTTTGCCGCCTTCCTCAAAGGTTGCACCTTCATATCGTTCAAGCTGAGCCTGCAATACTTCATAAGTGGCACGGGTGTCCGACATAGCGCTGTGGGCATTCTCGAGATCTTTTTGGAGGTAGAATTTGTAAGCAGCGGCCAGTGTTCTCTTCTCCATCCGGTGAAAGATCGTCTGTACATCCACGAATTTCCTTCTCTTCAGATCAATATCCACATCAACGCGTAGAAACTCTTCCGTCAGAAGTGGAATATCGAAACGATTTGAATTGAAACCGGCAAGATCACAACCCTCGATAAATTTCGCCAGATTTCTGGCTTCTTCCCTGAAATGCGGGGCGTCCTTAACATCGGCATCATAAATGTGGTGGATGGCACTCGCCTCTGGTGGAATCGGGATTCCTGGATTGATCAGCAGCAACTTCTCCTCTTCGCGGCCATCCGGGAAAATTTTCAGGAAAGCGACCTCCACGATTCTGTCCGTCACCACATTTATTCCAGTGGTCTCCAGGTCAAGAAATACGATCGGATTTTTTAAGTTAAGTCTCATTAAGCGTTGATCATCATCGGCATCAGCAGCATCAGCACATCCTCGTGTTCAAATTCCTGTTCGGCAGGCAACAACAATCCGGCACGGGAAGGATCTGAAAGCATCATCCTGACATCTGTAGAGGTCATATTGGCAAGGATTTCAATCAGGAAAGTAGATTTGAACCCAATTTCCATTTCCTGCCCATCGAAATCACACTTGATTTTCTCAACTGCGGAGATGGCAAAATCGATATCCTGCGCCGATACTATCAGCTCTGAAGCAGTTAGTTTCAGCCTGACAAGGTTACTGGCCTGGTTGGCAAAAACGGAAACACGGCGTAGTGTATTGTAGAACTCAGCCCTGTCAATCAGAAGTTTATTAGGATTATTGGTGGGAATTACTGAATTATAGGCGGGGTATCTTCCTTCCACCAAGCGGCAAACCATCTTAAATCCAGTCAGTTGGAAGATGGCATTCTTTTCATCAAATTGAAGAATCACATCAAGTTCCTCCCTCGGAAGAAGGTTTTTCAACAAAGAAGCGGGTTTCTTTGGCAGGATAAATGACGATTCGGTTTCGGATATCGCGTCGGTACGCTTATATCTCACCAATTTGTGCGCATCAGAGGCAACGAAAGTCATCCCGATAGGGGAAATCTCAATATTTATCCCATTCATCACCGGACGAAGCTCATCGTCAGCCGTGGCAAACAAGGTCTTATTGATCCCGTTCAGCATCACATCGTGGGGAACATTTATGGAAAAATGCTCCGGATTTAATGAAGGCTGGTTAGGAAATTCCTCCCCGTTTTGTCCGGGAATGGAGAATTTACCATTGGCAGAAAGAATGCTCATTCCCATGGTGTCTGCATCCAGCTGGAAGGACAATGGCTGCTCAGGAAATTCTTTAAGTGTTTCCAGGAGAATTTTTGCCGGGAGGGCAACCAGACCATCATCTTCAGACTGATCGAGTTCCATTGTGGTAATAAGTGTTGTTTCCAGATCGGAAGCAGTCACTGAGAGGGACTTTCCTTCCAGACTGAATAGAAAATTATCCAGAATTGGTAAGGTATTCTTACTACTTATCACCCTGCTAATAGCATTTAGGTGCTTAAGCAATTCGGTACTTGAAACGACAAACTTCATTTTCTATGCTGATTTAATTGATTACGCCATAAAGTTACGAATATACAAACATAAACGCATAATTTTGCCCAAACTGAACATTTTTTCGTTAAGCATTTTTAACTTTCACTTTCTCATTTTTCCTTTTCCGCGACCACGAAAATAGTACCCCGCCCAAAATGATCAGCAAAAGCGGGAGCATCAGGTTCATCCATTTGATGAGCGAGCCCTGATTACTGACCCTCACCTTATCCAGCAACCTGAGTTGCCACGATTTACCTCTCAGGCTTACCAGTGAAGCATCATCGCTCATAAATTGCACCAGATTGTAAAAGAAATCGCGGTTGCCAAATGTAATTTTTGAAACACGATCATACCCTAACGGGGATATTGCCGGCTCCTTTCCGGCCGTCCGGCTTACCTTATTGGAAAGCAGTCCTCCGTCAGAGAACACAGCCATCTGCGTCGCCGTACTACCCGTAACCAGTTGAAAACCAGCGGGCATCCCCAGCTGGTCTGTCATCCTGTTTCGGAAAACAGAACTGAATTTTCCTGCCAGTAAGATTCCTACCATCAGATTCGAACGGTTAAAAAACTCTCGCGAAGGAACTACATCTATCATCCTTAGACTCACTTGCATAGGAGCTTCATTTTTGCGTGAGAAGGATGAAGAGCCAAGCAATACACTCTTTTTTACATCAGGATTCTCGCCAACAGTATCCATTGAACTCAGAAACTCAGCAGCAACCGGATTGACATTTCTTCCGACCGGATGCGACTGCAGCGGATGCAGCAAGGGTGAAAAATACCATTGCGCCAGAGAATAATTGGGCGTTGCACCAATGGGAGCAGTGTTTACTCTAATCTTCAGACACTCGGCATCCTGAATCAGATCATAGTTCAAACGCACTCCATAGTGGTACAGCTGATCACTCAGGTTCAGATCAACCGGCAAGGCAAGCGTCGTCATACCTTCCGAAAGGCTGTCCAGACTCACTCTTACGGGATCTATCAGCCAGATCATCTTGCCACCTTTCATCAGGTATTGATCCAGAATCAGCTTGTCCCGCTCCGGAAACTTACTTTGCGGATTGGCAATTACCAAGACTTTAATGCTTTCTGAAGGTACTAACAGCTGGTCGCAACTGACCCTTGAGACCTTGAAACTGGTAGACAAGGCCGACGAGAAATCAGCAACATGGAGCGAGTCAGCCTCCTGATGTCCTTGTAAAAATGCTATCTGAATGGGTTTTTCCCTTACCAGCGTCCGAATAGCATTCATGAACTCAAACTCCAGCATCTCTACCGACCTGTTCAGATTCTCCTCAGGAGGCTGGGAAGGATCGTTTTTCAGCACATTCAGCACCATGGATTTCTCGCCGTAACGCAACACCACTGTGGGGAAAACCAGTTTTGTGGTAATGCCTTGTTCCGTTCTGATCCTTAAATCAGTCGGAATGATTCCCTCCTGAAACAACCTGTTGAAATATTCCTTTTGATCTTTAGCAGCAACTTCTTTGTAAGGATCTATCTTTCTTATATAAATCGAATGCTTGCCATATTGTTGTAAATCAGCAAGTTTCTCCTCAATTGCAATTTTTAAACGCCTGAATCCGGGAGGCATATCTCCCTCGAGATAAACCTCAGCAACCATATTTTCCTGCAAATTTTCCAGTACGCGGATGGACGACGACGAGAGCGTATATCTTTTTTCTGCAGTAAAATCCAGGCGAAATAAGCGATACTGATTGAGAAATACCATAACAAGCAATATCGCCAAAAAAGGTAAAAGTCTTTTAATCTGAACCTTAAAAATTACCCTTTTCCATTTTAGCGCCATCCCTGTTAGGGTAAGAAAAACTACCGTGATAGTCAGAAAGTAAAACAGGTCGCGACTATCCAGCATACCTCTGCTGATCGACTCATAATGTGAAGAGATCCCAAGTGAGCTGAGGAAAGTCGACAGGGCGACGTTTTGCGTCAGATCAGACAGCAGTTCAAAACCCGAGAAGAGAAAAAATGATAGCAGAACGGCAATGATGAACGCAACGATCTGATTTTCTGATAGCGAGGAGGCAAAAAGTCCGACGGAAAGAAATACCAGTGCGAGGAAAAGCAATCCAAGGTAACTGCCTGTGGTCGCGGCCACGTCCATGACCCCGATAGGATGACCCAGCTGGTAGACCGTTAAAAAGTATACCAGCGATAGAACCAAGGTTAGAAAGACCACAAAAAATGCGGCAAGTAGCTTTGCCACAACTAGTTGAATTACTGATACTGGTCTGGTTAACAGTAGTTCCATTGTTCCGCTGCGAATCTCTTCTGAAAAAAGACGCATGGTAATAGCTGGAATCAGAAAAAGGTAAAGCCAAGGTGCCAGGTCAAAAAAAGCTGACATTGAGGCATAACCCCCAGATAAAATATTCATGTTTCCGTCGAAAAACCAGAGGAAGAGTCCGGAGATCAGCGCAAACACGACCAGGATCAGATAGGCGATCAATGATCCAAAGAATTGTAGCAGTTCCTTTTTTAACAAACTAAACATTTCAAATTTTTCAAACTTTTCAAACGCTCCTGCTATCCCTGAGTCCTGCTATCCCTCGTTTCAAACGAGGGATCACTTTATGACTGCAACTTTTCAACAACCCCACCATTTCCTCTGCTGCCCGGTCGGCACATCCCGGAGGTCCCAGTTTTTCCAACATGAGCCGGTAATTTTGGAGCATATTTTCCCGGTAATCCGGCTCATCCAGGATTCTTTTCAATTCACCTGCAACCGCATCAGGTGTACAGTTTTCCTGGAAGAATTCTTTGACAATTTCCTTATTCATGATCAGGTTGACCAGCGAAATCCATTGAACTTTTAAAAACACTTTCCTCAAAAGGGACATCAACCAACCCATCTCCATGATATAACAAACTACCTGAGGAACCTGGATTACAGCCGTTTCAAGCGTCGCTGTACCAGAAGCAACCATGGCAGCTTTTGATTGCTGCAACAATTCATAGGTTTTTCCGAAAATCACCTTAATATTTTTGGCAGGCATATATTTTCTGTACAATTCTGGCGAAATCGATGGAGCTCCGGCCACAACAAACTGATATTCAGGAAATAGCGCTACTACCTTAACGAGTACAGGAAGGATGAGCTGAATCTCCTGTTTCCGACTCCCGGCCAACAAGGCAATAATCGGCTGACCGGTCAGGCCATTTTCATCGACAAATTCCCGGTAGGTTTGATCCTTATTGGGTCTGAGAGCCAGCTCGTCGATCGTTGGGTTTCCGACATACCTGATCTTATAATTGTGTTTGTCGTAAAACTTTTTTTCAAAAGGAAAAATAGTAAACATCTCATCCACATACTTTTTAACCCGTTTCACGCGGTCGGAACGCCAGGCCCAGATTTTGGGGGAGATGTAATAGAAGGTCCGGATATGGTGCAGTTTGGCAAATTTAGCCATCCTGAAATTAAATCCAGGGTAGTCAACGAGTATCAAAACGTCGGGTCGGAATTCCAGCAGCTTTTCTTCGGCCATTTTGAAATTTTTCTTTATCTGGCTCAGGTTCATCAATACAGTTAATAAGCCCATAAAGGCCATTTCACGGTAGTGTTTTAAGAGTGTCCCACCCTGTTGCTCCATCAATTCGCCGCCAAAAAAACTAAAAACGGCTTCGGGATCTTTCTTTTTTATCCCGGCCATGAGGAAGGAAGCGTGCAGATCGCCCGAAGCTTCTCCGGCAATGATAAAATATCTCATCTCAGGAAGGATTGGTTAAGAATTTCGTGGCAAAAATGAGAAGGGCATATATAATTGTAATGGCCATGACTCCCCTGCCCGACTTGAAACGGTTAGAGCGGACAAAAAACATGAACGGGATGAGATTGGGGAAAACGGAGAGGCTGATGACATGTACGACTCTTCCTGTATGAATCGACAGATTCCAATACTGACTGATTGTCAATTCCTTAAACCTAAACAGAAAATAGATCAGGAAGAAAATCAACGGAAAACCCAGCCCAAGTAAGAAACCCAGCCAAAATCGGTTTAAACCGGACGGTTCATAATATGCTGCACTCATCTTTTCAGAATTTCCATTTTTGCATAAACTGGAAGGACGTGTAAGCAGTTAGGTCGGAAGTGACAGGCACAACCGAGACGAAACCGTTCATTAAGGCAAAAGTGTCTGTATCACGAGCTTCCGTTTCTGAATCATTGAAATAGCCAGTCATCCAGTAATAGTCCCGACCATGCGGATCATTTCTTTTTTCGAATTCTTCCATCCATTTTCCACGGGTCTGACGGCAGAAATTGATGCCTTTCACTTCCCCTTTCGGGATATTGACATTCAGACATATACCATCCGGAAGACCAAATTCTGCGACCTTCTGGAAGATTCTTGCCACCACTTTTTTGGCTTTGGTGAAATCCGCTTCGCGGGAATAGTCGTCGAGCGAAAATCCGATAGAAGGAATTCCATGGATCGACCCTTCGATAGCCGCTCCCATCGTTCCGGAATAGAGGATGGAGATGGAGGTATTTGCACCATGGTTGATACCTGATATTATGAAATCAGGTAGCCGGTCCAGTATTTTACTGCAGGCCAGTTTGACACAGTCAACTGGTGTCCCTGAACATGAATAAACAATCAGTCCTTCTTCCTCCTGGACCTTGGAAATCCTCAATGGGCGTTCGACAGTAATGGCATGCGACATGCCGGAGTGGGGACTATCAGGAGCCACTACAATAATATCACCAAATAGGCGGATCACTTCAATCAATTCGACCAGCCCCTTAGCGAAAACTCCATCATCATTGGAAATCAATATCAAAGGACGTTCTTCCATAAAGGATCATATTTTTGGTAAAGATAATCGTTCGGTTTGAATAAATAATTAATTTAGAACTGTTAAACCGAAGGTGTAATTTCTTAAATTACGCATTCAATAACTTAAATAGTTTTGCAGACAGAAATCGAAAAAAGGGAGATCGATGACCTTTTTGAAGAGGTATTAAAATCTTTCACCCGGCCACTCACTCCTGAGAATGTGCAATTGATACAAAAAGCGTATCAGTTCGCTTCGTCCGCCCATATGGGTGTGAGACGCAGGTCTGGCGAACCATATATTATTCATCCTCTTTCTGTTGCAAAAATTGTCGTTAACGAAATGGGTCTGGGTACCAAATCAGCTGTTGCTGCGATTTTACACGATGTAGTGGAGGATACAGAATATACGGTTCAGGACATTGAGAAGATGTTCGGCAGCAAGATTTCCATGCTGGTGGATGGTCTCACCAAACTCTCCGGTAGTTTCGATTCCAAACAGGCTACTAATTTCAGGAAGATGCTGATGACCCTTTCTGATGACGTAAGGGTAATTCTGATCAAGCTTGCAGACCGTTTGCACAATATGCGGACGCTAGATTCCATGCCGCTCAACAAGCAGCTGAAGATTTCGTCCGAGACGCTCTATATTTTTGCCCCGTTGGCGCACCGTCTGGGACTTTATGTCATTAAATGCGAACTGGAAGATCTGAGTCTTAAATACAAAGATCCGGAAACTTACCGCAAGATTGAGCTCAGTCTTCACAGCGAAGAGGAGCGGATTAATTACCTTGTTTACGACTTTTCGAAACCCATTCAGGCAAAACTTTATGATGAACATTTCGATTTCACCGTCAGCGGAAGAACAAAATCGATTTATTCCATCTATCAAAAGATGCAACTCAAAAATATCTCGTTTGAGGAGGTCTATGATCTGATGGCCGTTAGGATCGTGTTCAAACCCAAGGAAAACATATCTGAAAAACGGCAGTGTTTCGAAATATTGTCTCTGATAACTGATATCTATACTCCAAAACCTGATCGCATCCGGGACTGGATTACCATTCCAAAAGCCAATGGTTATGAGTCGCTGCACGTAACCGTGATGGGCCCGAAAGGACAATGGGTGGAGGTTCAGATTCGGAGTGAGCGAATGGATGAGATTGATGAACGCGGGTTCGCAGCCCATTATAAATATAAGGGAGACAGTGCTTCTGAAAGTGAGTTGGATAAGTGGCTTCATAAGATCAGGGAACTGCTTGCTAATCCTGAATCGGATGCACTCGATTTTCTGGATGAATTTAAACTCAACCTTTTCAGCAGGGAAATCGTTGTATTTACCCCAAAAGGTGAGATGAAGATGCTGCCCAAGGGCGCTACCGTGCTGGATTGTGCTTACGACATCCATACCGCATTGGGTAATCACTGCATCGGCGCTAAGGTCAATCACGCACTTGTTTCCATGAGTTATGTATTGAAAAGCGGAGACCAAGTGGAGATTCTGACTTCAGAAAAACAATTTCCAAAAGCGGAATGGATCAATATCGCTGTCACAGCGAGAGCTAAAACCAAGATCAAAGACTCGTTCAAACAGGAACAAAAAAAGCACATAGAGGTAGGATTAAAGAAACTCACCGAACAGTTCGTGAAGCTGAATGTCAAGCCATCATCCAATACTTTTAAGAAGCTGCTGAACCATTTTAATTTCCATACCAAAGAGCAGCTTTATGCCGAGATCGGTATGGGACTGGTTTCACTCGATAATCTCGATGAAGTCCTGAAGATCAAATCGGAAAATAGACTGGTCAGATTTTGGAATCTAACTTTTTCATCAGACAAGAAAGAGGAAGCAAAAATTGATAAGAAACAGCCCTTCCTGCTTACCGAGGATTCCACACAATCCAAATACAAGCTCGCCACCTGCTGCAATCCGATTCCTGGCGACAGCGTAGTGGGTTTCGTGTCCGAAGAAGAAGATCAGCAAATCATTATCCACCGCAAGACTTGTCCTGAAGCAATCAAATTAATGTCTAGCAGAGGAGAAGATATCATCCAGGCAACCTGGAACAAATTTAAGGTTCTCTCCTACCTTACACACCTGTACATCAGGGGTTTCGACCGGCAGGGCATTGCCAACCAGATCACCAATATCATCTCTAATGAATACGACATCAACATACGCTCCATTAACCTGGACGCACACGACGGTATCTTTGAGGGTCATCTTTATGTCTACATTCACAATACAGACAGCCTTAATATCCTCATTTCCAAACTACTGAAGATCAAAGGCATCGACACAGTCAACAGGCAGGATATTTAAACCCGACTATTTATACTGCCAAATGATGAACAGATAGGACTGCTGGACTTATTCAGAAATTAATCCCAGTGCAGAGCCAACTTACCCCGCTGAGAATTGCATAAATGAAAAATCGATCAAATTATGATTCCATCTGTGAGATTCTCGCCAAGTTGAGGTACTTTTGGGTGTCCCAACGAGGAAAACAGGAGATTCAAGTTACAAAAGCAACAAATCAATTTAAAGATGCTTTCACTGCTTATTTTTCTGAAGGAATGTCGTAGATTAATAAATCAGTTTCTTTGAGCTTGCCAATTGCCACTGCTTTACCAGTTGGATCGGCGATTGTCGAGCACCCACTGTGCAGATAACCTTTCCATTCGCCACCTGCAACCAACGAAAGGCCGGTGTTGGTGCCTATTACCCAGAGCTTCGTTTTTGTCGCCACGCCCTTAATATGGTTCATATATTCGACTGCGTTGTTCTCCAGGTCACTAACTTTCGCCGCAAAAGCGTGTGGGGCGATCAGCAGCCACGCACCAAGGTTCGCGACCTTTTGGGGATTTTCAATGTTAAAATTGTCGGCACAAATGGTGAGCCCTATGCGGCCAAACTCGGTATCGACCACTTTAATATCGTCAGTGCTTCCAGGGTCATAGAGGTGCGCTGTAAGATTCGGGAGTGTGTTGATCTTCCTGTGCTTGAGCACGATCTTGCCCGTACGGTCGATAATGACGGCGGAGTTGTAGGTTTTGTCACCGTCTTTTTCGAGGCATCCGGCGGATATCCAGACTTTGAGTTCTTTCGCGAGTCCGGAAAGGAAGTCTGTATATTTGCCAGGGATCGGGAGTGCATTGCTGCGCGCCTGCTGGTAGCACCACCCGAAATCAGCAGCCTCTGGCAGACAGACCATATCGACCTTCTTCCCTGCCGCTTCCCGAATGCTCTTCTCCGCGCGCTGCATGTTCTCCGCGAGATTACCGTCCACTATATCCATCTGGACCATAGCCACACGCAGTCCAGGGTGCGACGCTGTAACAGAATCCACGCAACCGAACAGCACGAGTGCGGCGATAATCATAATGGAAAGATTTTTGTGCAGTATATATACTTTACTTTTCATGATTAAATTTTCTTTTTTCTTTTGCACTTGGGGAAATATTTCCCGCTATTACCTGGTTTTTTGAGCTAGATGAACGTACCTCTCCCATTCACTCTCATGTTGGATTTCATTTCTTCCTCCTTTCTTTGCTTTTATGCCGATTCAATGAGCCTGTCAAGCTCTTCCCATGCATGAAAATCTCAGAGAAATTAATCCTATTTTGTTGAAGCGGCTTTAAGCCCACAATGCAATGATACTATAAAACCCGGAAACCACTTCTTTATTTTTATTCATTTTTACACCAAAATATTTATTCTTTGCACTAAATTTGTCAAATTCATCATTGAAAGTTTCATCATTTTATGATTTCTTGTTTCCTCTGATTCTTTATAACCCAGGAAAAAAATTTTATACACTGATTTCGAATTCGTTGAAAGAGATTCAAACTAAAAATTAATTACATGCACATGAAGAAAGTATTGTTTTTTTTAATGGTTGTCCTTGCAACAGGTACATCTACTGATGCTTTTTCACAGGCGCCAACCCGTCCCGGACCTCAGCCGGCTGCTGAAACAGGCGAAAAATTCAGGATTGGAATGGCAGGTTATACCTTTCTCAAATTTGATCTGGACAAGACGCTTGCCACGATGCAAAAGGTTGATGTTCATTATCTCTGCATCAAAGATTTTCACCTTCCGCTCAATAGTACTGATGAGCAGATTGCCGCCTTCCATGCCAAATGCAAGGAAAAAGGGGTGACTGGTTATGCCGTTGGTCCAATTTATATGAAATCGGAAGCCGAGATCGACAAAGCCTTCGAATATGCTAAAAAGGTTGGTGTCAAGCTGATTATCGGGGTACCCAATTATGAATTGCTGCCTTATGTGGACAAGAAAGTAAAGGAGTATGATTTCCATTATGCCATTCACCTGCATGGTCCGGATATCAAGACTTACCCGGATGCTGAAGATGTATGGAATCACGTTAAAGATCTGGATCCCCGCATCGGCATGTGTTTGGACATCGGGCATGACACCAGAAGCGGCAAGGATCCCGTCGCTGATTTGAAGAAATACCAGTCACGCGTTTTCGACATTCACATCAAAGATGTTACCGGAAAAACGAAACAGGGTTATTCAATTGAAATTGGAAGAGGCATCATCGATTTCCCAGCTTTTGTTAAGATGCTCCGCAAGGTCGGGTATAGCGGAATGTGCAGTCTCGAACATGAGATTAACATGACGGATCCGTTCATGGGAATTGCCGAAGACATCGGTTATTTCAGAGCTGTGGTCAGATGCACCAAATAATAATCCGGGATAATTAAAAATGAAGAGGTTGTCTGGAAGGCGGCCTTTTTCTTTGAAAATTGGTGAGCCATACCATTATTTCTCTATATAAGTTGAGCTCCAACCAAGTCATTTGCAATAAATATCACCTTCAATCTGGTTATTCACCATTATTTTCCATTTTTGATTCAGTAAGCCATTCTTTTCGCCTGATGGTTTCAGATAAATTAATTGGGTATTTTTCTTTATCAATTTGTTTTCAAACAGAGTTGCTAATTTATTATTAGTTAGAACTTGTTCTGAAATATAACCTGCACGTTGAATAGTGCTTAATGGAAAATCATTCTGTAAGACCTCCTTCATCCGGCTTTGACTAATATTCTCAGATAATTCCTGTAGTATAGTAATAATCCTGTTAAAGCCCCCCATTGTCTGTTCAAAATAGATCAGGTCAAGAAAGGTCAGTTCCGGACCAGAAATCATGAAATAACCTGTATCTGTTTTACGGTTCTCGATTCCATAAACGGGGAACTTTCTTTTTGTAATGAAGTTAATTAGTAGGTTGCTGCCTTGTACCATTCTTGGTTTTGGGAACTGCGAGATCACATAGAATTCTTGAGGTTGCTGGTGGGCAGCCCCAAAAAACATTGCGGCACTAAACAGTCCTACATAGTATTGTTTGTTAAGATACAACATGAGCTCATCGATGTAGAACTCGACAGGCACTGCACCCATGTTGCGGTATTCGTCAGGTATAATTGTGTAAAAATCCCTTCGTATATTCAAAATTTCACCTTTCTCCCTTAGGCGATCAATATCCTTCCTTAAATTCTTTATCGATTTAGGTACAGCCTCTATCAAATCATCTGTACTAAAGGCATATCTGCCTTTGCTGCGGAGAACCCTTAGAAAATCACTGGTATGTTTAATGCTTTCGACCATTGTTTGACCACTATAAATTGTTTGCAATATACCCCTTTTTTCGGGGTTTATTGCAAACAATTTATCGAAATTTCATCATTCACTTCATCCAATTATATTCGTATATCGATGTAATTTTAAAAGTAATTTATTCCTCCACTCACTCATTGGGAAGAAATACTGAATTCCTTTGGTTTTCAATTCGAACTGCAATGCTTCGGATATCGTACCCTTCGTTATTAGAAGAAACATCAACGGGAGACCATCCAACTGATTTTTCGTAATTCATTGTAGTTGCCATGGCAATTGCTTCAGCTTCATCGTCCCGGCTCATGCAATAGTGACCTTGGTATTCAACCTGAGTTAGAGGTAGCACATAAGCACAACCAAGTACCTCCGGAGCCTTTGGATTCAATTGGGACATCAATTCCATATTCTGAAGCCGAGATTGTTGTTTTAGAATAAGCTCAGAAATGCGATCCTGCTTTTTGATGATCTTTTCCTGAACAAGTAGGTCTCTCAACAAAACCCTCGTTTGAAATTCCTGTATTGAAACCTGCAAATCCAAAATTACTTAGGTAAATGCCGATTCCAACTAATTTATTCTGGCATCGTAATTGGTGTCAGATTTGAAATTAAAAGTAGCTATTCTTTAATTATTTCTTTAGTTTCTCTTTCAGCAATTTGATGTAGACTCCTCCAACGACAGATCGGGCCTGGAAGCCACGCATTTCGCCGCTTCTGGTCCAGTACCAATCGGACATGGGGACACGGTCGGGTGTTTCGTTTAAAAAAGCATATACCGGTTTTATCAATTCACTAAATTGTTCTTTGGTACCTGCCATGGTTGCAGTCCAGATAATCCAGTCGAGTTTGGTGTAAGTTTCGCGATTATCCAACGGCAATCCGTAATGATTTTGCATTTTCAGGTAGTAGGCAATTTCCTTGTCTTTAACCTGTTTGGGGAATAAATTAAATCCCAGTATTTCATCCCATACCATGTTGTATTTCTGTGACCAACTGCCTGGTTTGTCGAATGCCAGTCTAAAATGATCCCCATCTTCGGCGGCTGTGACCCAATTCTGGGCCAACTCTGCTGCAATCTTGTGATAGGCAGTAGCTTCTGTATCCAGTTTGCGCATATCACAAAGCATCGCATAAGAAGCAAGTCCCATGATTGCCTTAACTGAGAGATTAGTATTGTGTGCCAGATGGCCTGCAAAATCGTCAGTACAAAGCTGGTTCTCCGGGTCAAAACCCTTTTCTTTCAGGTATTCTGCCCATTTGGTGATGGTCTTCCAGTATTTGGCAGCATAATTGGCATTACCGTCCGTTTTGGCAATAGCGCCCGCCAGTATGAGCATGTTTCCGCACTCTTCAACCGGCATCTGACCATCCTCCTTCTTTTCACCGCCTCCATATTTCTGTCCGTTGCCCAGTGGGTATTTTCCGATATCATGCGGGGCGTAAGGCCATGGCCATCGGCCGGATTCCGCATATTCAAAAATCGGGGTGGTTTGGGCCTTGATCAGAACCGGATTCAGATATAGGAAGAAAGGAGCCGCCGGATAAAATACATCAACTGTTCCCATTGAACCATTGCTAAAATTTTCCTTTGAAAAGCAGAGTGGCTCGCCATTTTCGTTTTTGACTACTTTGTGTGCAGCCATGCACTGACGGTAAGCCAATGCACAGATGGCGCGGTATTCTTTTCCACCCAGGTTTTCTGCCTTTGCCAGTAAATCTTTGTCATAAAGCGCACAACGGGTTTTAATTGATTCATATTCCTTTTCTCCAGTGAGAAGCAGCTCATCTATTCCGGAGAATTTTTTATGCCAATAACCTTCCAGTTTCTTGCCAAAATATTCGACTGAAAGAATATCATCGTAAGCAAGCATCACATGTTTTTCTGACGAACGCCCCGGCTGAATATTTACCGGAACAGTTATTGCCAGTACAGCATTCAGTTCACCGGCCCGTTTGCCCTGGTCTGCTTCCACCATACCTGGAAAGAACTGACCGGTAGTAAAAGCCTGCATGGCATCATCCCTTCTGCCTGCGAAAGAAGACTTTACTTCACCGGAAGCTGCTGCCAAATACAGGTATCCCCAGTCAATCCGGAGATCGTCGCCGCTCTTTTGCAGAACAGGTTGTTCCTTGCTGCCAATCTTAAGCACTTCAAGCTGCTGTACGGAGAGTTTGCCGAAAGTAACTGCCTGGGAACGGTTATCAACCGAGGCGAGTCCGGAAATATCAAAATAAATCTCAGCTGCGTGACTTTTCTTATCAGTGGAAGCAAAACTCCAGGAGACGTAACTAAGCGGACGGGTCACCAGATCAAGGTCCTCGACCAGCAATGGCGACAGGAAACTGAGCTTGATTTCTACACCGCTTTCCTGGTAGGTATAGATGGTTTTGGTCGGTGTAATCTCGGAACTGGTGCACTTGGCTGCCGAAACATAAGCAGGCAATTTGCCCATCAGTCGATAGATTTTACCATCAATCTTTATCATGGCATGGATTGGCATGGGTTTACCTGTCCAGTGGGTCGTTTCGCAACGGGTCGGAATTTCATCGCCCGACCAGATGCTGAAATAGGGATCACAGGAAACCAATGGATAAGAAGGCGCCCGGAAACCACTGGTTTGAGCAAATATCGTAACTGTGCTTGCCAATAAGAGCAGGAAAATGAGCTTAATTTTTATCATAATTTTGTTTCGAATGAAATTGGTTTTGTATCAACATTCAAATATATACCTCCTTATCCAACAAAATGATTTCAGCCTAAACTTTTTTTAATATTTGTACGTATCATTAAAAAAAACTTATCTTTACGGTCTATTTTAACTTAGTTTAAGTATGAATAGTATCCAGAAAAATAAAGAGACAGTCAAGAATATTTTCACCGAATACCTTGAAAGGAACGGGCATCGCAAGACGCCAGAACGTTATGCCATTCTGGATGAAATCTATTCCCGTGATGGCCATTTTGACATCGAGACCCTCTACATCTCGATGAAGAATAAAAACTACCGGGTCAGCAGGGCAACGCTATATAACACCATCGAGATCCTGCTGGATTGCAAGCTCGTCGTCAAACACCAGTTTGGAAAGAATATTGCCCAGTTCGAAAAGACGCTGGCCACTACACAGCACGACCATCTCATCGACATGCGCACCGGAAAGGTGACAGAATTCCATGACGATAGAATCAGGCAAATTATTGAAGATGCCTGTGTATTGAACAATTTTAAGTTGTCACACCATTCACTTTATCTCTACGGCGAATCAGAGGATACAAAGTGATTTTCAGAAAAATAAATCAGATGCAAGTTGATGTTTTGTTAGGTCTTCAATGGGGAGACGAAGGTAAAGGGAAAGTTGTGGATGTGCTGACTCCAAGATATGACGTCATCACTCGTTTTCAGGGCGGGCCCAATGCCGGCCATACACTCGAGTTTAACAACATCAAACATGTTCTTCACACCATCCCATCCGGAATTTTCCGTGGCGATAAAATCAATATTATCGGAAACGGGGTCGTCATCGATCCTTCAATTTTCAGGAAAGAGATCAAGTCTCTGATGAATTTAGGTTTCGACCTCACAAAAAACCTTTATATCTCAAAGAAAGCCCATCTGATCCTGCCAACCCACAGACTCCTCGATGCAGCCTCGGAGGCATCGAAGGGAGCATCAAAGATTGGTTCCACCCTCAAGGGTATCGGTCCCACCTACCGGGATAAGATCGGCAGGGACGGTTTACGTATCGGCGATATTCTGCACAATTTCAAAGAGAAATACCAGCAAAGGGTGGATTCGCACATCGAACTACTCACAAAATTCTACCATTTCGATTACAAACAGGCCCTTCAGGATTATGAAAAAGAGTGGTTCGAGGGAATCGAGGTGATTAAACAATTTCAACTAATAGACAGTGAGCACTTTATCAACGACCAACTCTTAGCAGGAAAGTCTGTCATCGCAGAAGGCGCTCAGGGAACCATGCTTGATATTGATTTTGGTTCCTACCCATTTGTTACCTCATCCACTACTATAACTGCCGGCGCTTGTACCGGTCTGGGTGTCGCACCCAACAAAATTGGCAAAGTTTACGGCATATTCAAGGCCTACTGCACCAGGGTCGGAAGCGGCCCATTCCCTACCGAACTGCTGGATGAAACAGGTGAAACCCTTCGAAAAATTGGTAATGAATACGGCTCCACTACCGGCAGACCCCGCAGATGCGGCTGGCTCGACCTGGTAGCGCTGCGCTATGCCATTATGATCGACGGGGTGACCGATCTGATTATGATGAAGGCAGACGTGATGGACAAATTTGAGACGATTAAAGTTTGTACCTATTACAATATCTCGGGTGTTTTAACCAAAAACTTCCCCAACGAAATCGATGACGAGGTTATTCCGGTTTATGAGAATCTGAAAGGCTGGCAGACAGACCTAACAGAAGTCGATCATACTTCCAAATTTCCGGCAGCACTCAACGATTATATCAAATTTATTGAGGACTATCTTGAGGTTCCTATAACAATTGTATCGGTTGGGCCTAATCGGTCGCAAACCATCGAAAGATAGTATGTCAATCCGGTCCGTCCATATAAACGGCTTATACACAGATTTCTACGAGCTCTCCATGGCTCAGGGATATTTCTACACGGGTAAGCTAAATGACAAGGCCGTTTTCGATTACTTTTTCAGGACAAACCCCTTTCACGGAGGCTTCCTGGTTTTCGCCGGACTGGCCGATTTCCTCGACCAGCTGCAGCATTTCAAATACGACGACGAAGCCCTTGCTTTCCTGGGAAAACAGGGTTTAAAACCAAAATTTCTAGAATACTTACGTGACTTCAGTTTTAAGGGAAAAATCCTATCCGTCAGAGAGGGTGAGCTGGTCTTTCCGAATGAACCTATCGTTAGGATTGAAGCAGATATTATTGAGGCACAGTTAATTGAAACCTTACTGCTAAATATTCTGAATTTTCAGTCACTCATCGCTACTAAGTCTTTCAGGGTGAAACTGGCCGCCAACGGCAAGTCATTCACTGATTTCGGACTGAGAAGATCCCATGGTTTCGGCGGATTGCAGGCCAGCAGGGCTGCCATCATCGGCGGAGCCTCCTCCACTTCCAACGTGCAAGCCGGGTATATGTACGGTCTGCCGGTTTCGGGAACGATGGCACACAGCTGGGTGCAGAGTTTTGATAATGAGCTGATTGCCTTCCGCAACTATGCGAAGATCAACCCAAAAACCTCGATCCTGCTGGTTGATACATTTGACACTTTACGGAGCGGCGTGCCGAATGCCATTCTGGTGGCGAAGGAGATGGAGCAGTCCGGGGAAAGACTGGTTGGCATTCGCCTGGACAGCGGCGACCTTGCATATCTGAGCAAGAAAGCCCGTAAGATGCTCGATAAAGAGGGATTGGAATATGTAAAAATATTGGTATCCAACCAGTTGAATGAAAATGTAATCAATAGTCTGGAAGATCAGGCTGCACCGATAGATGGATTCGGAATCGGGACTGAGCTGGTTACCGGGAAACCCGATGCCTCCCTGGATGGGGTTTATAAATTGTGTGAAAGTGCCGGAAAACCCAGCATGAAAATCTCCGAAAATATAGAGAAAAATACCCTACCAGGCAAGAAGATGGTTTGGCGGTTCTTCGATGAGGAGGGCAATATCTTCAGAGACGGGATTTTACTCGATGATGAAATACCAGGTGATTGTGAATGGCTTTATCATCCCAGTCAGCCGGACAAGAAATCGCAGGTCTGCCAGTTGAGAAGGGAGCAATTACTGAATCCTGTTTATGAAAACGGATCTCTCTTGCATCCGATGCCTTCGCCTACCGAATGCCATAAATATCTGACTGAGAGGGCCAAACAACTTCCCGAGGAACACAAGCGTTTCATCATGCCGCATATTTTCAAGGTGGGCATTTCAGAGAAACTGCTAAATCTGCGCAATGATTTGGTTGCAAGCTATGCAAAAAGATACTAGTGTTGTGTTAAGTGCCTAATGGCGGAACGTCATTGTAAGAGAATTCGCCTGACCGTATGGTGAGCTTTTTTCTCGACTATTTTACGGGTGCATTTTTAAGTGTTTCTACCAGAAAGTCCCAAAATTTCTGAACAGTGGCAATGTTAACTTTCTCGTCCGGTGAATGAGGAAAACGCATTGTCGGACCAAAGGAAATCATATCCCAATGCGGATAATTTGTGCTAAGAATTCCACATTCCAATCCTGCGTGGATAGCCTTAATCTCAGGGATTTTACCAAATATATTTTCGTAAATTCCGCTCATCTGTTTGAGAATCGCAGAATCCATATTGGGTTTCCAACCCGGATAGCCTCCGTCAAATCTGACCATTCCTCCGGCAAGTGAAAAGACACTTTCGACCATCTCACAAAGATCATCCTTTGCAGAATCGACAGAACTGCGAAGCAAACATTTCACGGAGATAACGCCGTTTTCAGACTTCACGGTAGCCAGATTGGTTGATGTTTCTACCAGTCCAGGCATACTGTCGCTCACGCGGATAGCCCCGTTCGGGCAGCCGTATATGGCATCAATCAGATCATCCTGAACCCTTTCGTCGATCAAAGATTTCGGCTTAGCAGTCTCTTCTGCCGTGAAACTCAGATTGGTCTCGGTAACGCTGAGTTCAGCCTTAAAGACTAATTCATACCTGGAAACTGCAGAAAGAAAATCCGCGACTGATTCTGTCGGAACAACGACCACCGCATAAGCCTCGCGAGGAATGGCGTTGCGCATGCCACCACCACTGATATCAGCAAGCCTGACATCCATTTCGCGGGTGGCATGTTTCAGGAAACGAACCAGCAGTTTGTTGGCATTTCCACGGCCAAGGTTGATGTCCAACCCAGAATGTCCCCCTTTTAAACCCTTAACTATCAGTTTATAGGAAGAATATCCTTTCGAAACAATCATCTCATCATATTCAAATTCGATGTTGGCATTCATTCCACCGGCACAGCCGACATAGAGTTCACCTTCATCCTCAGAATCCATATTGAGTAATATATCCCCTTTCAACCATCCGGCCTGAAGGCCAAAAGCACCCGTCATTCCGGTCTCCTCGTCACAGGTAAACAGAGCCTCAATGGGTCCGTGAACAAGTGTTTTAGAAGCCAGGACAGTCATCGCGGCAGCAACACCCATTCCATTGTCTGCTCCAAGAGTTGTGCCTCTTGCTTTTACCCATTCGCCGTCGATCCAGGCGTCAATCGGATCATTTTCAAAATCATGTTTCGTATCGCTATTCTTCTGAGGAACCATATCGAGGTGACCCTGCATCACAATTCCCTTGCGATTCTCCATTCCGGGAGTTGCCGGTTTACGAATGATCACATTTCCCACTTCATCCTTCTCAGTCTCCAGACCCAGGGATTTGCCGAATTGCATCATGAATTTCTGAATCTTCTCTTCATGCTTGGAAGGGCGCGGAACTTGCGTCAGCTGATAAAAATTTTCCCAAACCGCCTTGGGTTCGAGGTTGATTATTTCTTTGCTCATAACGATTTATGATTTAAATAATTTACTAAAAGAGCATACCTATTTTTTGACATTGGGCAATTCCAGTCCGTACCCTTTCTTACGGTCTTCAACTTTCAACAGAAATGAAAACACAATGGCAAGGGCTCCGAAACAGGCAAATATCAGCATCGGAATGGTGTAATTGTACAAAGTAACAACCTGCTCCTTCCCATCAACCAGTTTATGGACGGTTCCGGTCACACAATATTTGTCCAGTACGACACCAATCAACAGCGGTACGCCCATCAAACCCCAGTTTTGTACCCAGAATGTCAGGGCATAAGCTGTCCCTAGTTTATTTTCAGGAATAATCTTGGCAATAGAAGGCCACATGGCAGAGGGCACCATCGAAAAAGCGATACCCAGTACAATTACCAAACCAATTGCTACCGGAAAGCTGTTTAACGAAGGCACGGAGAACAGCAAATGTACGCATACCAAAAGTATTGAGCCCACAATCATGATGGTTGCCCCTTTCCCCTTTTTATCGAACATACTGCCAAAAACAGGCGTCAGCAACAAAGCGCTGAACGGCACCAGGGCGGGAATATAGCCGGCGAATGCATCGGAAATCCCAAATTTCTGTACAATCATGTTGGTGGCATATTTAATAAAGGGAAAAACGGCTGAATAAAACAGTACACATAGCGCGGATATATACCAAAAGGCACGATTTCTGCCAATTTCGAGCACATCGGCAAATTTGAATTCTTCTTCCGCAGCCACCCCCGCATCAGCCTCTTCCCTGTCGAGCCTGCGATCTATAAAGGTAAACAGGATAAACACCAACAGTCCAAGACATAGCAGGAATAGTGAAAGGATGACCGGGGCACTAAGTTCGCCGGTCAACTTAATCAGGGGAATGGGCGTAAACATCGCCAGAGCCGTTCCGATACGGCCAGTTGAAGTATTCAGACCGATGGCCAGCGCCATCTCTTTTCCCCTGAACCAGCGAACAACCGCTTTATTGGCTGCAATCCCGAACATTTCACATCCCACCCCAAAAACAGCAAAACCGAATCCGGCGACCACCGCTGATTTAGCAGAAGGGGCAATGACTTGCCACGAAAAGATCGTCAGTTCGTACATGCCCTGTACATGCCCCGAAATAGCCCAGTATTTGATAAAGCCGCCCAACAGCATGATACCGATCGCCAAAATCCCGGTAAAACGGACACCCATTTTATCCAATATCATTCCACTGAAAACCAGCATGAGGAGAAAGACATTGAACCAGCCATAACCACTGGTAAAAAAACCATAATCGGAAGCGGTCCAGGACAAATTTGCCTGTAACCTTTCCTGTAAAGGAGCCATAGCATCCGTGAGGTAATACATGCACATCATGGTAAAAGAAACCAGTGCAAGTACCAGCCAGCGTGCCGATTTCGAGTCTCGAAGCGATTTTTTGATTTTCTGCATTTTTAAAGGGTAAGAGTATTTAAATGGACATAATTAGCTTGTTTTTCGCGGTATCTTTCACAGAGAAACTGAAACCAGACCGACTGGCTTTAATTGGTTCCGATCATACGGATGGCACCCGTAGCCGGATGAAATTGAATGGAATATTCACCGTTGAGCAATCCATCGGGTAAGGCAGTTATGGTACCAAACTGAGCGACTGCTATTTTTGCCTGGGCCAAAACATCACTGCCGTTCAGCAGACGGGCCTGCACCAAAACCGGTACCCTGTAGTAGATCCCTTTGGTTGTTCCTTCACCGGCACCTGTTGCATCAATCTTTTGTTTCATTTCGGCATTGGGCTCGATTTCCAGCATAATAGGCTTTCCGGATACGTTATTCTCAGGTAAAACACCAGCAGTTGGAGAAAACCGGAAGGCGACCAATCCCTTGTTGGTCTTACCGTCTGGAACAACATCGAAGGTCAGCTGATAGGATCTTTTAATCCTTTTGCCTGCGAAAAGGGAAACATAATCAGCAATGATCTTATCCAACTCGACAGTCATTACTTTATAGGCTTCTCCGTCAGGAGGCAATTTATCATATTTGGCAGCAAGTGTCAAAGCCTTTCTTTTTCTTAGTTTCACAATGTCGCTGGCGGCTTCGGCTGCCTTCTCTTCAAATGACTTAAAATTGGTGCCTGCTCTTTTGGTACTATCCTTTCCACTCACAAATGAGTGCATGGAAACGTCCGGCCAAATATCATCCGGGGCTACTTGTTTTTGGGGAAAGACACTGGTAATCAATTTATTATCAGGCTCCTTAACTGCACTGTTGATACCCAGCAGTACCCCATCATTAGATAAACTTAACAGGGTGGCAATATTACCGGTTGCCTTGTACACCGCATTGGGATCAGGTTCACCAAAGGTATCCATTTTGATGTTCGTGATGGTCCAATTTTCCACGTCTGCCTTGGGTACATCATTGATACCCAAATATTTCTGAGCATAAGCAAAATAAGGACCGTGATATAATTTCTCCTGTTCTACTTCGACCAGGATACGTATTCCGGTTCGGGGCAACGCGTAAACCACACCACCGGAGACAGCAGCCAGTTCATTGGCTGGCTTCTTTTTTTCATCCTTTGCAGACAATTTCAGGTCCGCTCCAACAAGGCTCACCAGGAGCAAAAAACTTATCAGGAATCTCATATAGTCGATTTTGTGAATTACTTGAATAAATATTATTCCTCAAATTTGACTGTTTTTTTTGGCTTATCAAAGTCTTCAGCTATTTTAATGAGGCAAACGCATTTCCTAAATAATCAGCTATCTCACTGGCAATTAAGGATTCTTCAGATGAGGAGCTGACCCTCAGATCTGCTGATCGGCCATGCAAAAAGACGCCAAGCAGCGCCGCTTCATGTGGTGTATAACCCTGACAGAGTAAGCCGAGGACTATTCCTGTTAAAACATCACCACTGCCCCCTGTTGCCATGCCGGGATTACCCGTGCTGTTAAAATAGACAGATCCATCGGGTAGTATAATGCGGGTATAGGCGCCCTTCAGGATCAATACAACACCATAACTGCCGGCAAACTGTTCAGCGATCTGCAGTCGCTCCTCTTCTGATTTCAGGACAATCCCCGACAGGCGATCAAACTCAGTTGGATGGGGTGTCAAAATGGTATTGGGCGGAAGAAGCTTGATCCAGGAAGGGTTAGCAGCCAAAATGTTCAATGCATCCGCATCGAGAACCAAGGGAACGCTCGCCTGATCAATCAGCATTTTGACAACCTTCTGAGTCAAAGGATCCAAACCGATACCAGGACCTGCGGCAATGGCTGTGTATTTAGTAAGATCCGGAAGTTCGGTGATCATCTCTTTCCCTGAATCCAAACTGGTCATGGCTTCCGGCAAGGCAATCTGTAAAAATCCTGCAGCTGGTTCGGGCAGATGCACTGTTAGCAATCCCAATCCGGCGCGCAGGGCACCCCTAGCTGCGAGCTGGGCAGCACCATATTTCCCCTTGCTACCAGATAAAAGCAAACCATGACCATAACTCCCCTTGTGAGAAAACATTTTTCTTTGTTTGAGGAGGATGGAAACGCTCTTTTGGTCCAGAAAATGGAGTTTGGAACTGGTTTCTTCCAACACGTTTGAATTCAGACCAAACGGTACGATGACCCATTTGCCGAAGTATTGCTCATTTTCACTGAAAAAGAGAGCCAATTTTGGAAATTCCAAAGTAAGTGTAAAGTCAGCCCTGACAATTGATCCGGTATTGTATTGGTTTTCGTCGCAGAGTAATCCGGAGGGCAAATCAATGGAAACCACCTCCACTCCTGAAACATTTATCCAGTCAATTACCTGAGAGGCAAAACCTTCCAAAGGACGATTCAGTCCTGCTCCATAGAGCCCATCCAGTAGAAGATCGAAATTTAACAAGGGAGGAAAACCGGAATTTTCAGTGATTTCTCTTACCTCAATCCCTGAACACTCCTTCAGTCTTTCCAGATTGATCAGCGAGGCTTCCGACCGCTGACGGCCCAAATCAGGAAGGTAAACCACAACAGAATAGTGCAGGGTAGCCAGAATTCGTGCAACAGCCAATGCGTCTCCCCCGTTGTTCCCGGGTCCTGCAAAGACAGCAATCCGGGTAGTAACGTGGTAACTTGCCTGAATCCAACCGGCCAATGCCATGGAAGCCCTCTCCATCAGATCGATCTCCGAAATTGGCTCCAAAACCCTGGTCTGCCTGTCAATCTGCGAAATCTGCTCCCTGGAAAAGATTTTCATGAATTAATTATTCGAAGTTTTACCTTTCCCAAAGTTAGGTGAATTATTTGGTTTCTTAACAGGAGAGTGGCTAACGCACTTTTTATTATATTTGCTTCAATAATCAAATTCAAACTCAAAACTTATGCTTAAAGGACATCCCAAAGGGCTTATTGTAGCCTTTTTTGCCAATATGGGCGAGCGTTTCGGATATTATACAATGTTGGCCATTTTTGTACTTTATCTGCAGGCCAAATTTGGTTTCTCGACCGCTGAAGCTGGTGGAATATATGGTAGTTTTTTATTTGGCATTTATTTCCTGCCATTATTAGGCGGATATGTTGCTGACAATATGTTGGGCTATGGAAAAACAATCACTGTCGGGTTGGTAATCATGTTTCTCGGATATTCAATATTGGCTATGCCTGGATTTGGAATTGGAATTGTTTATACTTCTCTGGCAGTCATTTCGCTCGGAACCGGATTCTTTAAAGGAAACCTACAGGCACTTGTAGGAAACATGTACGATGATCCAAAATATAGCGCAAATCGTGATAATGCCTTCAATATTTTCTATATGGGAATTAATATCGGTGCTTTCTTTGCCCCTTCTGCTGCAGGTGCTATTGGAGACTGGGTTCTCAAAGCAAAAGGGCTCACTTACGATTCCTCAATTCCTCATCTGGCACATCAGTTTCTCAATGGCAAACTTGAAGACGTAACCAAACTAACTCAATTAGCCAAGGGACAAATGGGAACTAACTTTACGGATCTAGCAGCATTTTCCAAAACTTATATTGAAACGCTTTCCAGTTCGTATAATGCGGGTTTTGCTGTTGCTGCAGCTAGTATGGTAGTATCCTTTTTAATTTTTATCGGCTTTAAAAAATATTATCAACAAGCTGATGTTACAGAAAAACAGAAGTCAAAATCAGGAGATTTTAAAGGCAAAATGATTGTATTAACACCTCAACAAACTCGTGAAAGACTAATTGCGCTTGGCTTGGTATTCTTTGTTGTCATATTCTTCTGGATGGCTTTTCATCAAAATGGGTTTACCATGACCATTTTTGCCCGTGATTACACGCAGCTTGGCCATGTCAAACCAAGTACCTATGTTCTTTTTGATCTTAGCCAACTGTTACCCATTCTCTTTGCAATCATAGGTTCAATCTTGTTCTTCGTAGGAAAAGAAATCAAACAAAAATCAATCGGAGCAGTAGTTTTCTTTGCAAGTATAGCTCTAGCTTGGTATATGATCAATTCTTTTAATGGTGATTACACGATAACACCACAGAAGTTCCAACAATTCAACCCCATCTTTATTGTCTTTTTGACGCCAGTTATCATTGGATTTTTCACTTGGCTACGCGACAAAGGGAAAGAACCTTCAGCTCCAAAAAAAATTGGGATAGGTATGCTATTTACAGCGATAGGGTTTGGTCTGCTCATTGCTGCGTCCATGGGACTTACCTCCCCCGGAAAATTGAACGGTGGAGTATCTGAAAACCTTGTTTCCCCATTTTGGCTAATTAACACCTATTTGATATTAACTGTGGCAGAATTGTTTTTGAGTCCAATCGGAATTTCGTTTGTTTCGAAAGTTGCACCTCCAAAATACAAAGGACTGGCACAGGGAGGATGGCTGGGGGCAACCGCATTCGGTAATCTGGCCGCCGGTTTGATTGGAGTCTTGTGGGACAAAATTGAACTATGGCAATTCTTTACTATTTTGGTCGTAATGTGTTTGCTTTCTGCAACATTTATATTTAGCATTCTAAAACGACTTGAAACAGCCACTGGGAATGCCTAAATAAAGAAGTTCTGTTTTTTAGAGATACTTCAACAAAAGGTTTTTGCAAAAGAAAAATTGCAGACAATTAACTTTATATTAACTTGCTCCAGCGGATTTGCAATCCGCTGGCAATCTTTCACCAACGGATTGCAAATCCGTTGGAGCGAGGTTTTTCATGTCCTTGGCGCTCCGGTCCCTGAGACTGTCGAAGGGCCCTTCGACTGCGCTCAGGGACCGGGGAGAAATTTATTTCCAGGGTTGCAGTACTTTTTCCAATACTTCTTTCCCCTGAACATACGACAGGAAAATTCCGTAGTTGGTAATGGGAATTTTCAACTTTTCGAGGTCACGTAAACGGGTTGCCATTCGTTGGGGTGTAATCATGCAACCACCGCAATGAATGACCAGTTTGATCGTTTTAAGTTCTTCCGGTTCAGGCCACTCCCTGCCAAAAAGGTGAATGACTTTCACTCCGGGAAAGCGCTGGGCTATCACATTGGGTATCTGAACGGTACCGATGTCCTCTTTGATCCTGGAATGGTTGCAGGCTTCGGCGATCACAATCGAATCACCCGGTTCCAGGCTGTCGACGGCTCGAACAGCTTCGGCAAAATTGGTCAGTTTTCCCCTGCTCATGTAGTTGATCATCATGATCGAAAAGGTTGTGAGACCTATATCGGCAGGCGTCCAGGTTTTCATGATATCTATCGCCTGCGAATCGGTGATGATGGCTTTCGGACGTTTGATAAAACTACCGAGAAAGCCTTCCCAGCGGGCTCTTTCGCTTTTATCATTATTTCTGGCCTTCACCAGGTTCATCCGGTAGGAGGCCGGATAGCCCCAATGGCGGGTGATATACTCTTCTGCCATCGCCTGCGGCCGCAGGTATCGTCCCGGAGGGGTTTCCTCGTCCATCGGGATGTTCAGAATATAAAATTCATCCGCAGCCACGAAAGGCAACAGTTGGGTCGGATTGTTTTTAGGGATGTAGTTTACAAGCAAAAATGCCAGGAGCGATGGCCGGCTACCAGACGCTAACGCCGAAAGAGTGATCTCTGGGAAAGTCTTTAAATCAGGAAGTTGTGTCTTTAATCTCTCAATTTTCTGAGCATCTTCAGCGTTAAACAGATTGTAGACAACCAATACCTGTTTGCCTTCTTCACGGGACTCATCCAGGAGAACTTTCCCGGTAGGTAAACCGGGAGAAGAAGGATCTATCACCAACAAAACCAGGTCGCACTCTTTCAGGGCTGAGGATACTTTTTTTCGCTTTTTCTCACCCAAAATATCGGATTCATCGTATCCGGCTGTGTCCATCAATTTGACGGGGCCGATGCCGTGCAGCTCCATCAGGGTTACCCTGGTATCGGCAGTGGTTCCGGGAGAGGCATCCACAATGGAACTCTCCTGTTGGGTAATGAGGTTCATCAGGGAGCTTTTCCCTGCATTCATGGTGCCAAATATTCCGATGATATCCCGTTCTGTCATGGTTGTGATAATATAGTCGTTCTCCTTCCAGCCTGATGCTTCAAAAATAACGATATCTAAGGAATGATTTCAGCGAAACCAACATTTTCATACTTTTCTTTTTAGCTTTGTGATACCAAAATGCTGCCATGAAGAGAATCGCTGTTTTCCCGGGTTCGTTTGATCCCTTTACGATCGGCCACGAATCGGTCATTCGCAGGGCCTTGCCCATGTTTGATGAGATCATCATCATGATCGGATACAATTCGAACAAAAGAACCTATTACCCGCTGTCGAAACGCAAGGATTGGATCAAACTGGTTTTCAAGGATGAGCCGAAGATTAAGGTCGGCAAATACGAAGGGCTGACGGTGGATTATTGCCGGAAAGTGCATGCACAGTATATTCTCAGGGGACTCCGTACGGCTGCCGACTTTGAATACGAGCGTGCCATCGGCCAGATCAACAAGAAGATGTACGAGGATGTCGAAACTGTATTTTTATTGACACTGCCCGAACATACTGCCATTTCATCCACCATTGTCAGGGATATTCTCCGCCACAGGGGGGATGCCTCTCAATTTCTCCCCGCCTGTTTCAACATCGAAGATTTTTACGAAGAACCGGAAGAATTCTGATGATGCCCAGATCACTTTTCTTTCTATTATTGACTTTCATTTGCGGATCTCTCTTCGGACAGATGATCGTAATCCAGGGGCAGGCGAAAGATTATGCAGGAAAAGAACTGACATTTTACACCTACCGGGAACCCGTTTCACATCAGCAGACCAAGCTGGCCACAACAACTATTGGTCAGGATGGCTTGTTCACACTCACATTCCCGTCAGCGCAGACCATTGAGGTGTATGCCGACCTCGAAAAATTCAGGGGTACACTGGTTGTCGAACCCGGCGCTCACTACCAGATCGACCTGCCTCCTTATTCACAGCGCACCGTACAAGAAGCCGCCAGCCCCTATTTTGAACCGCAGCTTTACTGGCTTGGCTTAAAGGATACGAAACCAACGGAGATCAACTTCCTGGTAAGAGTTTTTCTGACGGAATACAACAGGGAATTATCGGTTCATACGGTTGATATTTACCAGAAAAAATCGGCAGACACTGCAAAGGCCATTATCGCAAGGTTAGAGAAAAATTACCCTTACAAAAATTATAACTACCTAAACATTTTAAAGCTATACAGTTACGCTGATTTGGAATTTGCCGTATCTCAGACGGACAGGGATCGGGTAATTCAAAAGTATTTCGCCAAACGGAAGATTGCCCTTGAACATCCTGCCTATCAGCGACTTTTCAGCATTCTCTTTTCTGATTATCTGCTCTATAAATCACAGGACATTAAGCAAAAGAATATTTATGTACCGGCCATGCAGGGTGATTTTAAAGGTTTTACAAATAAACTGACGAAAATCGGTTATCAGCAGGAAGTGGCAGAACTTGTTGCCGTAAAATGTTTCTACGATGGCTATTATTCAGGAAAATTCGATAAAAACCTGATGTTGAATGGACTCACTGAAGCCATGGAACTGTCTTCCTACCAGCCTTTAAAGGAGGTCCTTCCGGGAATTATCAGGAAAATTACGCAACTGCAGGAGGGTAGTCAGACTCCTTCGCTGCAACTTCGCAACCAGCAAAACGTGAAAACCAGTTTGTCAGCCAAAGGGAAATATATCTATCTGGCATTCTTCCGAAGTGATAGCAAGGCTTGCCGCACAGAACTGGACTCCCTTGTGATTATTTATAAAAAACTCAATCCCATTCTGACAGTCTTGCCAGTATCGCTGGACCAAAATTTTTCCCTTGCAACAAAACTCTGGGCAGAAAAAAAATATCCCTGGGATCTGGTTACTGCAACCGATGCAGAAAAGGCCCGCACCGATTATGAGGTAAAAAGTCTTCCGGCCTTCTACCTGATCTCTGCGGACATGAAGCTGTCTCTGTCGCCTGCGCTGGCGCCTTCACACAATTTTGAAGGACTTTTTCTGAAGATTTATCGGGAAGGAAGAAGAGGAAGATGAGAAAATGGGAGTTACAAGGGCTGCCTCGCTCCAGCAGAGTACCGTCATTCCGGACTTGATTCAGCATCCCCAGATTAATCAGGGGATGCTGAATCAAGTCCGGAATGACGCATGACACAGAATCATAAAGTTAAAGACGAAGTATACAAGAGAGATGATCACAATTCGCCCCATCGAAGCAGAAGATAACAAGGATCTTGCGGTCATTATCCGCGATACCCTCGTCGAGTTTGATGCCAACCATCCGGGTACGGTCTACTTCGATCCGACGACTGATCATTTATTTGAGTTGTTCCGAAAAGCCTCATCAGCCTATTTTGTTGCCTTGTCGGATGGAAAAATCGTCGGTGGTGGCGGAATATTTCCGACCCAAGGCTTACCTTCAGATACCTGCGAACTCGTAAAAATGTACCTGTTGCCCGAAGTAAGAGGCATTGGACTGGGTCGCACGATCATCGAAAAGTGCCTCGAAACTGCCCGAGAATTCGGGTTTAAAAGAATCTACCTGGAGACCATGCCAGAACTAAGCCTGGCTTTAAAGGCCTACGAAAAATTCGGATTTACTTACCTGGATGGTCCCATCGGCTGCTCCGGCCATTTTGGCTGCGCCCTCCACATGAGTTGCGACCTTTAACCAACTATCTGCTAAATTCCTATGCCGTAATTGGCGAGCTTTCAATCGGCGTTTCTTTTTTCCTATAACACCAAGGAGAAGTATGAAAGGTAACTTAATCTATATTGATTTCTCACTTCACTTAGCAATACAATTATTACGCATACAATGTCAGCTGAAAATTCCGCCGTTTTGATACCCAATGAACGAATCATGGACAAAATCTACCTGATTAGAGGCCAAAAGGTCATGCTTGACAGGTATTTAGCCATGTTATATGGTGTTGAAACAAAAAGATTAAAAGAGGCAGTAAAACGTAATTTATTCAGGTTGCCTGAAGATTTTATGTTTGAACTTACTAAAACAGAATTTGAAAATTGGAGGACGCAATTTGCGACCTCCAATTCAGACAGAATGGGATTAAGATATTCACCAATGGTTTTTATGAAGTATGGAGTATAAATGCTGTCAAGCGTATTGAACAGCAAAAAAGAATAATTACCTCAGACAAGGTTGATTGCGGTTCAGAAAAATCAATTAAATTTATCACTGCTAAATCATTCAATAAATTCAATACTCAATGAGAAAATTGATCTCTGTCCTATTGATTGTTAATCTGCTCCTGGCATCCCATCTGATGGCGCAGTCAGGCGGTAAGGTCTTCGACAACCTGTCCCTTCCCAGCAAAATTCTGAAAATGGACCGAAAATATGCCATCTACCTCCCACCCGATTACGAAACATCCCAGCGCAGTTATCCGGTCATGTATCTGCTACATGGTTCAGGTGACGATCAATCCGGTTGGATACAGTTTGGAGAGATAAAAAACATCACCGACAAAGCCATTCAGGATGGAAAATGTACCGCGATGATTATCATTATGCCCGATGGAAATACGGGCCAGAAGGGGTATTTTAACAGTCCGGCAGGGGACTGGAATTACGAAGACTTTTTCTTCAAAGAGCTGATACCTTACGTGGAGAAAACTTACAGAACCCGCACAGATAAAAGATATCGCGCCGTTGCAGGTCTTTCCATGGGCGGTGGCGGAAGTTTCATGTACGCGCTTCACCATCCCGAACTCTTCTCGTCCGCTTGTCCGCTGAGTGCCTATATCGGACCACTAACCCTCGAGGAAGCCTCTAAAAACTGGGACAAGCAATATCCCAACATCCCGAAAACTGAAATGGAAAAATATTTCAAACGACACAATGCCATCGAACTCATCAACAGCCTGCCAGATGATCAGAAAAAGGCCGTCCGCTGGTACATCGATTGCGGTGACGACGACTTCCTCTACGAAGGCAACTGCCTGGCTCACATTGCGATGCGCAAGAAGAATATTCCTCATGAGTTCCGTACGCGCGATGGAGGTCACACCTGGACCTACTGGCGCGATGCATTGCCAACCGTGCTGGAATTCGTATCTCAGGCTTTTCACCAGTATTAATTTTTGCAATTATAACTTTCAAGGTATTGAATTATGAACACATCAAGACGTACATTTTTACAGAACAGCGCAGTGCTCCTCGCAGGAGTTGCACTGGCACCCAGGGTTGGACTGGCTGCTCCCAAAGCCAACGAGATTGTCGGAATTCAACTTTATTCGGTCCGCAATGACATGAAAAAGGATCCGGTTGGCACGCTCACACAGCTGGCTAAGATCGGGTACAAGCATGTCGAACATGCCAACTACATCGACCGCAAATTTTACGGTTATACGGCCAAAGAGTTCAGGAAAATCCTGGATGACTTGGGACTCAAAATGCCGTGCGGGCACACTGCCATGGGCCGGAATCACTGGGATCCTGTTAAGAAAGACTTCACAGATGCCTGGAAATATACGGTGGAAGATGCCGCTTTCATGGGACAAAAATATGTGATTAGTCCGTCGATGGACAAGGCCATGCACCAGACTTATGAAGACATGCTTCTCTACATGGATGTTTTCAACAAATGCGGTGATCTTTGCCAAAAATCGGGCATGAAATTTGGTTACCACAATCACTGGGCCGAATTCGCCGAGAGCCTGAATGGCGTGAAACTGTTCGACATCATGATGCAAAAGCTTGATGTTAAGAAGGTTATCATGCAATTAGATATTGGCAATATGTACATCGCCGGAGCGAAGGCGCTTGATGTGATCGGACAGTATCCTGGTAAGTTCGAAATGATCCATGTGAAGGATGAGATCTCCAACAATACGCCGGAGAAGTTCGAAAGTACCATCCTTGGTAAAGGCATATTGCCTGTAAAAGAGGTACTTGACATCTGCCGGAAATCGGGCGGTACCAGGGTGTTTATTATCGAACAGGAATCTTACCAGGGAAAGACTCCGCTTGAATGCGTAAAAGAGGATCTTGCCATCATGAAGGGCTGGGGGTATTGATATTGACCCTTTATGCAGCCGGCTTTATCTTGTCAATGATTAAATATGCTGACTTAAATCCGGCGTAAATGACAACGAGACAACACTGTTGCCTCATTTATCTTATCTCGTTTCAAATTATTATCTTTGTAGAAAGTTCAAAACAATGACTTACATTATTAAAATTCAGGATAAATCATCAAAAGCTAAAAGTATTATCAACATGTTGAAAGCTTTGACGGAGGATTATGATTTTATTGAAATAAAAAAAGATAATGTCAAATCAAATATAATCTTAGATAAGGAGCTCGAAAAAAGGTATAAATCCTTCCTGAAAGATAACAAAGGCAAGGATTGGGAAGATTTAAAATCCGAGTTGAAATAAAAGATGGTTAAGCACTTGATTATCTTGCCTTTTGCTGAGACAGATATCAAAGAAACTGTCTCCTACTTAAAAGAAGTCAGTGATGATCTGGATCGCGATTTTATTCGGGAAATTGACTCTTCTTTTTTTGAGATTCTCAGCAATCCGGTAGCTTTTCCCATCGCAAAATATGATATTAGAAAATTTGTAATGAAAAAATTTTCATTTTGCATCTATTTTGTTGACAGAAAAGAGGCATTGTATATTCTATCCGTTTTTCATGATAGGAGAAATCCGAAAGATTGGCAAAGACGGAGATTAAAAAACAAATGAGAGTTTTCTCAAAGTGCCATTTATTTCCCGATGCAGAAGTTTTTGAAGATGTTGGCCAGGACTTCGTCGGTGGTGATTTGGCCGGTGATGGAACCCAGGTAGTGCAGGCATTCGCGGATATCCTGGGAAAGAAATTCACCCGAAATATTGGATTGGAGTCCGGCGATGGTGCGTTTTATGGCTTCGAGGGCCTTGGTCAACGCTTCATAATGCCGGATATTCGTAACGATCACATCTTCCGGATTTACCCTATCGGTGGAAAGAGATGCTTGCATCTTCCCGATCAATTCCGACAGATTTTCCTTGGACTTTGCGGCGATAAATACCAGCGATTCATTACTTTTCAGGGCAAGCCCGTAAAGTTCTTTGCGGATTTCCTCTGTCGCAAGGTCCGATTTGTTGGCAACAAGAATTAACTGCTGGTCGGTGATCTTCTTTCGTATTTTATCGATCCTGGTAAGGGTTTTTTCAAGGGGTGAGGTGAGATCCAGCACCAGCAAAACGATAGAAGCCTGTTCGAGTTTCCGATAGGAGCGCTCGATTCCCATGCTCTCAATGGTATCGGTCGTGTGACGCAATCCGGCCGTATCGAAAAATCTGAAAAGTACCCCGTTCAGGTTCACGACATCTTCGATGACATCGCGCGTAGTGCCGTGAATATCAGATACTATGGCCTTCTCTTCATTCAGGAGGGCATTCAAAAGCGTCGATTTCCCGACGTTAGTTTCCCCTACTATCGCGACCGGAATACCGTTCTTCAGGGCATTCCCCAGACGGAAAGAATCTGTTAGCTTCCCAATAAGTGTTTCAATTTTTTGAGAAAGTTCTATCAACTGGGTGCGGTCGGCAAATTCGACATCCTCTTCGCTGAAATCCAGTTCGAGCTCAATCAAGGTAATAAAATGGAGAAGCTGGTCCCGCAATAAACCAATTTCAGTCGCGAAGCCGCCTCTCATTTGATTGATTGCCACCCTGTGTGCGGCTGCACTCCCGGAGGAGATCAAATCCGCAACGGCCTCAGCCTGAGAAAGATCCATCTTGCCATTCAGGAAAGCCCGTTGGGTAAATTCTCCGGGTTGTGCCAGGACGGCTCCTTCCTGGATCAACAATTCAAGAATCTGCTGCTGAATAAACCGGGAACCATGACAGGAAATCTCCACTACATCTTCGCCGGTATAGGAATGGGGCGCACGAAAAAGACCGATGACTACCTCATCGAGGGTCTCTTTTCCCTTCATAATGGATCCAAAATGGAGGGTATTGGCCTGTTGATCTGCCAGTTTCTTCCCAATGACCGGAGAATAAAAAATCCTGTCGGCAACAGGCAATGCCTGATCTCCGGAAAGACGGATGACGGCAATGCCGCCAGTACCGGCAGGTGTAGAAATGGCGCAAATCGTTGGGGCGGTGAACATAAGGAGCAATTTTGTGCAAATATAGCAGTTTCCGGTGGGACAACCGAAACGCATTAAACAGCGGATTGCAAATCCGCTGGAGCAGTATTGACTTGACCCTTCGACAGGCTCAGGGACCAGAGACCTCAAAAACCCTTCGGCTACGCTCAGGGACCAGTACCCCCCGGTCCCTGAGCGTAGCCGAAGGGCAAACGCCAGAAGCGTAAACGGCCGAAAGCAAAACATTTCAAACTTTCCAAATTATTTTCTATATTTGAAGTATGATCCGTCCAAGTTTCACTTATTCAAAATTTTAGTAACATGCTTCCAAAATTTCTGTTAGCCGACAATTCTCAAGTGCTTCCCGACACTATTTTCATCATTCACACCGAGCCGCCCAGGTTTATAGTTGGCTGTGATCTGGAAGGATTTAATGTCGATCAGGAGATTCACTGGATCGATGAAGAGCCTGAGAGTGAAGAGTTAAAAGCCGAACTCTTCGAACAGGCTGAGGAATTTATGGAGCTCGAACTTGAATACGAAGAGGAGTTGGATAAATTGGACGAGGAAACAGAAAACTAATTGATCAGGGAACCAATAAATTGAATGATATGGAAATAATTAATCCTGAAGGTCCGGTTAGACTGAAGCGTTCACGTTCCCAAAACATGATTGCCGGCGTATGTGGCGGTCTGGGTAAATATTTTGAAGTTGATCCTACCGTCGTACGGTTGGTTTTCGTGCTCGCAGCCTTTGTTTCTGTTGGCATACTGGCCTATATTGTCATGTGGATCATTGTTCCTTACGAAGAATACTAAACAATTATTTATGCATAGAAGAAATTTTTTACAAAAATCGGCTGCGGCTGCGGCCCTTACCGGTATTGGTACGTCCGTATTCGGTCTTACAACTCCTGAGGAGGTAAAATCCTCCAATAGCGCCTTCTTTAAACTGAGATATGCCCCGGGTTTCGGCACTTTCAACGAACTGGCCGGAAAAGATCCCATCGATCAGATAAAATTCTGCAACGATCAGGGATTCAGGGCTATGTTTGACAATGGTTTCATGGGAAGGCCAATAGAAGAACAGGCTAAAATTATGGCCGAAATCAACCGGTTAAACATGAAGATGGGACCGTTTGTCTTGTATGCCGATTTCAGCAAGGAATCGATGGTACTGAAGGACAATGATATCAGACAAATGCTGATAGACAAGGTAAAAGCAGGGGTCGAAGTGTGTCAGCGGACGGGGCTGAAGTGGGCGTTGATGGTACCGGGTCGATACAATGAACATATAGATTGGGGCTACCAAACTGCCAATGTGATAGATATCATGCGTGAACTGAGTGATATCGCACTACAAGGCAGCATGACCATCGTACTCGAACCGCTTAACAAATTCAACCATCCGGGGCTATTCCTGACAGGCATGGCTCAAACTTACGCGATCTGCCGGGGGGTGAACAGTCCGGCCTGCAAGATCGTTGATGACCTGTATCATCAGCAGATAACAGAGGGTAACCTGATCCCTAATCTCGAAGCTTGCTGGAGTGAGATCGGCGCTTTCCACCTGGGAGACAATCCCGGTAGGAAAGAACCCGGGACCGGGGAGATCAATTTCAACAACATCTTCAAATATATTCTTAGCAAAGGATACGACGACGTTCTTTGCATGGAGCACGGCAGAAGTATCAAAGGCAAAGAAGGAGAACAGGCCCTTATCGATTCCTACCGGAAAGCCGACAATTTTTAAGTATAACCCCGTTCCAATAAAAAAACCCGGAGAAAATTCTCCGGGTTTTTTTATGTCAATAAGTAACTGATTACTTCGCTGCAGGAGCCTCTTTAGCAGATACTTTCTTAGCAGATGCTTTCTTTGCAGGAGCTTGTTTCGCAGCCACAGCTTTCTTTGCAGTAGTAGTTGGAGCAGCAGCAGTAGCTGAAGCAGGAGCAACTTTTTTCGCAGCAGCTTCTTTCTTTGCAGGAGCAACAGTAGCTTTTTTGTCCTGTGCATTAGCAACAACAACGCCCATCATAAGAGCGAAACTCAATAACATAACTAATTTTTTCATCTTAAAATATTTTTTAAAGTGGATTTACTGCACAAACGTACGCTCAGTATTATGAAGAAATCGTGAAGTATTTGAAGAAAACGCAAATTAATTCAAATTTTTTACCGGAAGACAAAATCTGAACTGAGAGCCTTTACCTGGCTCGGACTTTACCTCAACTTTTGCATCATGAAAAGCAGCGATGCTGCTCACAATCGACAAACCTAATCCCTGCCCTTCTTCCGTGCCTTCCTCAATACGTTTGAAGCGGTTAAATATCAAGGGTATATTTTCGGCTGAAATACCCATCCCGTTGTCTTCGACCTCAATAATAGAAACACTATCCTTCATAAAATAGGATATTCTGACCTCTCCACCCTCTTTGTTATATTTGATGGCGTTGCTTACCAGATTAAATAAAAGTATGTATATCAGATACCTATTGACATCTGACAAGGTTGTGGAGGAAGAAATGTCGTTTTTAATGGTGATGTTGCTGATTAAGGCGCGCTCCTCGATGTTTGAAACAATTTCATCGATCAGGTCGCGCAAGGAAAATGTATCATTTTTGTCGTACTGATCATTTTCAATTCTTGAAATCAGCAACAAAGCCTTGATAATATGCTGTAAACGAAACAATTGCTTCTGCTGATCCAAAATTAAAGCGACAGTCTTTGCTGGCAATTTTCCGGAAACCAACAAATTGTCCAGTTTAGACTGCATCACAGAAATTGGCGTAAACAGCTCATGGGAGACGTCACAGATGAACTTCTTCTGCGTCTTTAGGATATCATTCACCTTGTGCATCAATTCATTAATCGTTGTGTTCAGCAGCACAAAATCTGATGTGGTCGATCCTATCTCGGAATAATTAAAGCTCTCCGGATTAACAACAGTCTTCAATTTTGGGATAATCTTCTGATTCAATGGATGAAGCAGGTACTTGAATATCCCAATATCGAAGAGAATGGTCACAAACAATACAAGAAATATTATTGATAAAGAGATGTTTGTGAGTGTCCGGTCCAGGTTATAAATCAACTGCATATTCTTCCCAATCTCAAGGGAATAAAGTTGCTGATTTATTTCAAAGGTGTAGTTAAGGATCCTGAAATCAAATTCTTCCTCCTCGATAACTCTCACTTCCTGCGAAAAAGCCTGCTGTTCCGCTCTTCCTTCGAGATCAAGGGAGATGGAGATATACTCGTCTTTCAGAATGTTGTAACTTGCAAAGGCACTGTCCTTTTCGGCATCCAGGTAGTTTTTGATACCTATCTTACGCACGATGGACAATGTTTTATCCTTCATCTTCAGCAGGTTCCTGTCTGTATATTGTAAGGCAATTTTGTCAATCAATTGTTCGACTATCATGAAAAGGATCAAAAAAATAACGATCTTTGATATGGCGCTAATTAATGCAAGTTTTAATTCTAATCTCATAATGAACTCCACCTTTTGTTTTGAACAAGATATTAATAATTTCGGTTTTTTTTATTTATTGATCCAACCATCATCAATATGAATGTGTTAATCGTTGAAGATGAGCTTCCTCTGTCCAGGGAGATTCGTCAGTTTCTTGAAAAAGAAGGATTCAAATGCGACGAAGCCCACACCGGACGAGTCGCCTCTGACAAGATTTTTTCCAACGATTACGATTTGATATTGCTCGATCTTGGTTTACCCGACTATGAAGGAATAGACCTTTTGAAAGAGGCTATGAAAAATAAATCCTCTGCTTCCTTCATCATTCTTTCTGCACGAACCTCCATCGAAGACCGCATCAAGGGACTCGACCTGGGTGCAGATGATTATCTTCCCAAACCCTTCTCTCTGGTTGAACTGAAATCGCGCATCTTGGCTGTGACCAGGAGAAAGCACGGTTTAAAAGGCAATATTATTCAAGTGCACGGGCTCGAAATAGACCTGGATAAACGGAAAGTATTTTCTGATGGACACGAGATTTTACTTACTAAAAAGGAATACGATATCTTTAGTTTTCTGATCCTCAACAAGAACAAGGTAGCCACCCGACTACAGATTTCAGAGCATATTTGGGGGGATATTTTTGAGGAGAATTATAACTCCAACTACATCGATGTGCATGTGAAAAATATCCGCAAAAAACTGTCAGAATATCTTGACTATGATTTTCTGGAGACGGTTCGTGGAATAGGATTCCGCTTCAACGATTAATCAGCATGCCATTTCACCGGCATTTTTCTTTGCCGACAATAGTGTATAAGCGCCTTTCACCACAACTTTGGCATGGACAAAATCAAACCCTTCCGGCAGAATTATTTCCGTATATCCCCCATCGGTGACCCCCTTCTTAACCTCAACAATCTTATATTCCGTGAAGGGTTTCCCTCCCTCTTCCTTGTTCTTATCGAAAACAAAAATGTAATCCTTGTCGTCGAAGTTGACCACTGCTCCGGAAGGTAAGGCCGTCACCAGATCTCCGGAGGTTTCAACGATGGCATTCACGTACATTCCTGGTAAGACGCTCTTACAAACACCTGTTACACTGGCATATACCTTATAGGTCTTATCTGAACTGACAGACTGCCCGGTCTGGGTAATGATGGCAGCATGCTGTTCTGATTCATTGTTGATATAGAACCTGATCTTTTGATCTTTGGCAACTTTATTGGCATCTTTTTCGAAAAGGGTAAGTTCCAGATAAAGTTTGTCATTATTGACAATTCTGAACATGACATCCGTCGGTGTAACATACTTTCCAAGGTTGACATTCACCGCATCGACATAGCCGGTAATGGGCGAAACCAATGAAATGGAGCGGCTAATGTTGTCTTCCTGCAGATTATCCGGATTGATGCTGATCAGAACCAGTTTCTGTTTCAATGCACTTACCTGCGCCTTGAGATTCTTATATTCTGTCGTTACCTGCTGAACATTCTTCTCCGAATAGACGTCTTCCTTAAATAACTCGCTGTGCCGTTTGAATTCTGCTTCGGCATATTCGAGTTTGTTCCTGGCCTCCAGGTAGTTTTGCTGGATATCCACAAACTCCTGGTTCTCGATTACCACCAGAACCTGTCCCTTTGAAACGGCATTACCCGGCATCAGGGTGGTACTCTTGACGAATCCGCTCATCGGTGCACAGATAGTGGCAAGATTCTGAGGTGCCGCGCTGACGATGCCGTTGACTTTCAATGTGCCGCTGAGTGATTTTTTCTCAATGACTCCGGTCTGGATACCTGCTAACTTAATCTGATCAGCACGCAATTCCACCACATCTTCAGGAAGTACTTCCTCTGCTTTGGTTTCTGCATTCGACTTCTTACCGCTGCTGCAGGCTCCCGCCATGCCGAATATCAGAAAAGAAAGCGCTAATATTGTAAGACTATATTTTGACATATCTGATTGATTTAAAATAATTTACCTGTAATATACTCGATATTGATAACTGTCTGATTGTAATTATTCAGTGCTTCCAGATAGTTTTGTCTTATATTGAATGCCCTGCTGAGGCTCAATACATACTCAAGATAATCGAGCGCTCCAGCCTTGTAACTGCGGATCGACTGATCGATGATCATTCCGGCTTCCGGCAAGGCCTGTTTCTCATAATATTCTACACTGATCCTGAATTTTTCATATTCATCCAACAAGGAGCGATACTTACCTCCGAGCGATCTGGAAAATTGACTGGCACTGGCTTCGGCTGCCTTTTCCTTTAACCTGGCAGCCTTTATTTTAGCGGAATACGGGGCAAACCAAAGCGGGATCGCAATGCCAGCCTGGATTCCGGTAAAGCGGTCGCCCGGACCAAAAATCCGCGGTAGTCCATTCACTTCGGTGGTTCCCTGCATGGTTTGACTGAAATAACCCACATTGAAATCGGGCAAGGCCCTGCTTTGTTCCAATTTTTTCTCCATGCGGCCAATCTCAATCTGCTGATTAATTTGTCCAAGCAAAGGATTAGTCAGCAGCGCCGTGCTATCGGCAAAAGGCAGATAATCAGCACGGGTTAGAACCGTATCTGCCGGACTCAGCGGGGTATCGACGTTCAGCAAGGTAGCCAGCTGCCGGTTAAGAATTCCGATATCAGCCTTTATTTGCTGGAGTTGATTCTTAACTTCCAGACTCTGCGACCGGGCAGTGATCATCTCCAGGCGGTTGGTCTCTCCTGCCTTGGCGCGCAATTCTGCAGCCCTGCTGAAGCCCGAATAGAGACTATCCTGGTACATCCACAATTTGTATTTGGAGTAGAGGTAGGTCAATTGATTGTAGACTTGTTTGACTTGTGTCGCAACTTCAATCTGAGAGGTTTTAAGTTGCCATTCACTGCTTTTGACATTGGCACCGGCCAGCTTTCCCTGATTGACATAAACTGAAGGAAATGCAAATGACTGGGAGACCGTGAAGCTGTTGTCTTTGCTGTACGAATTAAATTGTCCGAACTGTCCGTCGATAGAAGTCTTCGGAAGATCCCACGAGGAGCCTTTTAAAGCCTTCTGAACATCAACAGAATAAGCTGCCGCACGAATTTCGAGATTGCTGTCCAGCGCCGTCTGAATGGCCTCATGCAGATTTATTTTGCGCGGTTTTTGGGCCTGAACGGGAAGCGAAAAGCTCAATAATAATAGGATCATTATCGGCAAATTGACAGTCTTTCTTTTTACCAGGGTCCGTAAGCTTTTTGTGGAGAAAATAACATAAAACACAGGAAGCACGATCAGCGTCAGCAGTGTTGCGGTGATGAGTCCGCCAATCACAACTGTTGCCAGGGGTTTCTGAACTTCCGCCCCTGCCGAGTTGGATAAAGCCATCGGCAGAAAGCCCAATGAAGCCACGGCGGCCGTCATGATAACCGGGCGTAACCGCGACTGCAGTCCCTGAAGGACTCTTTCTGTGACATCCTTTATTCCCTCTTTTTCCAATCGGTTGAATTCGGCAATCAGCACGATTCCGTTCAGAACCGCCACCCCAAATAAGGCAATGAACCCAACTCCTGCCGAAATCGAGAAGTTCATATCCCTCAACCAGAGTGCATAGACTCCGCCAATGGCAGACAATGGTACTGCGGTGAAAATCAGGAATGTTTGTTTGACCGAATTGAAAGTAAAAAACAGCAGCACAAAAATCAGCAGCAAGGCAATCGGTACTGCGATGGATAACCTTGCCCTGGCGGCTTCCAGGTTACGAAACTGACCACCGTAATTCACAAAATAACCCGTCGGCAGCTGAACCTGTTTGTCAATTTTGGCAGTTACATCCTCTATTACACTTTGAATATCGCGTCCGCGGACGTTGAACCCAATGGTAATGCGCCGTTTGGTATTTTCTCTGGAAACCTGTGCCGGACCAGACCTTATCGAAATATCCGCCACCTGCTCAAAGGGGATCTGTCCGCCGTTAGGCAAGGTGACCGACAGGCTCTTAACATCCTCCAGACTCTGTCGAAAATCCTGATCCAGCCTGACAATCAAGCCAAAGCGCTTTTCCTCATCATACACGACGCCTGCCTGACTACCTGCAAAAGCGGCGCGAAGGATCCGGTTGGCATCACCTACCGAGAGACCATACTGGGCAAGTCTGTCGCGGTTATAATCGACTTGTACCTGGGCCAGTCCGGTGACTTTTTCGACGTTAATATCTTCGACCCCTGCAACTTTTTTAATGATATTTTCAACATCCGTAGCCTTTGTGGCCAAAACGGAAAGGTCGTCTCCAAATATCTTCACGGCGATATCCTGTTTGGAGCCAGACAGCAACTCATTGAACCTCATCTGAATAGGTTGCTGAAATTCAAATTTTACCCCGGCAAGCGGAATCAGCGCCTCCTCCATTTTAGCCACAAGTTCCTCGCGCGTGGAGGCGGAAGTCCACTGACTCTTGTCTTTGAGGGTAATGATATAATCGCCCGTTTCCATGGGTGTCGGGTCGGTAGGTATCTCACCGGAGCCAATTTTGCAGACGGTATGAATGATTTCAGGGAATTCCGCTAACAAAATTTTGTTGGCTTTTTCCACCATTTCGATGGTGTTGGAAAGGGAGCCACCTTGCAGCGTAATCACCCCGGCAGCAAGATCGCCCTCCTCCAGTTGAGGAATAAACTCACCGCCCAGTGAATTAAACAGGAACAAACTTGAAATAAACAGCAGCACAGCAGAGATAGACACCAATAGCTTGTGCTTCAGGGAATAAGTTATCACCGGATAAAATATCTTGTGAAGCCTGTCCATCAGCTTGTCGGAGATATTGCGACGATGTGCGGTTTTCTTGCTCAGAAACAAGGCGGATGCCATCGGAACATAAGTCAGGGAGAGAATGGCAGCACCCAGCAAGGCAAAAGCCACTACCTGGGCCATCGGACGGAACATCTTGCCTTCAATACCAACCAGTGCAATGATGGGCAGATATACAATCAGGATGATAATTTGTCCGAAGGTGGCGGAGCTCATCATTCGTCTGGCCGATTCGAATACATTTTCGTCCATCTGGTCCTGCGTTAACCGCGCAACCCCCTGGTGGTGATGCTTGCTGAGGAAAATCCTGTGTACCACACCTTCAACGATAATCACGGCGCCATCGACAATCAATCCGAAATCGATAGCGCCGAGACTCATCAGGTTACCCGATACACCAAAAATATTCATCAGGGAGATGGCGAAGAGCATGGAAAGCGGAATTACCGAGGCAACGATGAGTCCGGCCCGCATGTTGCCAAGCAACAAAACGAGAATGAAAACAACGATCAGGGCGCCTTCCAGCAGGTTCCTGGAAACAGTGCCAATCGCCCGGCCAACCAGATCGGAACGGTTCAGGAAAGGTTCAATCCTGACACCCTTTGGCATCGACTTCTGGATGGTGGCAATGCGTTCGCTGACATTGTCATTGACCTCATGGGCATTGGCGCCTTTCAGCATCATGACTACACCACCAACGGCCTCGGTAGTGTCTACCACGAAGGCCCCGTACCGGGTCGCACTGCCATATTTCACGGTGGCTATATCCCTGATTAATATCGGGATACCGGAACTATTCGACTTTACAACAATTTTTTCAATGTCGGCCAGCGTTTTGACCAATCCGATGCCGCGAATAAAATAGGCATTGGGTTTCTTATCGATATAGGCGCTCCCTGTATTCTCGTTGTTCTTCTCCAGCGCATCAAAAATATTGGTAAGCGAGAGGTTC
>DATCHD010000043.1:0-21188 GCA_036508555.1 Prolixibacteraceae bacterium
ACAATGATATTCATGTCCAGGTCGGCAAGTCGCATTTCCTGTAGGCCGCTGCGTGAAAATTGCAGCAAATCGTCAATTAGCGTAGCCATCTGGCTGGCCGAATCGGCTATATTATTTAAGTAATGCCTTGCTTTTTCAGGAAGGAAATCGTAAAAGCGGCTTAAAAGCAATTCAACGTACCCGTTTATGTGTCGCAACGGAGCGCGCAAATCATGAGAGACTGAATATGAAAACGCCTCCATTTCCTTGTTAGCAATGACTAACTCTGCTGCCCGTTTTTCTTTCTCTTCGTTTTGAAAAGTAAGTTCTTTATTGGCAATGACTAACTCTGCTGCACGTTTCCCTTTCTCTTCGTTTTGAAAGACAAGCTCTTTATTAGCAATGATTAATTCTGCTGCCCGCTTTTCTTTTTCTTCGTTTTGAAAAGTAAGTTCTTTGTTGGCAATGATTAACTCTGCTGCCCATTCTTCTTTGGTTTTATCCTTGTCATTCATATTTGCAGGTTATTTGATACAATTGATTGGTCGTGTCGGATTACTAAATTGGGTTTTGTCTTTTGAGCAAAAACAGCGTGGCCAATCGCCAACCCTAATAAGTTCATTTACTGAAACAAATATAACAAATTAGTGCTGTCTGCCAAACTTTTTAATAATGCTGAAATGTAATTGCCCTATTAAAAACCATTAATAGAAAATTCAGGGAAAACCAAAGAGGCTGCCTTGCGGCAGCCTCTTTGGGAGAATATAATTGCTTTGAACTGTTATGGCATTACAACTGTATTCATCTGAAGAGTTACTGCAGTTTGTGCCAGCATCCTTCCGTTTATTGTTGCACCTGTCTGTAAATTAATACCGGTCTGCCCTAAAATGTTCCCTTCGAAATGACTGGTTGTTCCAAAGGTAACGGCACCTGCTACGACCCAGTAAATATTCTTTGCCTGTGCACCACCTGCAAGGGTAATTCTCACGGCTGAACTCATTATAAGTGTTCCGGCAACCTGGAAGATCCATACATCAGTCGGACTGCCCGAGATAGTAATATCGGTAGGGATGATAAGTGAAGTTGACCATTTATACAAACCAGCAGTAAGAGTTTTACCTCCAATATTTCCGGCGCCCAAATTCAGGAAATCGGGGTTTACACGGCCTGCTGCATCAGTGTATGCGGCTTGCATGTCAAGAACTGCAGTACCTAACCTCGTGGCGTTAGTAACACTGCATGGCAGTGGACCTGCTGCATCGACAGTGTAAATTGTTCCAACCACTTCTGAACATTTTACAAGTACAGCTGCACCGGTGATTGGACTTGATCCAACATCTCCTGTAATGGCAGATTTATAGACATCGGTAACTCCTGTTTTTGACAGAATCACAAAATCACCGGCAACACCAAGATTTACACCTGCCAGGGATCCACTTGTCGACGGAAGCTCAGCTGATTTTAAATCAGAAGATAAAACGGCGGCTGACTTTAATGACATATCGGATGATCCATTACCCAAGTCTTTGTTGCAACCCGACACCAATACAAACAAAAGCATTGCAACGATTGGTGATACTTTTTTAAGTTTCATTAGTTCATTTTTAATTTGTGACATCATTATCACATCACAAAGGTGAGCCCTTTAATTTCGGAAGATGTTGCAAAATTTTTGGGGAAATTTGCAAAATTCACACCAAATTACATCCTATCCAGGGCATGCCTTGTCTCTACCGTTCAATTCTGATCCTGGCGTCTACGGCCACGATTTTATCCCCGCTCCCCATCAACGGATTGAGGTCCATCTCTTTAATTTCAGTTGCAAAACGAAGCATAGAGGAAAGACGTACAATGATTTCGGCAAATTTTTTGCGGTTGATACCTGCCTTTCCGCGGAAACCTTTAATGATGGGGTAGGCTTTCAGGTTACGGATCATTGAATTGGCCTCTCCGAAGCTAAGCGGAGCCAGACCGGAAGTGGTGTCTTTAAGCACTTCTACAAAAATACCGCCTATACCACACAGAATGACATGTCCGTAGGTAGGTTCATAGTTGGCGCCGAGAAACAGTTCTATCCCTTCAGCCTGCTCAGCCAGTACCACCGCGGTAGTATTTTTTATCTTCATCATGCGGCCGAACTCGATGCTGACCATCTCCTTCGAACGGACATTCAGGGTTACCCCGCCAACATCCGTTTTATGCACCGGTCCCACGACTTTCATCACCAGTGGGAATCCGATTTTATTGGCTGCTTCGAGGGCTTCCACTTCGGTTTTTGCAACGATTTCCTTCACGAATGGGATGGATGCTGCAGCCAGAAGTTCTCCTATAACATCCGGCTTTAAATAACCATTGTTGCTGTTGTCAATAATCCTTCTGATGGTCGGTACATCCACTCCGTCTAAAAAAATCTCCTGTCCGGAGGGTTTGGGAGTCAATTTGACCCTGGTTAGCGCCCTGCCAAGAAGAACCTCATCCGGAAAATTGACGTTACCATGAGAGAGGAAATAGGCAAGGTCATTTTTTACATTCATCACCGAGGGTAGAATTGGATATATTGGCTTCTTGCACTGTTTCATCTTCCTGTCCAGAACTTCATAAACATCTTTGACGGATGTGAGTCCCGGACTTCCAAAGATGACGGCCATTCCATCAATATCATCCATTTCGTTTTCGACCGTATCGATAATGATGTCCAATTGTTCAGCATTTCCGGTTGCCAGAAAATCTATCGGGTTTTCAACGGAAGATCCGGGTGAGAGTGACCTTAGCAATCTTTCCTTAACTGGTGAATCCGGTATCTTAGGAATGTTGATGCCACCAGATTCAAGGGCGTCTGTCAGCATAACGGCCGGTCCGCCGGCATGGGTGATGATGGCCATATTTTTGCCGTTCATCTGTTTCGACATCAACACGCAGGCAACAGTAGTTAATTCTTCGCGTCCATAGCACCTCACGATGCCTGCCTTTCGGAAGAGCGCTTCGACGGCTGAATCGGAGCTGGCCATTGCCCCGGTATGGGAAGAGGCGGCTCTGCTCCCAGCTTTAGAACTTCCAGCTTTGATGGCTGCCAATCTGAATCCCTTCTTTACCAGGGAGGTAGCATGAGTCAGGAATTTATCCGGGTTGTTGATGGTTTCAATATATAGCAACTTCACCCTGGCTTCCGGCTCATTTTCTGAATTCAGGTCCCAATGTTCTAAAACTTCTTCTACCCCTAATTGAGCTGAATTCCCTACCGAGATAACCCTCGAAAAGGTGAGTCCTTTGGGAATCGCTGATTCCATGATGAAAACAGCCGTTGCCCCCGACCCGGAGACAAAATCGACTCCCGTTGGCTCAAGCCGGGGTATTGGTTCGGTAAAAACGCCTGCATAATCTGGCGTGAGCATCCCGATGCAATTGGGCCCGATCAGACATCCGTTGGCCTGGTTTACCAGCTCAACAATTTCTTCTTCAAGGGCAGCACCTGCGTTGCCCATCTCACTGAATCCTCCGGATATGATGATGAAGGCTTTGGTGTTTTTATCTTTGGTAAGGACGGCCACTGCCTCTGAACAACTTTTGGCAGGAATAGCTAAAATGGCCAATTCAACCTCAGGTAGTTCTCTGACAGATCGAAAGGTCTCAACCCCCTGGATATTTTCGTCGTTGGGGTTGACTGCATAAAGGTCTCCTTTGTAATTATGTTCCAGAAGGTTTTTCAGGATCTTGCCTCCGGGCTTGGTGATGTTATTGGATGCACCCACTACAACAATACTGGTAGGGGAGAGGAGTTGTCTGTTCAGCATAGAAGGTACTTATAAGTTGAAGTATTCTAAGTGCTTTTTATGGATTCGTGCTTGTATTTGAATACGAAAGGAAATATCAATCCAAGCACCAAGGCATACGCCGCAAATACCATCCAGATATGGGGCCAGTCTTTCACACCGTCTTTGGTAAACAGATCCACAACGAAGCCACTGGAAACGCCTCCCAGATAGGCTCCGAACCCATTGGTCATGATCATGAACAAGCCTTGTGCGCTTGCCCTTATGCCAGGTTCTGCTTCCATTTCGACATAGAGCGACCCCGAAATGTTGAAAAAATCGAAAGCCATTCCATAAATGATCATGGAAAGTATCAGAAGTACCAGTCCGTGACCGGGATTCCCAACGCCAAAAAGGCCAAACCTCAGTACCCAGGCAAAAATGCTGATAATCATCACTTTTTTGATTCCAAAACGTTTCAGAAAAAAGGGAATAGTCAGGATAAACAAGGTTTCGGAGATTTGTGAGATAGAGAGCAAAAGGGTAGGATGTTTTACGGCGAAGGAATCTTTGTAAAGATCAAATTTGGAAAAATCGTCCAAAAATGAGCCTCCAAAAGTGTTGGTAATCTGAAGTGCGGCACCGATCAGCATAGCGAAGATAAAGAATACTGCCATCTTCCTTTTCTTAAATAGAACAAAGGCATCAAGGCCAAGTGCCGATAGCCAGGAACCATCTCTTTTGGTTCGTGCCGGTGGACAAGCAGGCAATGTAAAAGCATAGATGCCTAAAAATAAGGCAGTTATAGAACTAACATAAAGCTGCACCGGACTTCTTGCCCAACCCAAAAGGTCGACGATCCACATCGCGAAGATAAAACCAATAGTACCCCATACCCTTATCGGAGGAAAGTCCTTCACCACATCATACCCTTTTTGTAACAAAATATTGTAGGAGACGGCACTATTCAAAGCGATAGTCGGCATATAAGCCATCGCGTTGAACAACATAACCCAATACATCACAACCGGATTGGTAACTGTGGAAGCCCAAAAAAGAAGGATGGCTCCGACCAGATGGCACATTCCAAGAACCCGTTCTGCATTGATCCAGCGATCGGCGACAATTCCCATTATTCCGGGCATAAAAAGTGCCGCCAGCCCCATGGTTGCGTAAACGCCACCTACCTGTCCGCCGGTAAATTTTAAAGGCCCCATCATGTACCCGCCGAGTGAGATCAGCCACGAACCCCATACGAAAAACTGCAGGAAGTTCATCAGGGTCAGCCTTGATTTTATGTTCATAAATAGAGATGCTGTTTAGTAAAATAATTATTACAGGCACTAAAACTAAGAAAAAACGGTGAAAGAAAATAGGAGAATTTACCACCATAATATTAGCCTATATTCAAGGCAAGATGGGTTCGACAAATATTGCTTATCTTTGAATATTAAAATGAATAAAGCATGGATATTCAAGCACGAAAACTGCATTTTGTCCAGGAATTTCTTCGGGTTGCAGACGATGATATAGTGACTAAACTAGAAAAACTGCTTCAATTTGAGAGGAAAATGAAACTTAAAGAGGATTTAAATTCCTTGACATTGAATGAATTCAATGAAATAGTTGAAAAATCCGAGGATGATTTCAAAAATGGAAGAGTAACTGAGGCCCGAAATCTTATTGGCCAGATTGAAACATGGAAGTAAAAGTTTTGTGGTCCGATACATCACTCATTCAACTCCAGGAGATATTTGATTATCACAATCTTAGGGCAAGCGTGACAGTTGCCAGAAAAATCGTAAAAGGAATTGTAGAAAAATCCATTTTATTAGAAGCTAATCCGTTGATTGGTATAAAGGAACCGTTGTTGGCTGACAAGGCTTTCGAATACCATTTTTTTATTGAGAATAACTACAAAATAATTTACAGATTCAATGACAATATAATCAGGATAGTTTCAATTTTTGATTGTAGAAAGAATCCTAAAGAATTAGAAAAAATAGAAGATTGAATTAAAAGCAAAGCCTCAAAGAGCGAAACTCCCCGAGGCTTTACGGCGTCGAATCCGTAGAATCGACATTGCAGAGGTACATTTTAATTAATCAAAAGTCAAGTTTTTAGTGGTTTATTTTTTTATGACTAAAAATGATGTATTCGCTTGGACCTACGTTACGAGTAAGCCTAATCAAATCATTTCGGTCTCATTTGTCAGTGATGTGAAAACGATCATCGGACAAGCCCGTACGCAAGCCGTTCGCAGTGTGGAGTTCTACAGGGTGCAGATGTACTGGGAAGTGGGAGAGCGCATCTTTAATGAAGAACAACTCGGGAAGGATCGTGCCGACTACGGTACTTATCTCATCCGAAATCTGGCTAAAGAGCTGCAACCTGAATTCGGAAGCGGATTCTCAGTCCGGATATTAGAACAATGTCGTAAATTTTACCGCACTTTTTCAATTGCGAACGCACTGCGTTCGCAATTGAACTGGTCGCAATACAGAATGCTCATTTTTATTGAAGATATCGATAAAAGAGCCTATTACGAACTTGAAGCTGTCAAAAATAGCTGGACCGGGCGTGAGTTGGAAAGGCAAATCAGTTCGGGTTTGTATGAGCGTTTGCTGCTGAGCAACGACAAAGAGGCCGTTATGGCAGTGGCACGCAAGGAGCGATTGCCCGAGCTTCCGCAGGAAATTGTAAAAGACCCGATGATTCTGGAGTTTTTGGGTCTTGAACGGAAACCTCACTACTACGAAAAAGATTTGGAGTCGGCCTTGATCGGGCACTTGCAACAGTTTATGCTTGAGTTGGGAAACGGGTTCTGTTTCGTGGCACGGCAAAAGCGTTTTCTGCTCGAAGACGATGAGTATTTCGCCGACCTGGTCTTCTACAACCGCTTGTTGAGGTGCTTTGTGGTGATCGAGGTAAAGACAAAAAAGATTACCCATAAGGATATCGGGCAACTGCAGATGTATGTAAACCATTATGACCGCCACGAAAAACTACCGGAAGAAAATCCGACCATCGGCATACTGTTGTGTGCCAGCAAAAACAACGAAATGGTCAAACTCTCGCTTCCAGCGGATAACCGTGCCATAATGGCAAGTCAGTACCAGCTCTACCTGCCTTCCGAAACCCAACTGCTGGAAGAGCTTAGAAAGGAATTTCAATGGGAGGAGATGAGGAGGCTGAGCGATGAGCAATTCTAATCGGGTAGGCTTTCAACGGGTGATCTTCAAACCGCCATCAATTGTGTCCGCACTGCGGACACAATTGATGGCTCAACCGCTCACCGGACTAAAAAGAGAAACTGACATCGGTGGTCAAATCGTTTGGAGCAAAGGAAATGGTGGAAAGGGGAATACAGAAACAGAGGGAGGGTTTGAAATATGAAAAATTCAATTTTTCTAAAGGAAGCTTGTAAGTATTCTTCCAATAAAATAAGAATTGGTGAAGTTACATTAGACAGTTTTGTGACAACTGATAATTTGTTGCAAAATAAGGCTGGAATAGCTATTGCATCTAGTTTACCTCCACAGGGTAATTATCTTTCAAAATTTAATCATAAGGACATTCTTGTTGGCAATATTCGTCCTTACCTGAAAAAGATATGGTTTGCTGATAAAATCGGTGGATGTTCTGCTGACGTTTTAGTTTTTGAAGTTAAGAAAGGTTATCATCCGAAATTTATCTACTACACAATTTTTAGGGATGATTTCTTTCTCCATGCTATGAAAGGCTCAAAGGGGACAAAAATGCCTAGAGGTGATAAAAGTCAAATGATGGAATTTGAGATTCCGGATTTCGACATTGCTGATCAGCAAAAAATCGCATCTGTCCTCTCATCTTTAGATTCCAAAATCGAACTCAACAACAGCATCAATGCAGAGTTGGAAGGCATGGCCAAAATGCTTTACGACTATTGGTTTGTGCAGTTTGATTTTCCGGATGCCAACGGCAAACCTTACAAAGCAAGTGGTGGTAAAATGGTTTGGAATGAAGAGTTGAAGAGGGAGATTCCGGAGGGGTGGGGAGTTGTGAAAATGGCAGATTGGATAAAAGCTGACAAAAGCGGTGATTGGGGAAAAGAAGAACCGGAAGGTAGTTTCACAAAGAAAGTAACATGTATTCGGGGAGCGGATATCAATGGTTTAAATGGCCTTGCCGAATTGAAACCTCCGGTTAGATATATTCACGAAAAAAACTCCTCTAAGTTTCTCAATTCTCACGATTTGATAATTGAAATTTCTGGTGGAAGCCCAATACAGTCAACTGGTCGTATTGCTTTCATAACTGATGCCACAATCAAGAGGTTTGAGAATCCATTAATCTGTTCCAATTTTTGCAAACCTATCTCCATCAAAAATAAAAAACTGCTTTACAATTTCGTTTACTATTGGAATAGCCTTTATGATGCAGGCATTTTCTTTGGCTATGAAGGTAAAACAAGCGGAATCAAGAACTTGCTTTTTGACTCATTTGTAAATTCTTTTTATACCGTGGTTCCTGAAGATAAAATCGTAGATCAGTTTTACACTATCATGGAAAATTTACAAGAGAAAAAGCAAACCACACTTGCCGAAAACCAACAACTCTCCAAACTTCGCGACTGGCTGTTGCCGATGCTGATGAACGGGCAGGTCACGGTAGGTGATAGTGAAAAGAACGAAGCCAACTATGAAGTAGAAGAGGAGATGAGATTGGCGGCGGAGCCGGAAACATAAAAAACGATTGGGTAAGTTAAAAATGGCAAATCATACAAATTGAAAAAACTATTACGCGAAAGGTACGACCATATAGAAAGTTCGCTGGATGAATCGTAAAGAAATTAACGACAAGGTATTTATATCAATCAAAATATGGAGAATCAAATAATTCTTTACAACAAAAACGAAGGAAAAGTAACGATAAAGGTTACTTATTTGAATGATACGTTTTGGTTGCCCCAAAAAGCAATTGCACAACTTTTTGGAGTTGAAATACCCGCTATTAGTAAGCATTTGGCAAATATTTACGAAACTGGCGAACTTATTGTAGAAGCAACTATTTCCATTTTGGAAACAGTTCAAATTGAAGGGAACAGGGAAGTAAAACGCAAGGTGGAATTTTACAGCCTCGATGCAATTATTGCGGTCGGATATCGTGTTAATTCTAAACAAGCTACCCAATTCCGGATTTGGGCTACTCAAACCTTAAAAGAATACATCATCAAAGGCTTTGTTTTAAACGACGATCTTTTGAAAAATGGTAGACCATTTGGCAAAGATTACTTCGACGAATTATTGGAACGGATTCGCGAGATACGTGCAAGTGAGCGACGTCTGTACCAAAAGCTGGGAGATATTTTTGAACAATGCAGTGCTGATTACAATGCCAAAGCCGAAGAATGCCAATTGTTTTACAAAATGGTGCAAAATAAATTACATTTTGCAATCACCGGCCAAACGGCTGCCGAAATAATTGCAACCAGGGCCGATCAAAGAGTACATGGGCCTTACCTCATTGAAAAATTCACCATCAGGAAAGATTCTGAAAAGCAATAGTTTGGAGCTACTTCCAAATGCAGGGAAAATATCACACGAAGAAGCAATAGAAAAAGCCGCCGAAGAGTATGAACATTTTAGAATTCAGCAAGACAAAAATTATCTTTCCGATTTAGATAAAGAGATCAAAAAATTAAAAGATAAATAGATGGCACTACCAGTAAACATAACTGAATTACTGCATGGGAAAGTGGTTGAATGGGAACGGCTCGAATTCAAAGAGGGCTGGAATCCAGAAGACGTTTTACATTCGGTATGCGCCTTTGCTAACGATATTAATAATTGGGGTGGAGGTTATTCATGGAGATGATTCCGGAAGAAACTTCAGTTCAGAGACATTTAAGGGTCCGTTGCAAAAACAAATCCGTAGTTGCCTGACATATTTAAAGTTAGAACTGCTGAAAACGGAAACCAAAAAAGTGACGGGGCAGGCCGAAAGTATAACGACCAGTAATTATCCCTATAATGCCATCGAAGAAGCCATCTGCAATGCAGTTTATCACAAAAGCTATTCAGAGGAGAAACCAATTGAAATACAGGTACTTCCTGATCGAATAGAGATTTTAAGTTATCCTGGTCCTCTACCACCGATCAAAAATGTTGATTTACAACAGCGAAGGGTAATTGCCAGGGATTACCGCAATCGGAGAATTGGAGATTTTCTGAAGGAATTAAAGCTTACAGAAGGCAAAGCAACAGGTATTCCGGTAATTCGCGACGAAATGGCAAAGAATGGTAATCCGGAACCGGTGTTTTATACTGACGAAGAAAATATTCTGTTTTTGGTCACTTTGGCCTGTCATAAAGATTGGTTGGTAACTAAGTCAGTAACTAAGTTGACCCGTGATGATATAGATATATTGTTTTCAGAGAGTTTTGATTTACAGGCATTAAGTGATATTTTGGATAACGACATCTCTGATATGATTGGTTATATTAGGGAGATAATAGTAACTAAGTCAACTGAAAAAGTAACTAAGTCAGCAAAGAAAGTAACTAAGTCACTAACTAAGCTAATAGAACTGGTTGACTTTCTGAAAGAAGAAAAGTTTAGATATGAAATATTGAGTTTTCTGGGGATAGACAATCAAACTAAGAATTTTACCACCAATGTAAAACCATTAATAGATCATGGTATCATTGAAATGGGAATCCCAGATAAGCCCAATAGTCGACTGCAAAAATACCGATTAACCCCCAAAGGGGAAAAACTATTAAAATAGAAATGGACAGAATTAGAGTTTTTGTACTACTTCCAGATTGGCTTGCCCTACCTCAATGGCCTTAAGATTCAGTGGAATCAGTTTGTGATGCCTTTCCGGCAGTGACTTCTCTAAGCCTTTTTTGATATTTTCCAGCTTGATTACCGGTTTGGCCTGCAGGAAAGCGCCGAGTACAATCATGTTAAAGGTCAGCGGGTTACCCATCTCAACTGCTAATCTGGCACCTTCAACCCTGTATATATTGATATCTTTCCTGGTAGGATGTTTAACTACACCATTAGGATCGTACAACAAAGTTCCTCCAGGTTTGACCATTTTCTCGAATTTGGCCATGGATTGCTGGTTAAGGATGATTGCGGTATCAAATTCATGCAAGACAGGAGAACTGATGCGGTCGTCGCTCAATATAACGGTAACATTGGCCGTTCCACCCCTCATTTCGGGACCGTAGGACGGGAACCAGGCCACTTCCTGATCCTGCATCACCCCGGAGTAAGCGAGAATTTTCCCCATCGAGAGAACCCCTTGTCCACCAAATCCGGCAATAATTATTTCTTCAGTCATCTTTCAGAATATTTGATCTTTCAATATTTTCATGCACCTTGACCCTTCGACCCTTCGACATGCTCAGGGGAGTCCAGGCTCAGGGACCGGTGCGGTCAGCCGCGAGGGCTGACCCTACAGTACCTTTATTGTTGAACCTGGTAAGGTTCTGTCGCTTCTCTTCCACCATCCTTCAGATCGCCGATCGGGAAGAGTGGAAACATGTTTTTGACCATCCAGTCGTTCGAATCTGCAGGAGTCATCTTCCATCCTGAATTACAGGTAGATACGATTTCAACGAAACAGGTTCCTATTTTTTGTTCAGAAAGTTCAAAGGCTTTCCTGATGGCTTTCTTGGCCTTCCTGACGGCAGCTGCGGTGTGAACGCTCTGGCGTGTGACGTAGGCTGCCCCGGGTAACTGAGCGATCAGATCTGTTATTTTCAACGGATATCCATTCAGGTCGACGTTCCGGCCGAAGGGTGTTGTGGAGGTGACCTGTCCAAGTAGGGTCGTAGGCGCCATCTGACCGCCGGTCATGCCATAAATAGCATTGTTAATGAATATCATGACGATATTTTCTCCGCGGTTTACCGCATGCAGCGTCTCGGCTGTACCGATTGCAGCAAGATCGCCATCCCCCTGGTAAGTGAAAACAACTTTATCAGGCATCACGCGCTTGATACCTGTCGCTACAGCCGGCGCCCTGCCGTGGGCCGCCTCAGACCAGTCGATATCGATATAATTATAGGCGAAAACAGCACACCCTACCGGGGAAACCCCTATGGTCCGGTCTTGGATTCCCATCTCATCAATGATCTCAGCAATCAGTTTATGTACCACACCATGACTGCAACCCGGACAGTAATGCATCGTCACATCATTGAGAACCGGCGATTTGCTGTATATCAGGTTCTCGGGTCTGATGATATTTTTGAATCTTTCCGTTACTTCAGCCATGATTTATCCTCCTATAAATTTTTGCATCAGCGCCTTTTCTACCTCATCCGGCGAAGGCAGAATGCCTCCCATCCGGCCAAAATATTCGACCCTGGTTTTTCCATTTACTGCCAGACGAACATCATAAACCATCTGTCCGGCATTAAACTCTACAGTCAAAAATCCTTTGATATGTCCAGCCATCTCAGAAATTACTTTTTCAGGGAAAGGGAATAGCGTAATGGGTCGTAAGAGTCCGACCTTATGTCCCTTGGCCCTTGCCAGTTGAATCGTTTTCTGACATATCCTTGCCGCGCAGCCAAATGCAACTAACACATAATCAGCATCTTCACAATCGATGGTTTCGTAACGCACATCCTCTTCTTTCATCCGCTGGTATTTTGCCTGCAATCGGAGGTTGTTATCCTCCATAATATGAGAATCCAGCTCCAGAGAGGTGATCACATGCTTGGAGCGGTCTTTTGTTTTGCCTCGCGTAGCCCAGCTTCCAGTCATCTCTTTCAACTGCTGATCCGTCCACCGGGGTTGCTGGTCCATCAGCTCCACTTTTTCCATCATCTGACCGATCACACCATCGGCAAGGATCATCACCGGATTCCGGTATTTGAAGGCCAGATCAAAGCCCAATCCGACGAAATCATGCATCTCCTGTACTGAGGCAGGTGCCAGAACCAGTAAGGAATAGTCCCCATGACCACCTCCTTTTGTAGCCTGGTTATAATCGGCCTGAGAGGGCTGAATGGTGCCAAGCCCTGGACCGCCGCGCTGCACGTTCACAATCAGGCAGGGTAGTTCTGAACCTGCAAGGTAGGAAATCCCCTCCGCCATCAGGCTGATACCCGGACTGGAAGAGGAGGTCATGACCCGCTTGCCGCATCCGGCAGCTCCATAAACCATGTGTATCGAAGCGATTTCGCTCTCTGCCTGCAAGACGACCATACCCGTGGTTTCCCAGGGGCGATGCGCCATGAGTGATTCCATCACTTCAGACTGAGGTGTGATCGGATACCCGAAATAGCCATCACAACCGCATCGAATGGCTGCTTCAGCGATGACCTCGTTACCTTTCATCAATCTTAATTCACCCATATTTGGATTTTTAATTGATTAATGCTAATCTAATTTTAATCTGTAAACAGTAATGCAACTGTCAGGACAAACCGAGGAACAGTTTGAGCACCCGATACAGGTTTCAGGATATTCCATGTAGGAATAATGATAACCCTTGCTGTTAACGTCGCGATTAAGCCCCAATGTTTTTGTCGGACAAGAGACAACACAGAGGTTACAACCCTTGCATACTTCCGTGTCAACAACTACTGCTCCTATGACTTTAGCCATTGTGTTAGTTATTTTTATTTCAAATTTCGGAATAGGAAACGAGGTCATTTATGACTTTTGTTCTCTATTCGATATCTTACATATTTTCAAAAAACAGCCTTTCTAACTTTCAGTTTGTAATAAGACTGGAAAATCATGATGAAACTGGTTCAATCTGGTTTCCAGTTCTTCGAATTGATTACGACCTACATTGGAGACACAAGCTCGCAAACCCTGTTTTGAGCTCCCGGTATTACCCAAAGAGATAGCGCTGATTCCATAGTAAAGAAGGCGATGCAATAAGTCAGTCTCCGACATTCCCGGATAGGAAATGGTAAAATAGAAACCATCACCGATAGGTTTGTCAATATCTGTCTCATAAACAATTTGAAAGCCATGCGAGACAAAAAGATTTTTCATAATGCGAGCCTTCTCTCCATACTCTTTCACCTCGCTGATAAAATCGTAATCTCCGTCGCTCGCATGTTTGAACATGGCAGCCAGGGCAAACTGCGCAGAGTGTGAAGTGCCGGAGGTCATAGAGTAAAGCACACGATGTACAATTGCATTGCCAAAACCATGCACCCGAAGCCTGTCGCTCAAATTTTGGGAATGTCGGTGGTACAACTGATCGGAAATGACCAGAATGCCTATTCTCTGTCCGGCATAAGAGAAGATTTTGGAACTGGAGATCATCATCACCCAGTTTTTGGTATAATGGGCTACCGTCGGTTGAAACGGCGGAACTCCTGGTTTTGACAAGTCTTGCCGGAAGTCCATGGCAAAATAGGCTAGGTCTTCAATCACTACCACATCATATTTGGTCGCCAGTTCACCGATGATCTTAAGCTCCTCTTCTGTCAGACAGATCCAGGCCGGATTGTTCGGATTGGAGTAGATGATGTTGCAGATATTTCCTTTCGAAAGGTAAGATTCCAGCTTTTCCCTTAACTTTTCTCCTCTGAAGTCGAAGACATCGAAGGAGACATATTTTTGGTTCATCACCAGCATCTGTTGCTTCTGAACAGGGAAACCCGGATCGATGAAAAGGGCAGTGTCACGCTCCTTTTCACGTGCGGCCGTAACCAAAAAAGTAGCATAACTGCCTTCCATGGAGCCGACTGTCGGGATGCATCCCTGCGGACTAACCTCCACATCCATGAACATCTTCACAAAACGGGAAGCCTCTTTTTTTAACTCCGGTATTCCGTCAATCTGGGGATACAGGGAGGCGACATTGTTGCGTAATGCGGCTATCTCGGCTTCGACACCTACCTGCGAAGGGGGAAGTCCGGGTATCCCCATCTCCATTCTGATGTACTTGATACCGGTAGCAGCCTCGATGCTGCTGACGAGCTGGACGATCTCCCTGATCGAGGCATTTCCTATCTCCCCGACCTCGAGCGCGGCAATCTTCTCCTCAACAACCGAAGCAGGTATAGGTGTGTTTTTCATCATTAGAATTCCTTCAGCAACGAATTTATCCAGTTGGTAACGCGTTTCTCAGTAAGTTCAGGTTCGAAATCTTCATCGACAGGCAAACCAATGAACTGTCCGTCGACAATGGCATCCGAGTCCTGGAAAGTATAGCTATCAGTACTGACGGCTCCGTAAGTTTTCCCCCCCTGGCTCTTTATGGTCTTACCCAGAAGGCCCATCGAATCAACAAAATGATAAGCATAAGTAATGTGGTCACCCAATCCAAAGATCGCCACCTTTTTGCCAGTGAAATTGTATTCAGTTACTACCGGGAAGAATTTAGTCCAATCATTGTTGTCGAATTTCTGCGTCCAGGTGTCTTTTCCAATGGTGGAAATACCAAATATGATCCTGGAATATTTGTCCAGATCTGCTGCAGAGGCTTCATTAATATGAATCAGATCTACTTTATCCGGCCCTATTTTCGAGGCAACAAGCTTGGCTACCCGATGAACAGAACCGTTTAATGGTCCGAAAAAAATGGCAATCTTTTCCATAACTTGGATATTTAAGAGTTAATGTCAGCTTTTTTATATTCACCAAGGATCGCGAGGCTTGAGACATTTTTCAATACCTGATGGATGGCCCTTTCATAATCGTCAACCGTATCGAACTCTATATCAACGTGAAAGGAGTACTCGTTCGGCTTTCCGATAACAGGGATCGATTGAATCTTGGTGAGGTTGATGTGGTGGTCAGCAAAGATCGTCAGCACTTTTGCCAGGGCTCCATAATAGTGACCACACTTGAAGGAGATGGAAGCTTTGTCGGCTTCCGGATTAGGCAGTGATTGTTTGGCCAGAATCAAAAAACGGGTATAATTTTTCTTGTTGGTTTCAATGCCACGGTCGATGATATCAAGACCGTAGATCTTTGCTGATCTTTCATTTCCAATTGCAGCGGCAAAATCGTATTTTTCTGCCGAGAGTTCCTGAGCAGCGCCTGCCGTATCACTCTTTTCCTTTAATATAATCTCACTCCCAAATCTTCTGTCGATGTATTCGGCACATTGTTTCAGGGCGATTGGATGTGAATGAATTTCGCGGATATTTTTTGGTTTCGTCCCGGGATAAATCATCAGGTTCATCTGAATATGCAGATAAATTTCCCCGATGATTCTTAAATGAAAGTCTCTTAAAAGGGCATAATTTTCAAGCAAACTACCTGCGATGGAATTTTCAATAGCCATTACGGAACAGTCAACCTCGTCACGATCAAGTATTTCACAGACCTTGCGAAATGTTCTGCATTCCACTATCTCAACCTCTTCGCCGAAATATTTAAGCGCTGCGTCTTCGTGAAAGCAACCTTTTATTCCCTGTATTGAAATCTTCTTCATCCGTTATTATTATGTCGAACGCAAGGTAAAAAAAAATCCTGAAATGAAGGCCAAATTATATCTTGTATAGATCGCTGGCCCTCACAAGTTCCATTTTGTGTTCTGTCAGAACAGCGATGCATTTGTCGAGCAGATCAGGCTTGATCACCACATTGGCCGCATCACCGACCGAAAAAGCATACAAATATTCAATGGATACATCATTGTCCGCGAGTATCTGAAGCGCCCTGGCAAGGGCACCCGGCTGGTTCGGACAATTCAGGCAAACTACATCGGTAAGGCTGACCGAAAAACTATTTTCTCTCAGTACCCTGAAAGCTTTCTCATGATCTGATACAATCATCCTCAGAATTCCAAACTCTGAAGTATCAGCGACTGAGAACGCCGACATATTGATGCCTGCCTGGCCCAGGATCGTTGAAACTTCATGCAGACGACCCGACTTGTTTTCCAGAAAAACGGAGAGTTGCTTGATTATCATTGTTATTCAATTAGTTTACGTTTGTCTATTACCCTTTGAGCTTTACCTGCAGTGCGTTCGATGGTCTTCGGTTCAACAAGTTTTACGTTGACTGATATCCCTAGTACACTCTCCAACTGACGGGTTATTTTCATCCTCAACTCCTGCAGTTTCCGGACCTCATCGGAAAAGAACTGCTCCTGTACCTCCACCATCAGGGTTACCGTATCCAGTATTCCCTCCCGTTCAATAATCAGTAAATAGTGGGGCTCTACCTCACTCATTTGTAAGAGAACTGTTTCAATCTGCGACGGGAATACATTGACGCCGCGGATGATCAGCATATCATCGCTCCGACCCTTGCATTTGACCATCCTGACGAGTGTCCTTCCGCATTCACAGGGTTCATAAATCAGCCTGGTCAGGTCGCGGGTCCGGTAGCGGATCAATGGAATTCCTTCCTTGGTAATGGTGGTGAAGACGAGCTCACCCATCCCACCCGCGGGAACAGGCTCCAGTGTCTCAGGATCGATAATCTCAGGCAGGAAATGATCCTCGTTGATGTGCATTCCGCACTGATGTTCGCATTCGCAGGAAACTCCCGGACCAACAATTTCGCTCAGTCCATATATATCGATTGCCTTGATACCGAGTTTGGCTTCGATCTCTTTCCGCATGGCTTCTGTCCAGGGCTCGGCTCCAAAAATACCAACCCTGAGTTTTAGTTTCCCAGGATCGACGCCCATTTTCTTCATGACTTCGGCAAGATTGAGCGCATAGGAGGGAGTGCAACAAATAACGGAACTTCCGAAATCTTCCATCAGCTGAATCTGTTTGGAGGAGTTCCCTCCGGAAATGGGAATCACAGAGGCTCCCAGATTTTCGGTTCCATAATGAAGTCCCAGTCCACCGGTAAAGAGTCCGTAACCATAAGCAATCTGAACAATATCGTTGCGATGCACGCCCGCCATGCACAATGATCTCGTCACCACTTCCGACCACATCTGAATATCATTACGGGTATATCCCACTACCGTAGGTTTTCCTGTTGTTCCGGATGAGGCATGCAGTCTGACTATTTCGCTCATCGGCACGGTAAACAGTCCAAAGGGATAATTGTCGCGAAGGTCGGCCTTGGTGGTGAATGGTAGTTTATTGAGGTCATCCACACCCGTGATGTCATGCGGCGTCAGACCGATCTCCTGCATTTTCCTCCGGTAGGAAGGTACAGCATGGAAAATTCGCTGAACAGTATCTTTCAGCCTCGCGGATTGAATAATCCTCATCTCCTCCCGGGAAGCACACTCCATTTTTTCGTTCCAGATCATGTTTCAAATAGTTAATGGTACAAACAAAAATTTTTTACCTGGAAGTAGCAAGACAGACGGAGGAAGAGTTTTAGAGCAATTACTTTGCTGTAAGCCAATATTCTGTGATGCTGTCGGTTGTTTCCTGATTCCAATAAGGAGCAGTAACTGGTTGACCCTTCTGATTCTTCATGCTCATTTCATACACGGCAATCACCGGATTAAAAACCAGATTGGTCACTCCGATATTATAAAGCTGAACAGCTGTTTCCCCCTCTGTCTTGGGCACCTCTTCAACAACTACTTCAAACTTGTTAAACAAAAGCAGATTTTTCAGAAAATCCAGTCTGTTCTTTTCAATACCTTTTTCTACAACCGTACAGCGTTGTCCGTTGATCTCCTCGACGATATGTTTTGCTTTGAGTACCATGTTCTTTAAATCAATTTGTTTGTAATTCTTACCAGGAAAATCAGATTCCGAAAGTCAGTCCGTTGATGAACTCATAAACCTGACTCCAAAAGCCTAAAATAAAGATACCCAATGCACAGAGTACCAATCCGATTTTGGTATAACCATCACTCTGGAAAGTGGCTATCGGTGTGTCATTCTTGTTGATAAACATCGCCTTAACCACCAGAAGATAGTAATACAGGGATATCGTCGCGTTCAAGACGGCAATAAATACCAACCAGTAGTAACCACCCGATGCAGCTGACATAAAGAGGTACATTTTGCCGAAGAAGCCGGCAACCGGAGGAATACCAGCCAAAGAAAACATCGAAAGCATCATCAGGAGACTCAGTTTTGGATTGGTCATGTACAATCCGTTGTAGTCGTCCATCGACTCCTTGCCAGTCCTGGCAGAGATTGCGGCTACTACACCGAAGGCTCCCAGATTGGAGAAGATATAAACCAAAACGAAATAGACGACGGAACTCATTCCCATCTGATTGGTTCCCAGGATACCAAGGAGGATAAATCCGGCCTGCGCAATGGAGGAGAAAGCAAGGAATCGTTTCATGTTCTTCTGCCTCATGGCAAACAGGTTACCGACGGTCATGGTAAGAACAGAAACCAGGTAAATCATTGATTTATATACCGGAGCGAGCGCCTTGAATACCGTGAACATCACGATGATCAGGATAAAAGCGGCTGCACCCTTCGAAATAACAGAGAGATAAGAGGTTACGTTGATTGGAGCTCCTTCGTATACGTCGGCTGTCCATAAGTGGAAAGGTACGAGTGAAATTTTGAAGGCCATCCCGGTAAAGAAGAAGATAAAAGCCAGCACCTGCAAAGGCACATTGGCGAACGAGGCACTGATGGCGTCGAAATAGATCGAGCCACAGGAACCGTAAATCATGGAGATGCCATAAAGCAATATCCCTGATGAAAGGGCAGAAGAAAGCAACAGCTTGATACCGGCCTCAGACGATTTGGTATTGAAGTGAGTGAAAGCAGCCAGCGCAGCAATAGGAATGGTGGCAAGTTCGAGGCCAAGATACAGCATCAGAAAATCTCCGGATGAGATCATAAAATTCATACCGATCAGCGTCGTAATCAGCAAGAAAAAATATTCACTGATTTTTGTTGCATTGGCAGGTCCTTTTAACCAGGCGACAGATTGGAAAAGAATGATCAGCACCCCGATGTTCAGGATGTTTTTCATCAGTTGGACCAGTCCGTTGGTATGGTACATTCCGCCAAAAAGCGTCTGATCTGGCTGAGGGATAAATCCAATGACGGTAATGACTAGTAGGAAGCCAATCGCAATGGGGATAATCCTGTTTTTCTGCGTGTGGTTCAAATTCAGATCGATGATGAGCAGTATCATGGCCATAAAGGTCAGGAGGAGCTCATTTCTCATTGTCAGAATATCGCTTAAACTCATATCTTAAGTTTTTATTTTTCTAATTTGTTGTTCTTACATGCCTGGAATATGGCCAGAAGCCAGTTTCGTCACCAAGGATGTCAAGCTGAATTTGATCATATCCGACAACCAGAGTGGAGCCATCCCGATAAACGTAATTCCCACGACGAGTGTAATAGTGGAAAGCCTTTCGTACCAGTTGGCATCTTCCAGGTGATTGAAATGTTTGTCTGTGATCGGACCCATCAGCAGTGTACCCACTACCCGCAGAATGTAAACCGCGGTTATTACTATCGACGAGACTGCAAGGATAGTGGCAACCCTATGGAAAGTATCCACATGCTCATAAGCTCCGAAGAAAATCGTCATTTCAGCAACGAATCCGCTGAAACCGGGCAATCCGAGAGAAGCCAGACCAGCGATGACATAGACGACACCCAGGAAAGGGATCACCTTCATCAAGCCACCCATTTCATTGATCATACGGGTGTGAGTCCTGCCGTAAATCATCCCGATCAGGGCGAAGAAGAGGGCTGTCATCAAACCGTGAGAAATCATCTGGATCACCGCGCCGGTAAAGGCGGTGGTGTTCATCATCAGAACGGCAAAGAGTACCAGACCGCAGTGGCTTACTGAAGAATATGCATTGATGTATTTCAAATCTTTTTGGAAGATGGCACCGAAAGCGCCATAGACAACGCTAATGGTAGTCAGGATGATAAAGATCCAGGCTTGTTCATGAGCGGCTTCCGGCATCAGGTACATGGCAACACGGAAGGCGCCATAGCCTCCTAGTTTCATCAAAACTCCTGCATGAAGCATGGATACAGCAGTTGGCGCCGAGGCGTGACCGTCGGGCGACCAGGTATGGAAGGGGAAAAGAGCTCCCAGGATACCAAAACCGATGAAGGTAAAGGGGAAGAGAAAGCGTTGCATCTCAATCGGAATCTGATGTTTGGCAATTTCAACAACATTAAAAGTCAGTTGACTGCCTGCAGGAGCTGAATTAAAATAGATACCCAGGATACCGACCATCAGCAAGGCGGATCCGCCCATCAGCATCAGCGTCAGTTTCATGGCTGAATATTCTTTCGGACCGGATCCCCAGATTCCAATCAGCAGATACATCGGAATCACTGCAATCTCATAAAAGAGAAACATGGTAAAGAGGTCGAGGGATATAAAGAATCCAAATACCCCGGTGGCAAGGATAATCAGCGAGATAAAAAATTCCCGCGATAGAAATTCCATCTGCCAGGAGGCGAAAATCCCCGCGAAAACGACCACTCCGGTCAGGGCAATCATGGCGACAGAGATACCATCCACACCAATCGCATAATGTATATTCAGGGAAGGGACCCAAAGCGCATCGTATTTAAAGAGCATTGGCTCCATGTTTCCAGCATTACGCTC